>DASZVT010000184.1:0-16435 GCA_035546915.1 Mycobacteriales bacterium | reverse complement strand
TCGCCTCGCACGAACGCGCGCTGCTAGCCCGGGCGGAGGGACGCTTCGACCGCGAGATCGAGCCCTGCTTCGGGCTCGCCGCCGACGAGGGGCCCCGCGAGCCGGACCGGGACAAGATCCGCTCACTGCCGGTACTGACGGAGGGGGGTCGACTCACCGCGGCGTGTGCCAGCCAGATCTCGGACGGTGCGGCCGCGCTGCTCGTGGTCAACGAGCGAGGGCTGCGCACCCACGGCTTGACCCCGCGGGCCCGGATCCACCATCTCTCGGTTCGGGGCGCGGATCCGATCTGGATGCTCACCGCTCCGATCCCGGCCACCGCGCACGCGCTGGCGAGGGCCGGGATGTCGCTCGCCGACATTGACCTGGTCGAGATCAACGAGGCTTTCGCATCCGTCGTGCTCGCGTGGCTCGCCGAGACCGGCGCCGACCCGGCCCGGGTGAACGTCAATGGCGGCGCGATCGCGCTCGGCCACCCGCTCGGCGCCACCGGGGCCAGACTGATGACCACCTTGCTGCACGAACTCGAGCGCACCGGCGGCCGTTACGGACTGCAGACCATGTGCGAAGGCGGCGGCCAGGCGAACGTCACCATCGTGGAGAGACTCGGCTGAGGAGTGGGCGTGCACGACCCGACGGATTTCCGCGGTCGCGTTGTCGCCGTGACCGGCGGTACCCGCGGCATCGGCCTGGTGATCGCGCAGGCATTCCTGACCGCCGGCGCGCAGGTGGTGGTCTGCGGACGTCGAGAGCCGGACGACCTGCCCGGCACCGAGGACCGCAGTGCCTCGTTCGTGGCAGCCGACGTCCGCGACCCCGACCAGGCTGGCCGGGTCGTCGACGAGGCGGTGCGCCGGCACGACCGGCTCGACGTGTTGGTGAACAACGCCGGCGGTTCGTCGAACGGCGAGGCCGCGACCCTCGCGCCGCGGACGGTGGAGAAGATCGTCGCGTTGAACATGCTGGCGCCGTTCTACGTCGCGCAGCAGGCGAATGCGGTGATGCAGCGGCAGGATTCCGGCGGGGCGATCGTCAACATCGGCAGCGTCGCCGCGTACCGGCCGGCCCCGCTGACCTCCGCATACGCGGCTGCCAAGGCCGGGCTGCTGCAGTTCACCCGGGCACTCGCGCTGGAATGGGCACCGAGAGTACGGGTCAACCACATCAGCTCCGGCATGATCCTCACCGAGCAGTCCGCCCGCCACTACGGCACCGACGGCGGCGCCTCGGTCGCGCGCACCATCCCGATGCAGCGGATGGCGGCCGGATCGGACGTCGCCGCCGCATGTCTGTACCTCGCGTCCCCGCTGGCGAGCTACGTCACCGGCGCCGACCTCGCGGTGCACGGCGGCGGCGAGATCCCGGCCTGGTTCGTCGCCGCCGCGCAGGCACAGCAGCCATAGCCCGGCGGTAGCGCTCAACCCGTCAGGCCGGCCCGGGTACCGATCACCCGGCGCAGTTCGGCCGGCGTGCCGTACAACAGCTGGGTGCTCTTGGCCCGTTTGAAATAACGGTGCGCCTCATGCTCCCAGGTGAACCCGATGCCGCCGTGCAACTGGATCATCTCGGCGGCAACGTGCAGGAACACCTCGGCGCAGTACCGCTTCGCCAGCGGCGCGAGCACCGGGAGTTCCGCCGTGGCCGGATCCGCTCCCCCGGCTGCCGCGACCGCGGCCCGGGCCGTCGCCCCGGCCGACGCGACCTCGGCCGCCAGGTCGGCACACCGGTGCTTGAGCGCCTGGAACGAGCCGATCGGCCGTCCGAACTGCTCCCGAATCTTCAGGTACGCGACAGTCGCCGCCAGACAGTGCTCGGCGCCGCCGACCGATTCGACCGCCAGCAATACCTGCGCCAACTGCTCGACGCGGTCCGCGGCAAGACCGGTACGGACTGCCGGTACCTGCCGGAACCGGACCGAGGCCTGGCCGCGGGTCTGGTCCAGCGTCTCGGACCGGGTGACGTCGGCGTCCGTCGCCCGCGCGACGTGCACCTCCGTGCCGACGCGGACCAACAGCGTTCCGGCACCGCCGCCGTCGAGGACATGATCGGCCACGCCGTCGAGCCGGCCCGCGGTACACCGCACGTCGCCGTGCAGTGCGAGCGCCGCCGTACCGGCCCCGGACACCAGCGCGGGCAGGAACGTCGCGGCGGCCCGCTCGTCACCCTCACCGAGCACCGCCGCGGCCAACGCGGTGGACAGGTACGGGACCGGGACCAGCGCCCGGCCGAGCTCCTCGACGACCACCGCGACCTCGGCCAGGCCCGCGCCGGCCCCACCGGCAGACTCCGGGACGGCCAGCGCCGCCAGGCCCATCTGACCCGCCAGCCTGAACCAGAGCGAGTCTCCCGGTCCGCGAGCGAGCAGCTCGCGGACCGACTCACGCAGCGCGGTCTGCTCGGGCGTCTCGGCTCCGATGGCCTGGGGCATCGGGTTCATCCCTTCGGCAGCCCGAGCTGGCGCTCCGCGATCAGGTTCCGCTGGATCTCGTTCGACCCGCCATAGATCGTGTCGGCACGCGTGAACAGGAACAGCCGCTGCGCGTCACTGAGGTCATAGCCCGGCCCGACCACGGTGGCGTCCGGACCGGCGACGTCCACGGCGAGTTCGCCCAGCCGCTGATGCCAGGGTGCCCACAACAGCTTCACCACGTTCGCCTCGGTCCCGGGCGTCGTCCCGGCGGGCGCACCGAGCAGGGCACGCGCGGTGTAACGCAGCACCTGCAGGCCGATCCAGGCGTCGGTGATCCGGGCAGCGATGTCCGGGTCGGCAATGCTGCCGAGTGCCCGCGCCTGTTCGAGCACCGCGTCGAACTCGCGCTCGAACCCCATCTGTTGCCCGAAGGTGGACACGCCGCGCTCGACGGCCAGGGTGCCCATCGCGACCCGCCAGCCGTCGCCCGGCTCCCCCACCACGTCTTCGGCCGCGGCCCGGGCGTCGTCGAAGAACACCTCGTTGAATTCCGACGTCCCGGTCAGCTGCATGATGGGGCGGATCTCGATCCCTGCCTGGTGCATCGGGACGAGCAGGTACGACAGTCCCCGGTGCCGCTGCGATGACGGGTCTGTCCGGGCGACGACGAAGCACCAGTCCGCGAACTGGGCGAGCGAGGTCCACACCTTCTGCCCGTTGACGTGCCAGGCGCCGTCGTGCAGGTCGGCGCGGGTGCGGACTGCGGCGAGGTCGGAACCGGCACCCGGTTCCGAGTAGCCCTGACACCACAGTTCGGTACCGGCCAGGATGCCCGGCAGGAACCGGGCCTTGTGGCGTGCGGTACCGAACATGAGCAGCGTCGGGCCGAGCAACTGCTCGCCGATGTGCCCCACCCGGGCCGGCGCGCCGGCCCGGGCGTACTCCTCGTGAAAGATCACCTGCTGCTGCCAGCGCAGCCCGCGGCCGCCGTCGGACTCGGGCCACCCGATCCCGATCCAGCCGTCCGCACCCAGGCGGCGTTCCCAGGCCATCCGTTCCTCGACGAATTCGTGCTCCCGACCGGGCCCGCCCTTGCCGATCAGGCCAGCGAACTCACCGGTCAAGGCGCTGCCGAGCCACCCTCGCACCTCGGCGCGGAACCGCTCGTCGTCGGGATGCGGCACCGGAGTCAACCCCCGTAGACCGGGGCCGGGGCCGGGGCCTTGTCGAGTAGGGCCAGCAGCGGGCCGGTGATCTCGTCGGGGTCCCACCGGCCGTCCTTCTGGATAGACGGACCGTGTTGCCAGCCATCCGCGACACCGATGGTGCCGCCCTCGACCTCGAACATCCGCCCGGTCACCTCGCCGGACTCGGCGCCGGCCAACCAGACCACCAGCGGGGACACGTTGCCCGGGTGCATCGCGTCGAAGCCGTGTTCCGGCGCTCGCATCCGCTCCGCGAACACCGCCTCGGTCATCGGGGTACGGGCCGACGGCGCGATCGCGTTGACGGTGATCCCGTACCGGGCGAATTCGACCGCGGCGATGACGGTGAGCGCCGCGATACCGGCCTTGGCCGCGGCGTAGTTGCCCTGGCCGACGCTGCCCATCAGCCCCGCACCCGAGCTCGTGTTGACGATCCGCGCGTTCACCGAGCCGTGCGACTTGCTGCGTTCCCGCCAGTACGCCGCGGCATGCCGCATCGGGGCGAAATGCCCCTTGAGGTCGACGCGCAGGACGGTGTCCCACTCCTGTTCGCTCATCCCGACCAGCATCCGGTCCCGGTTGATGCCGGCATTGTTCACCAGCGAATCGAGCGCACCGAACTCCGAGACCGCCTGCTGCACCAGCGATTCGGCGTAGCCCCAGTCGCTCACGTCACCGGTGCTGGCCACCGCGGTACCACCGGCCGCGCGGATCTGTTCCGCCACCGTCTCGGCCGCTGGGCCGACGTCGTTGACCAGCACCCGCGCACCGTGTCGCCCGCACGCCAGCGCGTGCTCACGGCCGAGCCCCTGCCCGGCACCGGTGACGATCACCACCCGGCCCTCCACCCCGTTCATCGATCCTCACTGCGCCGCTGCGCGTCCCGCATCGAGCGCGCGTCGTGGCCGGCGAGCGCGTCGGCACCGACTTCCGCGTTGTGCGCGTGCGCCAGGTGGTGCAGCCCGAACACGCTGTCCATGCCGATCTGCAGCCCCATCGCGTCTTCGGACTGGTTCACCGCCTTCTTCGCCAGGGCCAGCCCCAGCCTCGGCATCGCCCCGATCTTGTCGGCCATCGAGGTCACCTCGGCAGCAAGCCGGTCCGGCGGCACCACCCGGTTCACCATCCCCAGTTGCAACGCCCGGGAGGCGTCGATTCGTTCGCCGAGGAAGAGGAATTCCTTCGCCTGCCGGGGCCCCATCGTCCACGGATGCGCGAAGTACTCCACTCCGGGAACACCCATCCGCACCACCGGGTCGGCGAAGAACGCGTCCTGCGCGGCCACGATCAGGTCACACACCCACGCCAGCATCAGGCCACCGGCGATGCACGCACCCTGTACCTGCGCGATGGTCGGCTTCGGCAGTTCGCGCCAGCGCCGGCACATACCGAGGTAGACCTCCTGCTCGCGGGCGTAACGGCTCTCCTCCCCGGACTTGCCGACGTGGTCCCACCACAAGCCGGCGCGGCGGGCGAAGGATTCGTCGAGATCCCGGCCGGGCGTCCCGATGTCGTGGCCGGCGGAGAAGTGCTTACCCTCGCCGGCGAGCACGATCACCCTCACCTCGTCGTCCGCCGCGGCACGGTAGAACGCGTCATCCAGCGCGTAGGTCATCGCCGAGTTCTGCGCGTTGCGGAACTCCGGCCTGTTCATGGTGACCCGCGCGATCACGCCGTCGCGCTGGTACCGGACGACATCGTCCATCGTGTTCAGACTCCTAGGGACTCGGCGATCCGGGCGCGGTGCCAGGCCGGGTCGCCCCAGCTCGGCGCGAGTGCCCAGACCCGCTTGGCGAACAGGTGCAGGTCGTACTCGGTGGTGTAGCCCATCGCGCCGTGGCACTGGATCGCGGTACGCGCGACGAGCCGGGCCGCGTCGGATGCGAGCACCTTCGCGGCCGAGGTCTGCCGGGCTGCATCCGGAACGCGGGCAGCCTGCGCCCAGCCTGCGGCGAGGACTGCCGGGCGGGCGAACTCGACCGCCACCAACGCGGAAGCGAGCGCGTGCTTGATCGCCTGGAAGCTGCCGACGGGCGCCCCGAACTGCTCGCGCTGACGGACGTACCCGACCGTCAGCTCGAGCATCCGGGCGGCCAACCCGACCAGCAGCGCGGAGGTGCCCAGTACCCCGCGCCACCAGGCCGACGCCACCACGCCCGGGGTAGCCGCCAGGGTGCTGCCGCCGCGCCGCAGCTGACCGACCCGGGCGAGTGCCCGTGATCCGTCCACGGTGACGCAGGGGGTGAGTTCAAGGTCTGTGCGCTCGTACACCCGCAGCGTGTCCTGCTGGCGGAGGATGACGAGTTCGGCGCGCTGGCCGAACGGCAGCAGGTCCGAGTCGCCGAGCTGCGCGGCCACCTGGCAGTCGCCGTCGAGCACGCCCTGGAGACGGTCACTGCCGGCGATCGCGAGCAACGGCGCGCCGATCGCGATCGTCTCCACCGCCGGGACCGGTAACCCGTTGTAGCCCAGGGCTTCCAGCAACGGGACGACGGCGTTCTCGTCCAGTCCCAGCCCACCGGCGGCTACCGGGACGAGGGCGCCGACCGCCCCGGTGTCGGCGACCCGCCGCCAGGCCGCGGCCGGCGCGCCCGGGTCCCCACCGGGCCAACCGGCCCGTAGCACCGCGACCGGCGCTTGGCCCGCCAGCACCTGTGCCGCGGCGTCGCGCAGCGCCGCCGCCTCGGCGCCTACCTCGAATCGCATCGTTCACACCCTCGGCAAGCCGAGCAGCCGCTCGGCGACGACGTTGCGCTGCACCTCGTTGGTGCCTGCATAGATCGGGCCGGCGAGCGCGAACTGAAAGCCACGGCTCCACGGGCTGTCCAGTTCGCCGTGCTCGCCGAGCAGGTCCATCGCGGTCTCCTGGAGCCGGACATCCAGCTCGGACCAGAAGATCTTGTTGAGGCTGGACTCCGGACCGCTGGGCTTCCCGTCGACGATCCCGGTGACCTGCTGCAGGGTGAATTGCTGGTACGCCTGCGCCTCGATCCAGGACTGCACCACCCGGTCTCGCAGCTGGTCGCTCGGGCGCTGCCGGGCCAGCTCGACCAGGCGCTGGGCGCTAGCCATGAATCGGCCGGGTGAGCGCAGCGTCAGGCCGCGTTCCGAACCGGTGGTCGCCATCGCCACCCGCCAGCCCTGATCGACGTCTCCCACCACATCCTGGTCCGGGACGAAGACCCGGTCGAAGAACACCTCGGCGAAACCCTCGTCGCCGTCGAGTCGCTCGAACCCGCGCACCGTCACGCCAGGCGCGTCCAACGGCAGCAGGAAGTAGGTCAGACCGTGGTGCCGCGCCGAGTCCGGGTCGGTGCGAAACAGGCCGAACAGGTGCGTGCAGAACGCGCCCCGGGTGGTCCAGGTCTTCTGCCCGGACAGCAGCCAGCCTCCCGCCGCCTCGTCCCGCACCGCCCGGCTCCGCACCGCCGCGAGGTCACTGCCCGCGCCAGGTTCGGACCAGCCCTGGCACCACAGGTCCTCGGCGGCGGCCATCCTTGGGAGCAACCGCTCCTGCTGCTGCGGCGTGCCGAACTCGAAGAGGGTCGGGGCGAGCAGGAAGATCCCGTTCTGCGTCACCCGCTGCGGGGCGCCGGCACGGTAGTACTCCTCCTCGAAGATCAGCCACTCCCATAGCGTGGCGTCCCGGCCGCCGAAGCGCTTCGGCCAGGAGACCGCGGACCAGCGCGCGGCGAACAACGCGCGCTCCCACTCCAGATGCGCGGCGAACCCTTCGCGGGTGTCACCAGACGGCATCGGGCCGGGGACATGTGCGGCGAGCCACTCGCGTGCCTCGGTGCGGAAGGATTGCTCCGACGGCTGCCAGGTCAGATCCACGTCAACGGTCCCCGGAGCCGAAGGAATCCCGTAGCTCGTCGGCAACGCCGGACAGGTTCAGCTCGAAGGTGAAGCCCTGCTCGTAGCGGTAGCTGCGTTTGACGTCCCACGGATCGATGCCGTTGAACGCTTCCTTGGCCATCCGGATCACCGCCGGGTTCTTGGCCGCCACCTCCGTGGCGAGCGCCAGCGCGGCGTCTCGGAGCGTCTCTCGCGGGACGACCGCACGCACCGATCCGAACGCGTGCAACTGCGCAGCGGTGGCGGTAGCCGACGTGTACATCATCGCCCGTGCCGTGTGCTGCGGCACCAGCCGCAGCAAGTGGGTCGCTGCACCCAGTGCGCCCCGGTCCACTTCCGGCAGCCCGAACGTGGCGTCCTCGCTCGCGACGATCATGTCGGCGTTGCCGACCAGGCCGATCCCGCCACCGAGACAGAACCCGTGTACCGCGGCGATCACCGGGACGGCGCACTCGTACACCGCGGCGAATGCGGCGAAGCAACCCCGGTTCGCCCCCACCAGGGCGGTATGCCCCGAGTCTGCCTGGATCTCCTTGATGTCGACCCCGGCGTTGAAGCCCTTGCCCTCGGCACGCAGCACGACCACCCGGACGGTCGGATCAGCCCCGGCCGCGCGCACGGTGTCCGCGAGTTCGTACCAGCCGGCCACCGGCAGCGCGTTCACCGGCGGGTAGTCGACGACGACTTCCGCGATGCCGCCTCCGGCGTCGATACTGGTGATCACGTTCACTCCTTACGGGTGCTGACTGCTGACAGACACGGTCTCGCCGGTCATGTACCCGGAGTAGTCGCTGGCGAGGAAGACGATGACGTCGGCGACCTCCCACGGCTCGGCGGCGCGGCCGTAGGCCTCCCGGCTCGCGAGGTCGGCCAGCAACTCCTCGTGCGAGACCTTCACCAGAAACGGGTGCAGCGCGATGCTCGGTGCCACCGCGTTCACCCGGACCCCATGGGGCGCGGCCTCGATCGCGGCGCACCGGGTCAGCGCCATCACACCTGCCTTGGCAGCGGCGTAGTGCGCCTGCCCGGCCTGGGCGCGCCATCCCACTACCGAGGCGTTGTTCACGATGACGCCGGAACCACGCGCCACCATGTGCCGCAGGCCGGCGCGGGTGCAGCGGAAGGTTCCGTTCAGGGTGACGTCCAGCACCCGGTGCCACTGCTCGTCGGTCATCTCGACCAGCGGGGTGTCGCCGCCGAGGCCGGCGTTGTTGACCAGCACGTCGAGCCCGCCGTAGCGAGCCAGCACGGTGTCGATCATCCCTTGGACCTCCGCCTCGACCGTGACGTCACACCTGACCGCTACCGGCGGTTCGGCGCCGACTTCGGCCAGCTGCTCGGCCGCCTCGGCGAGCCGGCGCTCGTGGTGATCGCTGATCGCGACCCGGGCGCCCTCCTGCAGGCAACGCTGCGCGGTCGCGAACCCGATACCGGTACCGGCCGCGGCGGTGACCAGAACGGTGCGGCCGGCAAGCAGTCCGTGGCTCGGATGCGGTGTCGGGGCTATGGGATTCGGCACGTTCACCGGGCCTTCCGGTCGACGGGCGCCGCCGCGGCGGGGCCGGTGAGACGAGCGAGCACCTCGTCCGCCTGGGCCATGATGCGCTCGATCAGCTCGGCGCAGCTGGGCAGGTCGTCGATGACGCCGGCAACCTGGCCGCTGGCCAGGGTGCCGAGGTCCGTCCGCCCCTCGACCATGCTGGCGCGCAGCATCATGGGCGTGTTGGCCGCCATCAACACCTGAGACCAGGACAGGTCGTGGCTCTTACGCATGCGCAGACCCTCGCGGACCAAGTCCGGCCAACTCAGCTCGGACACCTTCCGGAACGCCACCGCGTGCCGGACCGACCGGGTGAACCGGGACAGCGCGCTGCCTGCGACCAGCCGGTCCACCAGCTCGGTGCGCAGGACCCGTTGCGGGATTCCGTCCAGCACCGGCGTGACCACGGTGTCGGCGACCCCCCGGGCCAGGTACTCCCGCTTCACCGCGGCGGGGACCGGGCTTTCCCGGGTCAACACGAATCGGGTGCCCATGGCGACCCCGGCGGCACCCAGCGCGAGTGCCGCGACCAGTCCGCGGCCGTCGTGGAAGCCGCCTGCTCCGATCACCGGCAGGTCCACCGCCGCGGTCACCTGCGGCAGCAGGACGGACGTCGCGACGCTGCCGGTGTGACCGCCGCCCTCGCCACCCTGCACGATCACCGCGTCGGCACCCCAGGCGGCGACCTTCTCGGCGTGCCGCAACGCGCCGATCGACGGAACCACCACCAGACCGGAGTCCTTCAGGTCGCGGATGACACGCTCGTTCGGTGCCAGCGCGAACGAGGCGACGCGGACGCCACGGCGAACCAGCAGTTTCGCTCGCTCCGGCAAGTCGCGCGCGTCGCCCCGCATGTTCACCCCGAACGGTTCCGCGGTCAGTTCGGTGATCCGGCCGATGGCGCGATCGGTCTCGGACACGGTGAGGGTGGCGCTGGCCAGCACGCCGAGGCCGCCCGCATTCGCGGTAGCGGCGGTGAGTTCCGCGTTCGACACCCAACCCATGCCGGTCTGCACCACCGGGTAGCGGATCCCGAACAGGTCACAGATCGCCGTGTGCAGCGCCGGATCGTGGTTACTCATGGCGGTACCTGGTCACGCCGGCACCTCACGATCGCGCAGCCCCCGCGGATCGATGACCTCCCGGATCAGTTGCAGCTCTTCCGGCGTAGGGGTGCGCGTCGCCGGCACGTCGCCGTCGACGGCTAGTTCGAAACCGGTCTGGGCCTGCACCTGCGCGACGGTGACGCCGGGGTGCACCGAGACCAGCCGCATCCGGTGGTCCGGGGTGGCGAAGTCGAGCACCGCGAGGTCGGTGACAACCCGCCGCAGCTGATGGAACCGGCTCGCCGTCACGCCGGCCCGGGCCGCGCTGTCGTACCCCACCCCGCTGATCATGTCGACCTGCGGGACGAACGCGCGGGGCAGGTGCCGGGGGACCCAGTAGCTGGTGGGGTGGTTCACGGTGTTCCCCGGTGCGCCGCGAACCCCCAGCAGCTGCCGAGTCGGCCGGGCGAAGTCGCCGATGGCTGAGATGTTCGCGTTGCCGAATCGGTCCAGTTGGCTCGGCACCATCATCACGTGCCGCTTCCCACTCCAGAGCACTTCGAAGACGGTACGGAACGGGAACGCCCCCTCCACCGGACCCGGCGCCGGTGCGCCCGCTGCCCAGGTGCCGGCCACGAATGCCGCCTCTCCGTCGGTGAGCAGCAGGTCGGGCTCGAAGGTGGCCCGCGCCAGTCGAGCACCGATAGTCGGGATCGTGCCGGTGGGGCTCGCGACGATCTCCCCGTCGCCCCGCCACACATCCGCACACGCGACCACGCAGTGTTCGGCTCGGCTCACCGTGCTCACTTGGTTGCCTCCGCGGTCGCGGTGCGGGCCGCCACCGCGCGTTGGTAGTCGGCCTCGCTGCCGCGGAGGTAACGCTGCACGAACGCGGACCATGACGTCGGATCCTTGGCCGCGTCGACGTACTCGCGCTGGAAAGCCTCGTCCCGCCCGTAGTCCGGATCGCACGAGGTGAAGTGCGCGCCGCGCGGCGCTTCGACCACCCCGTGCACGGCGAGCCGCGAGATCCGCAGCGAACGGGCACCGCCCGTGGCCGCGAGTTCGTCGGTAGGGACGATGCGTTCACACGATACGTACGCGCGTTCGGCCGCACCGCAGAACAGGTCGTCGAAGTACAGGTCGGGGCCGAGCAGTTGCGCGTTCCCGGCCGTGTCCGCCCGGTTCAGGTGCACCAGCGCGGCGTCCAGGTGGAGCGCAGGCACGGCCAGCAGTTCCTCGGCGTCGGCATACGGCGAGGTAACCGTCCGTAGTTGCGGATTGAAGCGCATGACGTCTGACCCAAGTCCGGCCCGGGTCGGCAGGAACGGCAGCCGGATCGACGCCGCGTACAAACCCCAGTACAGGATGCCCTCGTCGTATTCGCAGACCTCGACCGCGCCCGCCTGACGGGCCGCTTGGAAGTGCGGCTCCAGCGGAATCGAATCCAGCGAGACGAAGCCGTAGACCAGCTTCCGGACCTTCCCCGCTGCGCACAGCAGCCCGACGTCCGGGCCGCCGTACGACACCACGGTGAGGTCACGCAGGTCCGACCGCAGTAGCGCGCGTACCAGTGACATCGGCTTGCGCCGAGACCCCCAGCCGCCGATCCCGATGGTCATGCCGGAACGCAGTTCAGCCACCACGGCGTCCTCGGTCATGCGCTTGTCAGCCACGTGTGGTCCGTCGTCTCCTCGACCGGTCGATCCCCGACCTTTCTACCGTAGCAAGCGCTTGGTCGGCAACGCCGACGAGAGCTGAGGGCAGCCGCGGACACCGACCGTGTGCACGGCGACGTGGTGTTGCCGGTGGGACAGGGCTACACCGTGACGGGCAGCGTGGCCCAGCCCCGCACCGTGCTGGTGTGCACGCGCTCCGCACGCGCGGCGTCCACCTCCCACTCGGGGAACCGCGCCAGCACCTCCTCCAGCGCGATCTTCCCCTCCAGCCGGGCCAGCGCCGCACCGAGGCAGAAGTGGATGCCGTGCCCGAAGGACACGTGACTCTCCGACTCGCGGCGCAGGTCGTAGATATCCGGGTCCGGGGTGGGCCAGGCCCGCTCGTCCCGCCCGGCGGAGCCGACGATCAGGATCAGCGCGGCCCCCTGCGGTAACACCTTCCCGTGCAACCGGACGTCCCGAGTGACGACCCGGGCGTTGATCGGCGACGGCGGCTCGAACCGCAGCATCTCCTCGATCCCGGCCGGAATCAGGGTGGGGTTGTCCACCAGCAATCGGCGCTGGTCTGGGTAGTCGGCGAGCACCTTGCCCGAATTGCTGATCAGGTGCGTCGTGGTCTCGTTGCCGGCAGCGGCCAGCAGTCCGACGAACCGCAGGATCTCACCGTCATCGAGGCGCCGGCTGCCGCTGTCGTCCTCCACCTCCGCCACGGTCAGCGCCGAGATGAGGTCGTCACGAGGCTGCTGGCGACGGTCCGCGAGCAGCGCCGCGAAGTACTCCTGCATCTTCAGCTGCCCGTCCATCCGGAAGTCGGTCTCACCCTCGTCCCGGGTGATCGACTCGTCCGCCCAGGAGCGCACCAGTTCCTGGTCCTGTTCGGGCACCCCGAGCAGGCTACCGATGACCATCATCGGCAGCCTGGACGCGAGATCGCGAACGAAGTCGAAGCCGGACTCCCCGATCAGTGGGTCGAGGAAGCCCCGGCACAGCTCCCGGGTGCGTTCCTCCAGGCCGGCGATCCGCCGCCGGGTGAACGCCCGCGCGATCGCGCCGCGGTGGACGTCGTGCAGCGGCGGATCCTCGAACAGGATGCTGCGGATCTGCTCAAGCAGGTCGGGGGCGCGGATCAACTCCAGTACCGAACCCTGGTGCGAGCTGTAGGTACGCCAGTCGGCCGACATCTCCCGCACGTCGGCGTACCGGGTCACCGCGTAGAAGTCGTATTTGTCGTTGTAATAGAGCGGCGCCTCGTCGCGCATTCGCTTCCACAGCGGGTGCGGGTTCTCGTCAATCGCGTAGTCGTACGGGTCGTAGTAGATGTCGGATTCGACGACGGTCATCGACGGTCACCCTTCAACGGTGATGGCCTGCTTCGGGCAGTTGCGAACCGCTTCGTCGACCTTCGCACGGAGTTCGTCCGGGGGACTTTCCTGCAGCACATAGAGAAAGTCGTCGTCACGGACCTCGAACACCTCGGGTGCGCTGGCCATGCACAATGCATTGCTCTCGCACTGGCTGAAGTCCACGATCACCCGCATCGACAGGCACCTCCGGCAGACAGGGCCGAGATACGTCGACCTGGTCGAGTATGCGCGACGAAGCCTAATCCGCTTAGGGACCCTGCTCAAGGTATTCCGATCAGCGCCGCGGCGCCGTCACCGCAGCGCGGGCACCAACGTCGAACAGATGTCCTCGACGTTGTCCAGGTCGAACGCCACGTCGATCACCGATTCCGCCCGATCCGACCGAAGGTTCTGGTCGGTGAAGGTACGGAACTTGTCCGCCAGCTGCTGGTCGGTCATCCGGGACTGCTCGTCCCACGGATCGCCCCAGGCGCTGTCACCGTCGGCGGTGAAGGTGGCGTCCCGGGCCTGGATCGACACCCGGGTAGGCACTCGCCGGAACCGCCCCTCCGCCGCGATCTGGGCGGTGATCGCCGGAATGCTGTCCGGGTGCGGCCCCACCCGCACCTTGCTCGCGAACGCGCGCATGTCGGGGTCGTGCATCTGCCGGGCAGACATCCATCGCGGCCCCAGGTCCGAACCATGAGCGGCGGCAGCGATCGCCAGCGGGATGCTGAACTGCATGTCGATCTGCGTCTGCGGGTCGCGGTTGCCGCTGAACCAGTCCTCAGCCGCGCGCGGGAACGTGAGTACCTCGACCGCGGTCACCTCGCCCGGCGCGAGCCCGTGATCACGCATCAACTGCCGGAACAAATCGACGGACAGGTTGGAGAAACGGCCCGACGCGTACGGCTTGAACGACGTCTGCGGTAGATACCAGCTGTCCCCGAGGCGCCCGGCCAGCAGGTCCCAGTCGCAGCCGGCAGCGCCCACGATGTTCCAGTAGCCGTCGTCCCCTTCGAGGATCGCTGGCGTCGCGGTCATCCCCTTCGACGCGAGCTGCGCGGCCAGTACGCCGTTGGCGCCCAGAAAGCCGTACGGGACGTACTTCATCATGTTCTTGCCCGCTACCGTCCGCGGCCAGGAACCACCTGTGCCGACCGGCGACGTGGTACCGGCGATGCCGACTGCGTGCAGCATCTGGTTCGGGTCGAGGCCAAGGACACGAGCGGCGGCGACGGCAACCCCGAAGCCGAGCCACCCGCTGGTCACGGTCCGGGCCGGAGCCGCCGAGGTCGTGTCGCCGATATGCGTGGTCTGTAGCGAGAAGCCCACCCGCGCGGCAATCTCGTAACCCACCGCCACCGCAGTGATGAGCTCCTTCCCGCTGATGCGGGCCGGCTCGCCGGCGGCAAGCGCGCCGAACACTGCCAGCACACCTGGATGGCCGGAATTGAGCAGCGTGTCGTCCGCGTCGAGCACGTTGCCCAGGTAACAGTTGGCGAACGCGGCCGCGCTGGGCGACGCACTGCGCCCGCCGCTACCCAGGATCGTCGCGGTACCGAGCCCACCGCCCATCTCGACGGCCAGCTCCACCACGATCCGGCCGGCATCGAGACTGGCCCCGCCGATCGCACAACCGACGCAGTCGAGGATCAGGCGCTTCGCGCCGTGCACCACGTCCGCCGGCAGGTCGGCGAAGCGTGTCGTCGCCGCGAACTCGGCCAAGGCGGCGGTCGCGCCCTCGCCTGACCGTGACGGGTCTGCGGACATGGTCATCTGGTCTCCAGTTCGGACGGTCAGTCGACGGCGGGGATCCAGCGCAGCAGCCGATCCCAAAGCTGGGCACGCGTGGAGGCGAAGTTGTGACAGTGCGCGGATCGAGGAAGTACGTAGAGGGTGATGTCCGGGCAGGCGCCGTAGTACCGCGGCTCGTCACGCGGGGCCGCGACCGTGTCGCGCTCGCCGATCCCTAAGAAGACCGGGACGTCGATCGCCGCCGCGGCCTGCGTACAGACGTCGGCGGACAGCGTGCGCGCCGCCAACAGCGTGGGTACGGGCACCTGCGCGGCGGTATCGGCCGCGATCACTTCCTCGGGCACGTCCTCCCAGTAGAAAACGCGGCGCAAGTTCTCCCGGTCACCCCACACGTAGTCTCCCCGGTTCGTCTCCTCCGGGTGCTTGTCCGCGCCGAAGTGGGTCCGGTCGATGTAGACCATCGACTTGCCGAGGATGGCCAGCTGCGCGTGCGATCGGTGCGCCGCTTGTTGGAGGACGGTGAGCATCGACCCCATCGAATGGCCCACGCCGATGCTCACGGCGTCGGGCAGAGCCGCCAGCGCCGGGGTGAGCGTCCCGTCACGAAGCCGGTCCAGAGCCTGCGTCGTGACCGCGTGATTGGCGGCGCTGACCGCCTCTGGCGTCACATCTGCAGCGCGCTCGGGACGGGTGCTGTCCCCTACCGCCCAGTGGTCGACGGACAACACCACGTGCCCGGCGGATGCGAGGTGCTCGGCCATGCTGTATCCGGGGTGTCCCGGGATCGCCAGATGGTAGTAGCGCTTGTCGTAGGTCCCGCCCGGCAGGCAGACCGCCAGTCGGGTATGCGGTCCGATCCGGTCGGCCGGCGGCACGAACAACCAGGTCGCCACGCTCTGCGCCGAGGATGCGCCGACTACCTCGGTGACGTCGAACCGGAGCGCCGTGCGTTCTACCGCAGCGTCGATCTCTGGCACGTCAGGCGACGATCCGCCGGGAACGCAGGTCGGCGATCGCTCCGTCGTCGCAGCCGATCTCGCGCAGCAAGGCATCCGTGTGCTGGCCTGGCGTGCACCCGCCGGGTGCACGTGTACGCGAGCGGGAGAAACGCACCAGCGGCGCCAACCGCTCGTGCTCATCGAAGACCGGACTGACGGTATTCACGACGTAGCCGCTGGCGCGACCGACTTCGTCGTTCTTCAGCGGCTCCTCCGCCGGCCAGGTCTCCGACACCGCGCACCCGACGTCGACCGCGGTCAGCTCGGCCTCCCAGTCGCGCGCCGGGCGCGAGCGGAACGCCGATGCCAGCAGTTCACCGAGGGCGGCGTCATGCTCCCGCCGGCCCGCCGCGCTGGCGAAGCGCGAATCGGCCACGAGCTCGGGCCGGTCCAGCACCTTCAGCAGCGGTTCCCAGTCCCGCTCCGCCGGTGCGGCCAGGAACACCCAGCCGTCCGCGGCCTGGTAGAGCCGGTAGAGCGCGTGCGGCCCGAGACCGTCGTCGAGCACCTGGGGGCACTCGGTGTCGTCCCGCCGGACCACGACGTTGAACATCGCGTGCGAAGCGGTCGAGAGCATGCTGGTCGTCAGTGCGGGCAC
>DASZVT010000183.1:0-2018 GCA_035546915.1 Mycobacteriales bacterium | reverse complement strand
CTCAATCTCTTTCTCGCGCACCGGACCTTCGCCGCCGAGATGGGGGGCACGCCGCGGCGAGGGCTGCTGTTCGAGGGGCCACCCGGGACCGGGAAGACCTACCTGGCCAAGGCGATGGCGCGGGAGGCAGGCGTGCCCTTCCTCTTTGTTTCCGCGACCTCGTTCCAGTCGATGTTCTACGGTGCCACGGCACGCAAGATCCGTAGCTACTTCAAAGCGCTGCGCGCCACCGCCCGGCGCGAAGGCGGCGCGATCGGCTTCATCGAGGAGATCGACGCCATCGGGATGACCCGCGGCGGCATGCGTGCGACCGAAGCGGCGACGCCGCTGGAGCCGCCGCTGGAGTGCGGAGGTCTGCGCGGTTTGCTCGCCACGGGCCGGTCCCCGGCCTTCGGTGCCGGTCCCGGCCTGGTACGTCACAGCTACGTGTCCGAGGGCACCGGCGGCGTCGTCAACGAACTGCTCGTCCAGATGCAGTCGTTCGACGAGCCCACCGGCTGGGCGCGCATGACGGCCCGGCTGGTCGACCTGGTAAACCTGCTGCTGCCGATGCGCCGGCAACTGCACCGCAAGGCGCCGCACTCGGCGAATATCCTGCTGATCGCGGCGACGAACCGTGCCGACGGTCTCGATCCGGCACTGCTGCGCCCTGGCCGGTTCGACCGCCTGCTCACCTTCGAGATGCCTGCCAAGGCAGCGCGCCGGAATCTGATCGACCACCTGCTGGCCGGCAAGTCGCATGAGCCCGACCTTGATCGGGAAGAGCGGCGGGACGCGCTGGCCGCGGTCACTCAGGGCTACAGCCCGGTGATGATCGAACATCTGATGGACGAGGCGCTCGTGTGCGCGCTCGCCCGCGGGACCACCGCGATGTCGTGGGGAGACGTGCAGCGTGCGCGACTGGTGGAGGAGGTCGGTCTCGGCCAGCCGGTGGCCTACACCGACCACGAGAAGCGGCTCATCGCCACCCATGAGGCCGGTCACGCCACGGTCGCGTGGCTGGTCGCGCCGCACCATCGTCTCGAGGTGCTGTCGATCATCAAGCGCCGCGACGCGCTGGGGATGCTGGCGCACGGCGACGCAGAGGACGTCTACACCCGCAGTCGCAACGAACTGCTCGCGCTGATGCAGATCTCCTTCGGCGGGCAGGTCGCCGAGGAGATCTTCTTCGGTGACGTCTCGACCGGCCCCGCCGGTGACCTCGCCTACGCGACCAACGTCGCGGCCGAGATGGTCGGCTCGGCCGGGATGACCGGGTCGTTGGTCTCGTACCGAGCCATCACATCAGGGGCTTTCAACGACACCAACATCGTCGGCCGCGTCCTGGGTGACGGGGAGGGCCGCGCGGCGGTGGAGCGGTTGCTGGCAGAGCAGAAGGCGGTCGTGGTCTCGTTGCTGACCCAGCATCGACACGTAGTGGAGGCGCTGCGCGACGCGCTGCTGGAGCGCAGCGAACTCGTCGGTGAGCAGATCACCGCAGTGCTGCAGGCCGCGGCCGGTGTGCGGGTGATCGACCTGCGGGAGCCGGGCGAGGGGCTGCGGACCGGACCGGCGGTCGAGGCAGACGGGGCCTGACGGCGCCGATGCTCGCACTGCGGCGGGCACTAGGCTGCCAGCTGTGATGCGCCCGACCCGTACCGGTCACGGTGGCCGAGGGCAAGCGGCGGCGGCCAACGTCATCTTGCTGGCGCTCGGGGTGCTGCTCGGAATCTACGGTGCGTTGCTGGTCCCGCACGGTCCGCGGGTCGGCGGGCACGTGCTGTCGGTCGGCGTGCTGCTCGCGGTGGTCGGCAACGCGGCCGCGGGCCTGCTCGGCACCCGGATCGCAGGCCGGTTCGGCGGGCTCACCCCGCTGATCGGGTGGCTGGTGGTGGCTTTGGCGTTCAGCTCGTCCCGGCCCAACGGCAGCGTGATCCTCCCCGGCAGCGGCGACCTCGCCGTGCCCGCATTGCTGTTCCTGCTGCTCGGAGCGCTGGCGGGAGCGGTGGCGGCGGCGCTGGGCTCCGCGCGTCGGGCGG
>DASZVT010000182.1:0-3527 GCA_035546915.1 Mycobacteriales bacterium | reverse complement strand
GACATGAGCGTTGCCGGGGCGACGCTCATGTCGCACACACCCGGCGCCGGAACGGGCACCTGCTTGCTCAGCGGCCGGGGATACCCCCGTCCGGCACCACCGGGTGCACCGCCGGCACGGTGCGGACCGGTCCGGTGCCGGCGTCGGTGCTGTACACCGGGCCGCCCAACGTGAGTCTGCCGCCCTGCACGGTCCCGATCTGCAGGCCACGGAAGCCGCCGTGGTCGGTGGCCGAATACGTCAGCGCGGTCAGTCCTGGTCCGGTCGGGTCCAGCGGTGCGGCGGTCAGGGCTGCCAGCAGCGAGGCGCGGGTCGGCTCCGGACCGGCCGCCGCCAGCGCCTGCGCGAACGTGGACGCGGCTGCCATCCCGTACACGACGTTGGCGTCGAACGGCTCCCCGGCGAGATCGGGGTCGGCATCGTGAATCTTCCTGAACAACGCGATCCACGGGTTCGCGGCGTCGTCCGGGGACGGCAGGTACGACGCGGTGATCATGCCGTCCAGCAGGGCGGCGCCGGGCGGGTGCGCCACCCCTTTGCTCTGCTTCTCGATCAGGTCGAGCAGCGTCGTCGGGTCGGCACCGGCAACCACCAGCTTCGGGTGCCAGCCGAGGTCGTGTGCCACCAGTGCCAGCGTGGCGCTGAAGGTCGGCAGCCCGAAGCTCAGCACGACCTGCGCGCCGGCGGCGCGCAACGCCGCGATCTGGCTGTTGATGGACGGCGCGGTCACGGCGTAGTCCTCGGTGTCGACGATCCGCGCTGCCGGGATGAACTGCCTTACCGCCTGCAGTCCGGACCGGCCCAGGTCGTCGTTCTCGTACAGCACACCCACCCGTAATCCGGGCATCCGGGTGGCGACGTACCGAGCCAGGATCTTGGCCTCGGCGGTGTCGTCCGGCTCCCAGCCGAAGGTGTACGGCAACGCGCCCGGCCGGTTGAAGCAGCCGCAGCCGGAGCCGACGAACAGGTCCGGTACGCCGCCCTCGGTGAGTTGATCGACCACCGCTCCGTGCGCGGTGGTGCCCTGTCCGTTGAAGACCGCGAAGGCGCCACCGGAGGAGTCCAGCAGCCCGTCGAGCGCGGATCGCGCCCCGCTCGCGGTGCCGCGGTCGTCCGCGTAGCGCAGGGTGATCGTGCGCCCGTTGATCCCGCCGCGGGCATTCAGCCAACGGAAATACGCCTGCGCCGCCGGCGCGATCTGGTCGTAGCCGGGGTGGCTGGTCCCGCGCAGCGGCTGGTGGCTGACGATCGTGACGGTCCGGTCGGTGATCCCGGGGGCGGGGGTCGGCGCCGATGCGGTCCCTCCCCCGCACCCGGCCAACAACACCGCGACGGCCGCGGCGAGCACAGCGCCGAGCGTCCACCGGTGACGAGTCAGCACGTCACGTCCAGCACCGTCTGGCGGGCCGCCCAGGCCGGGCCGACCCCGCGCAGCACCACGTGGCGGACCTCGTCGGCCGGGTCGTCGGACCGGTGGATCTCGATCAGCAGATGCCCGTCGGCGAGCGGCTCCGCCAGCCCAGCACCCCACTCGACGACGGTGACCGCGTCCGGCAGCGTGGTGTCCAGGTCCAGGTCGTCGAGCTCGTCCAGCGAGGCGAGCCGGTACGCGTCCACGTGCAGCAACGGGAGCCGCCCGCCCCCGTGCTCGCGTGCCAGCACGAAGGTCGGCGAGGTGATCCGCTCCGGGACCTCGAGTCCGGCACCGATGCCCTGGGCCAACACGGTCTTGCCGGCGCCCAATGGCCCCGCGAGTACCACCAGGTCGCCGGGACGCAGGCAGCGGGCGAGTCGGCTGCCGAGGTCGGCCATCGTTGCTGCGTCCACCACCGGTCGCGGCAGCGGCAGCCCGTAGGACAGCCAGTGCTCGTCGCGCGCCACCACGGCCCAGCCGAGGTTGTCGTAGATCACGTGGTTGTGCCGCAACGCCACCCGGACCGCCGCGCGCAGCCCGGTGTAGCCGGCGGACATCCCCAGCTCTACCGCCGCCCGCAGCAGCAGGGACGCGACGCCGCGACGACGCGCCGCCGGGTCGACCGCGACCCGCCGGACCCGCAGCAACCGGTCCGGCGCCATGTCCTCCGGCGCGGTGCGAACCGCACCCACCACGGCTCCGTCGAGGACCGCGACCAGCGCGGGCGAGGCCCCCAGGTCCGCGACGGTGTCCGCCTCCCGCTCCAGCAGCACCGTCGACGGCGGATGCGCGCCATCCAACTCGGCGTAGGCGCGCTGGGTCACCTCGTGCACGGCAGACGCGTCAGACAGCTGTGCCGGCCGGATGCAGATGCTCACGCTGCCGGGGCCCGTGTCGACAGGGCCCGCGACAGCAGCGCCTGGTTGCGCCGGTTGCTCATGGTCGGCCGCCGGGGAGCGAGGCGGCCAGCGCACCGGCGTACACCCGCGGCACCCGGGGGCCGATCCGGGTCACGATCTCGTAGGAGATGGTGTCCAGCGCCTCGGCCCAGTCCTGCGCCGTCGGCTCGCCACGGGTGCCCGGCCCGAACAGGACGATCTCGTCGCCGGGCCGGACCTCGTCCGGGCAGGTCACCACGAACTGATCCATGCAGACCCGGCCGGCAATGCGTCGCCGTTGCCCCCCGATCAGCACCTCACCGGTGTTGCTCGCGTGCCGCGGGATGCCGTCCGCGTATCCGAGTGGCACCAACGCGACCGTCTCGTCCCGCTCGGCGGTCCAGAGGTGGCCGTACGAAACCCCGAGGCCGGCGGCAACTGTCTTCACCAGCGCGACGGGCGCGGTCAGGGTCATTGCGGGCACCAGCCCGAACCGCTCCGGACCACCCAACTGCGGCGTCGGCGTGAGCCCGTAACACGCGATACCCGGGCGCACCAGTTCGAAGTGCGTGTCCGGCCGGGTCAACGTCGCCGCCGAGTTCGCGCAGTGCCGTACCAGCGGCCGGATCCCTTGCGCCGCAGCACGTTCGACCGCGTAGGTGAAGTCCGCTAGCTGGTGGCCGGTGGTCGGGTGGTCCGGCAGGTCCGCATGCACGAAGTGCGTCATCATGCCGACGACCTCGACGACCCCCTCGGCCTGGGCGCGCGCGACGACGTCCAGCAGCGCGTCCAGGTCGCGCAGCGTGGCGCCGTTGCGGTGCAGGCCGGTATCGATCTTGAGGTGGATCCGGGCCGGGACCCCTGCGGCCCGCGCCGCGGCCACCGCGTCGTCCAGCCCCCACGGCGCCGACACCCCGATATCGATGCCCTCGACGACCGCAGAGCCGAAATCCGTGCCGGGCGGGTTCAGCCAGCTCAGAATCGGTACCCGCAGGCCCGCCGTCCGCAGTGCCAGCCCTTCGATGATCGTCGCGGTACCGAGCCAACCGGCGCCGCCGGCAACCGCGGCGTGCGCCGACGCGACGAGGCCGTGCCCGTACCCGTCGGCTTTCACCACCGCCATCACCTGCGCGCCCGGGGCCGCGGCGGCGCAGGCCGCCACCGAAGCGGCGATCGCGTCGAGGTCGACGACGGCCGCCGGACCCGGCGGCGTTCCGGTCCCGGCCGGCGACGTC
>DASZVT010000181.1:0-6371 GCA_035546915.1 Mycobacteriales bacterium | reverse complement strand
GGTGACGGTGCTGACCTGGTGGCGCCGCTGGTGGGTGCTGGTACCCGGGTGATCGTGATCAGCGGGACCAGTGACCGGGAACGCATCGCTACCTGTATCGAGAGCGGTGCGTGGTGCTTCCACAGCAAGTCCTTGCCGCTGGAGGAGCTGCTCGTGACCATCCGCCGCGTCGCCGCCGGCGAGCAGGTGCTGGCGGACAGTACCCGGCACGAACTATTGTCCGGCCTGCGCCGCGTTCGGGCCGCGCGGCGTCATAACCTGGCGCCGTTCGAGTCCCTGACGAACCGGGAGAGTTTCGTCCTGGCCGAGCTGATCGACGGCAAGTCCGCAGCCGGCATCGCGGCGTCCGCGTACGTCAGTGAGGCGACAGTACGGACCCAGATTCGCGCTGTGCTCACCAAGCTCGGGGTCACCTCGCAGTTGGCCGCGGTGGCGGCGGCCCGCCGGATTGGCTGGCGAACCGGGGAATCGGGCGGTTAACGGACTCGGGCCTGTCGGCAGCGGGAAGCACGGGCGGCTGCGCGGCGTTGGACGTCTGGCACACTGGGGGGCATCCCGGTACCGGTTCACGCCTGCGGGCGACCCGGCGACCATTCGAGAAGAGGACAGCCAGTTATGAAGCCCGACATCCACCCCAGCTACGTCCCGGTGCGCGTCACCTGCTCCTGCGGGAACACCTTCGTCACCCGTAGCACCAAGGGGACCGACATCTCCGCCGACTTCTGCGCGGAGTGCCACCCCTTCTACACCGGCAAGCAGAAGATCATGGACGTCGGCGGCCGCGTGCAGAAGTTCGAGAAGCGGTACGGCAAGCGCACTCCCGCGGCGAGCAAGTAGCCGCTCCGCGGCGCCCGCCCCGCAGGGTGGGCGCCGCCGTCATGTCTGCGACCAGGGCGACCCGCACCCGTACCGGTGTGCCGAGGGCGGAGAGGGGTGAGCGTGTTCGAGCAGCTGCCGGCGTTGTACGCCGAGCACGCGGAGCTCGAGCGGCGGCTGGCTGATCCCGCCACCCACGCGGACCAGAACACCGCTCGCGAGGTCGGTCGGCGGTACGCCGAGCTCGGCCCGATCATCGCCGCCGGCCATGCCTGGCAGGCGGCGGAGGAAGACCTGGTGGCAGCCCGCGAGCTGGCCACGGAGGACAGCGCCTTCCATGCCGAGATCCCGGCGCTCGAACAAGCGCGGGACGACGCCGTCGCCGCGTTGCGCATCGCGCTGACCCCGTCGGACCCGCTGGACGGCAAGAACGTCATCGTCGAGGTCAAAGCCGGCGAGGGCGGCGAGGAATCGGCCTTGTTCGCCGGCGACCTGCTGCGGATGTATTTGCGGTTCGCCGAGCGGCACGGCTGGCAGACCGAGCTGCTCGACGGCACCGAGTCCGACCTCGGTGGGTACAAGGACGTGTCCGTCGCGGTGAAGGCGAAAGGCGGCGGCGTCTGGTCCCGGCTGAAGTACGAGGGTGGCGTGCACCGGGTGCAGCGGGTTCCGGTCACCGAGTCCCAGGGCCGGTTGCACACCTCTGCGGCGGGTGTGCTGGTGCTGCCGGAGGCGGACGAGGTAGAGGTGCAGATCGACCCGAACGACTTGCGGATCGACGTCTACCGCTCGTCCGGGCCCGGTGGGCAGAGCGTCAACACCACCGACAGCGCCGTCCGTATCACCCACCTGCCGACCGGCACAGTGGTGTCGATGCAGAACGAGAAGAGCCAGCTGCAGAACAAGGAGGCCGGGCTGCGGGTGTTGCGCGCCCGGCTGCTGGTGCTGGCTCAGGAGGCTGCGGCTGCGGAGCAGTCCGCCGCGCGCGGCGCGCAGGTGCGGACGGTGGACCGCAGCGAGCGCATCCGCACCTACAACTTCAAGGAGAACCGGATCTCAGACCACCGGATCGGGTACACGGCGTACAACTTGGACGCGGTGCTCGACGGCGATCTGGATGCGTTGATCACCGCGCTGACCGATGCCGACCTCGCTGCCCGCCTTGCCCCCGACCAGGACTGAGGTGGGGACTGCGTCGTGACACCGCGGATACTGAGTCCTGTCACGCTGGCTACAGCGCGGCTCGCGGCCGCCGGTGTCCCCAGCCCGCGGTACGACGCGGAGGTCCTCGCCGCATACCTGCTCGGCGTGGACCGCACCCGGCTGGTGAGCGTCGACCGTGCGCTGGACGCGACCCGGTACGACGATTTGATACGCCGCAGGGCGGCGCGGGTGCCGCTGCAGCACCTGACCGGGACGGCGTACTTCCGGCACCTGACGCTCGCGGTCGGCCCGGGGGTATTCGTGCCCCGACCGGAGACGGAGCTGCTCGTCGACCTGGCCCTCACCGGGTCGGAGCCGGGGGCGACGGTCGTGGACCTGTGCGCCGGTTCGGGCGCGATCGCGATCGCGGTGGCCACCGAGCGCCCAGACTGCCGCGTGCACGCGGTGGAACTGGACCCGGCCGCGGCCGGGTGGCTTACCCGTAATGTGCAGGAGCTGGCACCTGCGGTGACCGTGCACGTGACGGCTGCTGCCGATGTGCCTGCCGGGCTCGCCGGCACCGCCGACGTCGTGGTCAGCAACCCCCCGTACTTGCCTGTCGGCAGCCCGGTCGACCCGGAGGTGGGCGGGCATGACCCGGCGATAGCGCTCTGGGGCGGCCCGGACGGGCTGGAGGTGCTCGTCCAGGTGCTCGCGGCGGCGCGCGGCTGGTTGCGCCCCGGCGGCCGGGTTGCGCTCGAGCACGACGTCAGCCACCAGCCACGGCTGCTGGACCTGCTGCACGACAGTGGGTTCCGCGAGGTGGCCGGCCACCGTGACCTCGCCGGTCGGGAACGGTTCGTGACAGGATTCCTGCCATGACGACGCCGACGACCGTGGCCGAAGCGGTAGCCGCCGTGGCGCATGGCCGGCTCGTGGTGCTGCCCACCGACACCGTCTACGGCGTCGGCGCGGACGCGTTCTCTCCAGCGGCGGTGAACGCGTTGCTGGCCGCGAAGGGGCGCGGCCGAGACATGCCGGTCCCGGTGTTGATCGGCGCACCGCACACCCTTGAGGGCATCGCGGACGGGGTGAGCGACGCGGCCCGGCGGTTGATCGACGCATTCTGGCCGGGCGCGCTGTCGCTGGTGGTACGACACCCGCCGAGCCTGCAGTGGGACCTAGGAGACAGCGCCGGCACCGTCGTGGTCCGGATGCCGATGCACCCCGTCGCGCTCGAACTGCTCACCGTGACCGGCCCGATGGCGGTCAGTAGCGCGAACCGCTCGGGCAGCCCGCCGGCGACCACCGTCACCGAGGCGCGGGTGCAACTCGGTGCGGCCGTCGCGGTCTACCTCGACGGTGGCGCCACGCCCGGGCCGGTCCCGTCAACCATCGTGGACGTCTCCACGCCGGACGCCCCGCCACGGGTGCTGCGGCTCGGCGCGATCGGATCCGACGACCTGCGCGCGGTCGTTCCCGACCTGGTCGGCTGACCGGGGCGCGCTCGTCCGGGTAGTGGTGCTGGACCCGCGCCGCGCGCGGCGGCGTGCCGACGAGCTCGGCCGGTAGCATCGACGCTGATGCTGTCGGCGACCAGGAAGGCCCCGTGATGAGTACGTTCTTCGGCGCGGATTTCGATGCCCTGCAAGCGCAGGACCCCGCAGTCGCGGACATCCTCACCGATGAGCGGGACCGGCTCAACGGTGGACTCCAGCTGATTGCCAGTGAGAACTTCACCAGCCCTGCGGTGCTGGCCGCGCTGGGCTCGACACTGTCCAACAAGTACGCCGAGGGTTACCCGGGTAAGCGCTATTACGGCGGCTGCGAGGTGGTGGACCGGGCCGAGACGCTGGCCATCGCCCGGGCGCAGGAATTGTTCAACACACCGGACACCCCGGTGCACGTCAACGTCCAGCCGCACTCGGGCGCCAGCGCGAACTTCGCCGTCTACGCCGCGCTGCTGCAGCCCGGCGACACGGTGCTCGCGATGAGCCTGCCGCACGGTGGCCACCTCACCCACGGCAGCAAGGTCAGCTTCTCCGGCAAGTGGTTCAACCCGGTCTCCTACGGGGTGGACGCCGACTCGGAGCTGATCGACTACGACGAGGTGGCCCGGCTCGCCGACGAGCACAAACCAAAGATGATCATCGCCGGGGCGACGGCCTACCCGCGGCTGATCGACTTCGCCCGCTTCCGTGAGATCGCCGATTCCGTCGGGGCCTGGCTGATGGTGGACGCCGCGCACTTCATCGGCCTGGTCGCCGGCAAGGCGATCCCCAGCCCGGTGCCCTACGCCGACGTGGTGTCGTTCACCACGCACAAGGTGCTGCGCGGCCCCCGCGGCGGCATGATCATCTGCAAGGAGGAACTCGGCCAGCGGATCGATAAGGCGGTCTTCCCGTTCAGCCAGGGCGGTCCGCTGATGCACTCGGTCGCGGCGAAGGCGGTTGCGCTGGGGGAGTGCCTGCAACCCTCGTACCAGCAGTACGCGGCACAGGTCATCCGCAACGCGCAGACACTCGCCGACGGTCTCGCGGCCGAGGGCATCCGGCCGATCTCGGGCGGCACCGACACGCATCTGTCACTGCTGGACCTGCGCGAGGTCGGCGTCACCGGGAAGGATGCGGAAGCCCGCTGCGGCAGCGCGGCCATCACCCTCAACAAGAACGCCATCCCATACGACCCGCAGCCGCCTGCCATCGCGTCCGGGATCCGGGTGGGCACCCCGGCGGTGACCACCCAAGGGATGAAGGAAGGCGAACTCAAGCAGGTCGCCTCGCTCATCGCTCGCGCGGTGCGGGACGAGAGTGCCGCAACCCAGGTGGCCGCGGAGGTTCGCGCGCTGGTGGCGGGATTCCCGGCCTACCCGGCATGAGATCAGGCCGTCCGACGGCGAGGAGGGGGATGGGCCGCTAGTGCGCGGGTACCTCGTCGTCGCGATCGTGGCTGCCGTGGCCACGTATTTGCTGACGCCGTTGGTTCGCGTCATCGCCATCCGGTTGCGGGTGATGGCCCCGGTGCGGGACCGGGACGTGCACACCGTGCCGATCCCGCGGCTGGGCGGGCTCGCCATCCTCGGTGGTCTGTTCGCCGGCACCGTCGTCGCCCGCCAGATCCCGGTGTTGTCGGAGACCTTCGGCAACTCCTCCGAGCCGCGGGCGGCGATCGTCGCGGCCTTCCTGATCACGCTGCTCGGGGTGGTGGACGACAAGTGGGAACTCGACGCGCTCACCAAGCTCGCCGGCCAGATCTGTGCCGCCGGGGTCATGGTGCTGATGGGCGTCCAGCTGTCCTACCTGAACCTGCCGGGGCACGTCTACGTACTCGGGCGGGACACCGCGGTGCCGCTCACCGTGCTGCTGGTCGTGTTGCTCGTCAACGCCATCAACTTCATCGACGGGCTGGACGGGCTGGCGGCGGGGGTGGTCGGGATCGCCGCCGCTGCCACCTTCGCCTACAGCTACCACCTGCAGTCCTCGCTCGGCGAGGGCATCTCGGCGGCCCCGGCCAGCCTGATGGCGGCGCTGCTGCTGGGCGCCTGCCTGGGGTTCCTGCCCCACAACTTCTCCCCGGCACGGGTCTTCATGGGCGACTCCGGCTCGATGCCGATCGGCCTGATGCTCGCGGCGTCGATGACCAGCGTCACCGGGCAGGTCGACTACGCCGGGCTGTCCCAACTCGACCAGGTACCGCTGCTGGTGCCGCTGGTGGTCCCGCTCGCGGTGATCGCGATCCCGTTCGTGGACATGGTGCTCGCCGTCATGCGCCGCGCCCGGGCCGGCAGGTCACCGTTCAGCCCGGACAAGATGCACCTGCACCACCGGCTGCTCGAGATCGGGCATAGCCACCGCCGCGCGGTGCTGCTGATGTACGCCTGGGCAGCGCTGCTCGGGTTCGGTGGGGTGATCCTGTCGTTCAGCGACGGCGGCGCGGTGGCGATCGGCGGGCTCGCGGTCGTTTTCGTCGCCATCGTCGCGGTGTCCGGCTTGCCGCGGCTGCGCGCGCTGCGGCAACGATGAGGCCGGTGCGAACGTGACCCCGGCCTGGCCGCCGCCGCGAGTGCTGCGCGGACCGCCGCCGTCGACGGTCTCCCACCCGCTGGGCATGGCGGTCCGGTCCCGGCTCGCGCACCTGCCCGTCGGACTGCTGGCCAGCGCCGCGCTCGCGGTGCCGGCGGGGGTGCTGGGCGCGGTGTTCGCCGGCCCGGCAGGCTTGGCGGGTGCGCTCGGAGCGGTCGCCGCGGTCGCCGCGTCGTTCGTCATCTCGACGCTAGCGGTGGCCTGGGCGGACCGCCGGGACCCCTCACTGACGCTGCCGGTCGCGCTGGCCACCTACATCCTCAAGGTGATCGTGATCGGCGTGGTCGGATTCGCCATCGCGCGGGGCCATGCGACCTGGCACGAGGTAAC
>DASZVT010000180.1:0-4458 GCA_035546915.1 Mycobacteriales bacterium | reverse complement strand
CGTGCGGCGACACGCCACGCAACATGCTCGGCTGCCCGCTGGCCGGGATCGCGGCCGACGAGATCCTGGACGGGACACCCCAGCTCGCGGAGTTGGCCCGGTACGTGGGCGACCCCGCCTATTCGAACCTCCCGCGCAAGTACAAGACGGCCCTATCCGGCTGCGCGCAGCACTGCACCGTGCACGAGATCAACGACGTCGCATTCGTCGGGGTCATCGGCCCGGATGGCACGCCGGGCTATGACCTGTGGGTCGGCGGGGGCCTGTCGACCAACCCGATGTACGCACGGCGGCTGGGCGTGTTCGTCCCGCCGGCGGACGTGACCAGGGTCTGGGCGGGCGTCACCGGCATTTTCCGCGACTACGGCTATCGGCGGCTGCGCAGCCGCGCCCGGCTCAAGTTCCTGATGGCGGACTGGGGTCCGGAGCGGTTCCGGGCGGTACTGGAGCGGGACTACCTCGGTGGCCCGTTGGTCGACGGTCCGGCTCCTGCGCCAGCGACGGATGCACGCCGTGACCACGTCGGCGTGCACCGGCAGAAGGACGGCCGGTTCTACCTCGGCACCGCGCCACCGGTCGGCCGGCTGTCCGGGTCCACCCTGCTGCAGGTCGCCGCGCTCGCCGAGCAGGCTGGGTCGGCGCGGGTCTGCCTCAGCACCGAGCAGAAGCTCGTCGTCCTGGACGTGCCGGAGGCGCAAGTCAGGTGGCTCGCCGACCACCTCGACCTGATCGACCTTCCGGTCCGCCCCAGCACCTTCCGTCGCCAGACGATGGCCTGCACCGGTATCGACTTCTGCAAGCTGGCCATCGTCAACACCAAGGACCGCGCCATCCGGGTTGTCGCCGAGCTCGAGAAGCGGCTGCCGGACTTCGACGCGCCGCTCACCGTGAACATCAACGGCTGCCCCAATTCCTGCGCCCGGATCCAGACGGCCGACATCGGCCTGAAGGGTCAGATCGTCACGACCGACAACGGTGAGCAGGTCGAAGGTTTCCAGGTACAGCTCGGCGGCGGTCTCGGTGCGGGTACCGGCTTCGGTCGTAAGGTGCGCGGTCTCAAGGTCACGGCGGACGAGTTGCCGGACTACATCGAGCGGGTCGTCCGCCGTTACGAGCGCGGCCGGGTAGGGGACGAGCGTTTCGCCAACTGGGTGGCGCGGGCCACCGACGCCGACGTGATGTGACCCGGATGCGGTGCGGTCCGGCCGACCACAACCGGTAGGCCTACTCGGCGCCGAACCGGGCGGACCAGCGCCCACCGTCGCAACGCACCGCGATCGGGAGTCCGAAGCACGCGGACAGCGTCCGGCTGGTCAGGGCCAGGCCGACCGGACCGCTTGCCACCACGCGCCCGGCTCGCAGCAGGAGCGCATGCGTCGTGCCCACCGGGATCTCCTCCGCGTGGTGCGTGACCAGGACCGTCGTCGGCGCCGACGGGTCACGACCGAGCCGGCCGAGCCAGTGCAGCAGCGCTTCCCGACCGGCGAGATCGAGCCCGGCAGCCGGTTCGTCCAGCAGGAGCAGCTCCGGGTCGGTCATCAGCGCGCGGGCGATCAGCACCCGCTGCCGCTCGCCCGCGGACAGCGTGCCGTACCCGCGTTGCGCCAGCCCCGCGCAACCCAGCTGTCCGAGCAGCGCGGCCGCCCGCTCCTCGTCCGTTGCTTCGTACGCCTCGCTGCCGCGGGCGAGTCGGCCGTAGGCAGCGGTCAGCACCGCGTCCAGTACCCGCTCGTCCGCGGGGATGGCGACATCGGCAGCGAGGCCCACGGTGTCCACCGACGCGCGTTCGGCCGCTTGCGCGAGCAGCGTCGTCTTGCCGGCTCCGTTGGCGCCGAGCACCACCCACCGCTCACCGGACCGGACCGTCCACCGGACATCGTCCAGCAACCGGCGGTCGTCGGCAGCGGTGACGGTCAGTCCCCGCAGGCGCAGCAGTTCCACGGCGCCACCGTACGCAACCCGTGACCACGTACCCTGCAAGCATGGACGAGGCGTCAGCCACGGAGATCACCACGGCCCTCCGCGCCCGCCAGGTGATGGCGCACGTCGCCAGTACCGGGCTGTACCGGTATGGGATCCGGGTGGTCATCCCGGACGGCCGCGAGGCCCTTTGGGATGCCGACGGCACGGCGGGGATCGAGGCCCAGATCTTGCGCGACGGAGTGCTCACCGGCTTCATCCCGACGTTGCCGGGCAGTGACGAGTGGGACCTGGCTCGGATCGTGGACGCCATCGCCACCGCGGACTACGACGACCCGGCGCGCAACGACACCGGTTCGATCGGGGAGCAGCACCGGCCACCGCCTGCCGAGCGCGGCGGGTTGCGTGAGACGCGGCCCCGCAGCGGGGTACAGCCCGTCGCCGGTGGGACCTTCGCCCGGCTGCGCCGGCGGTTGCGGGGCGGGTAGGACACGGGGCGGAGCCGCGATTTCGGCATCCCGGTGCGCGCGGCCTGCCAGAGCGCCGAACCCGGCCCCGATAACCTGACCCGGCCGTCCGGCCATCGCCCCCGTCTCTCCCGGAGCCAGTCACCCGTCGTGTCCGCGTCACCCCTGCCTGATCCCGCCCGTACCCCGATATCGCCCCTGCGGCCGTGGCAGCGGCGCGCGCTAGCCGACTACGCGCAGGCGGGGGCGCCCCGCGACTTCCTCGTGACCGCGACCCCGGGAGCCGGCAAGACGACGTTCGCGCTGGCGTTGGCCAGCCGGCTGCTCGGCGAGCGGCTGGTCAACCGGGTGGTGGTGGTCGCACCCACCGACCACCTGCGCACCCAGTGGGCGCAGGCGGCGCACCGAGCCGGCCTCGCGCTGGACCCGACCCTGACCAACGCGGTCGGCCCGGTAGGGCCGGACTACGCCGGGTACGTCACCACCTACGCGCAGGTCGCCGGCAAGCCGGTACTGCACCGGCGCCGGGTAGAGAACCGCAAGACACTGGTGGTGCTCGACGAGGTGCATCACGCCGGGGACGGCCTGTCCTGGGGCCTCGCGGTGGAGGAGGCGTTCGAACCCGCCGCTCGCCGGCTGTCGCTGTCCGGGACCCCGTTCCGGACGAGGGCGGACGAGCGCATCCCCTTTGTCCGCTATACCGACGACGGTGACGAGCTGCGGTCGGTCGCGGACCACGGCTACGGGTACCGGGAAGCGCTGGCCGACGGCGTGGTCCGCCCGGTGGTGTTCGCCGCGTACACCGGCGTGTCCCGGTGGCGGAACTCCGCCGGCGAGGTGATCGCCGCGTCGCTGACCGAGCCGCTCACCCGTGACGCGGAGGCCGCGGCCTGGCGCACCGCCCTGGATCCGCGGGGTAAGTGGGTGCCGCACGTGGTCGCTGCCATGGACGACCGGATCACCCACCTGCGGGCCGCCGGCATGCCGGATGCCGCCGGCCTGGTGCTGGCCTCCGACCAGGATGACGCGCGGGCGTACGCCGACATCGTCGCTCGGGTCACCGGTCACAAGCCGGCGCTGATCCTGTCCGACGACCCACGCGCTTCCAGCAAGATCACAACCTTCGCCGCGAGCGACCAGCGGATCGCGGTCTGCGTACGGATGATCTCCGAAGGAGTCGACATCCCGCGTGCCGCCTGCCTCGCCTGGCTCACCTCGTATCGCACGCCGCTCTTCTTTGCGCAGGCGGTCGGGCGGGTGGTGCGGGCTCGCCGGCCGGGGGAGTCGGCCACCGTGTTCCTGCCCGCGGTGCGGCCGCTGCTCGCCCTGGCCGCCGAGCTGGAACTGGAGCGTGGCCACGTGCTTCGGGCACCGGAACCGGGGGACGGGCTGGACCCGCTGCCGCCTGCTGCGGCCGCTGGCGGGGCGGGTGATTGGGAAGCGCTGGAGGCGGAGGCCTCGTTCGCGCACGTGCTGCACGGTGGACAGGCCGTTCTCGCGCCCGGTGCGAGTCCGGCCGTGACCGAGGAGGACGAGGAGTACCTCGGCCTGCCAGGCCTGCTGTCCGCGGAGCAGACGGCCGCGCTACTGGCTCGTCGCGATGCCGACGTGCGGGCCCGGCTGGCCGGCCGCCACCTCGAGCCGGCGCTCGAATCGGACGGCGAGCAGCCCAGCTGGGAGCGGACCGCCGCGCTGAGACGCGAGATCAACGCACTGGTAGGGCGGCTGGCGGCACGTACCGGTCAGGCCCACGGCATGGTGCACGCCCAGCTGCGCGCCGCCGTCCCGGGGCCACCGTCGTCATCGGCCAGTGCTGCGCTGCTCGCGGCCCGCCGGGATCACCTCCTCGGCCTGGTTTGAACTGCTCGGTCGGCGCTCTGCCGGCGCTCTGCCGGCGCCGTGCGACGATCACGGCTGGTGCGACGTCGCGCGTAGCGGAGACCGTCGGGTCAGGAACGAGGGAGCGGATGCGAGCACTGCGTCTTCACGGACCGAAAGATCTCCGGCTGGACGAGATTCCCGACCCGGTCGGCGGCGCCGGCGGCGTCGTGGTCGAGGTCGCCTGGACCGG
>DASZVT010000179.1:0-2787 GCA_035546915.1 Mycobacteriales bacterium | reverse complement strand
GGTTCGGGGCTTCGCAATGGGCGGAGGAACAGTGACGCTGGGGTCGGGCAACTTCCGACGCAGCTGCTCCAACGCATCTACCTGCGCTTTCGTGTTCGAGTAAGCTCCCCTAACGTCCACCCACCGAAGCAGCCGCAGGTCATCGACATGCGACTGCTTCGCTGTATGGCATTGCGCGAACACGTTGCGTGGTGTTGGTACTAGATCTGCTGGCACTTTCTGCTGGCGACCACTTGCCCGATACGTATCCGGCCGTACCCGGTTAAGGCTCGGCTAGTGCTCCGACCTGGGTATTCCGACCCTGATGGTGTGGCTAGTCTGGAGAGATGCGAGGAGTCGGAACCCGGGGTGGTTCCCGTACTCGGGCGCGGGCGGCATCAGTGGTGGCAACAGCGAGCCTTATGTCCAGGACTACTGGGGCCTTCTTTTTCGTCGGCGGACTGCTCGCTGCCGTGGTGACCGCACTGACAGGCGACGGGCCGGGTAGTCGCGCGGTCGTGTTCGGGGCAGCGCTGGTCGCGGTGCTCACCGGCATCCTGGTGTATCTGGTGGGTGAGCGGATGCCGGTGCGTGCGCACCCGATCTTGGTATCGCTCGGGACCGTGCTGATCACCATTGCCATTCATTGGCTCCCCGGCGACACCGCCGCGGTCACGCTGTCGTCGATATACGTGTTCGTTGCGTGCGATGCCGCGTTCTTCTTCAGCACGTACGTCACCGGCCTGGAGATCGGGTTCGCCGTGGTGTGCTGCATGGCGGTGTTGGGCACGCGCGAGCACCTGCAATGGTGGACCGGGGTGATCGCGGCCGGGGTGACCGTGATGGTCGGTGTGGTGGTCACGATTGTGGCCCGCAGAGCCGCAGAAGCCGACATCGATGTGCTCACCGGCCTGCTCAATCGGCGCGGTTTCGATCGGTTGCTGAACGCCGAGATCGCCAAGGCCGGGCGGCTCGGCCAACGCCCCGCGCTGGTGTTGGCCGACCTGGACCGCTTCCAGACGGACGACAACGGCCACCTCGACCAGCCCACGGGCGATGCGGTGCTGCAGCACGTCGCCGACACCTGGAGTGAGCTGTTGACGCCGGAACAGACGCTGGCCCGGCTCGGTGGCGACCTGTTCGCGGTGCTGCTGCCGGACACGACCGAACGGGCCGCGGTCGGGCTCACCGACCGCATGCGCGCGGCGACAACTACCGGCTGCTCCGCCGGCGTCACGTCATGGCAGCCGCGTGAACCGGCGTCGATGCTGGTCAGCCGGGCCGATGTGGGCCGGTATCGGGCCAAGCAGGCAGGTCCCAACCAGACCAGGCTGGAATCCCGGCAGCGCGTTGCCCTGGCTGAGGAACTGCGCCGGGCCATCGCGGAAGACAACAACCTGGAAGTCCGGTACCAACCGATCGTCAGCCTGCCGCTCGGCGACAAGGTGGTCGGTGTGGAGGCGTTGCTGCGCTGGTCTTCGGCCACCGAGCCTGGCCTCAGCACGATCGAGGTGATCCGCGCCGCGGAGGAGTACAACTTGATTGCCGACCTGGACCAGGCCGTACTACGCCGGGCCTGTGTGGACGCAGTCACGCTGCGGAGAACTGTCGCAGATCTCGACCTCACGCTGAACGTCAATGTCAGCGGTCTGGAGCTGGCCGACAGCGATTACGGCAATCGGGTACGGAGTATTCTGCGCAGCACCGGCTGGCACGCTGGGCAGCTGGTGCTCGAGGTCACCGAGACGCAGTTGGAGGCCGAGTCACCGAACGCGATCGACAACCTGAGCGCCTTGCGGAACGCCGGCGTACGCATCGCTATCGACGACTTCGGCGCCGGTTACTCATCGTTGAGCAGGCTGGCGGCCATTCCAGCGGACATCCTCAAGGTGGACCGGTCCTTCGTCGCGGCGATCACCGCGGACTCACCCGCGCCACCGCTGCTCGGGGTGATCAAGGCGCTCAGCACCGCGCTCGACATGGAGGTCATCGCCGAAGGGGTCGAGACCGCGCACCAAGCGGCAGTGCTCACCGACCTTGGCTTCTCGCTGGTGCAGGGCTACCACTACAGCGGCCCCCAAACCGTGCAGGCGATCCTCGACGAACTCATCACGCAGCGCGGCATAGCCGCGCACAACGAGCAGTGATCACCGGCACCTGCACCGACCGGGTTTCCGTTGCGCACACACGCGCCCATTCGACGGCTTCCACAACTCGACAACGAGCACAGCACGCCAATGGCCGTCACAATAACCACACACCGTGGCGGCTTCGCCGGGGTCTATGTCCCCGCGTGCCAGTTGCAGGAGGAGGCCCTCGACGAGGGACAGGAGTCCGCGTGCGGTGCGCAGCGCATCATCGCCCGATTGGCCGGTTGCCGTCGCGGGGAGGGCGGCCGCGATGGCGGCCGCGAGTCGATCGGAGCCGGCGGACAGGCGGGCCGACATCTCCGGATTTCGCGCGGCTCGGTTGACCACGGCGAGCCAGGCCATCACCTGGATGCGCCAGCTGTCGTCGGGTCGAGGTTCGGCCGCGGCGGCGATGGCTGCTCCGGGGATCATGCTCCGAAGTACTTCGCGCACAGTCGATTCGGCGCCGCGCGGGTCAGCGAGTGTGGTGAGTTGATCGACCAGCCGCCCATCGAGCATCGGACCGGAGATTCCCCCGGACTTCGCCGGCCACTCGGCTGCGATGCGCAACGCCTTCATCGCCTTCGCGGCGACCGGCGACCCCGGATGGCCGCGTTTCGACACCACCGAACGGATTCGCCGGATCTGGACCAACCCACCGGGGCTGGGCAGCGACACG
>DASZVT010000178.1:0-2796 GCA_035546915.1 Mycobacteriales bacterium | reverse complement strand
GGGATCGGGGCGAAATGCGCGGACTCCAGCAGTATGCGCTGCGTCTGCGGGCCAATCTCGGTACTGGCTCCACCCATCACGCCGGCCAGCGCGATCGGCCCGGACTCGTCCGTGATGAGCAGGTCCGCCGGATCGAGTGCGCGGTCGGTGCCGTCCAGCGTGACCAGTCGCTCTCCGGAGCGCGCCGGCCGTACCGCCACGCCGCCGGCGAGCAGGTCGGCGTCGAACGCGTGCAGCGGCTGACCTAACTCAAGCATCACGTAGTTGGTGACATCGACGGCCAGCGAGATCGGGCGCATACCGGCGCGCTCGAGCCGGCGCTGCATCCATAGCGGGGTGGTTGCCGTCGGGTCGAGATCCGCGATCGTGACCGCTACGTACCGGTCGCATCCAGCCGGATCATCCAGGGTGACGTCGATGCCGCGGCCGAGCCCTTCCGGCAACACCCGGGCGCCCGGGTCCACGTACGGCAGATTGAGCGCGATCGCCGTCTCCCGGGCGATGCCGCGCAGCGACAGGCAGTAGCCGCGATCCGGCGTCACCGCGATGTCGAGGACCTCGTCGACCAGGTCGAGCGCTGCCGCCGCGTCCGCCCCGGGTACCAGCCCGGCAGACGGGTCCGGGTCGAGGATCAGGATTCCGCCAGCATCCTCGCCGAGACCCAATTCACGGGCCGAGCAGATCATGCCGTCGGAGACGTGTCCGTAGGTCTTGCGTGCGCTGATCGCGAAGCCGCCGGGCAGCACCGCGCCCGGCAACGCCACGACGACCAGATCGCCCGGCTGGAAGTTGTCCGCCCCGCAAACGATCCCCCGGGGGGCGTCGTCACCGGTGTCGACCTGGCACCAGCGGATCGTCTTGCCGTTCTTTTGCGCTTCCGCATCGAACGCCAGCACGCGTCCGACCACCAGGTGATCGACCCCGAGAATCTCCACGCGTTCGACCTCGAGCCCGACTCGGATCAGCGCATCAGCGACCTGCCGACCGGTCGCATTCAGGGACGGGAGCACCTCGCCCAGCCAGGACAGCGGGACCAGCATCAGCTCTCGCCCCCCAACCCGGCCCCGAACGGCAGGGAAAAGCGCGCGTCTCCGTCGAGCACCTCACGCAGGTCGGTCAGGCCGTTACGGAACATCAGCGCGCGCTCCAGCCCCATGCCGAACGCGAAGCCGGAATACAGCTGCGGATCCACCCCGGCCGAGCGCAGCACGTTGGGGTGCACCATCCCGCAACCGCCCCACTCGATCCAACCCTCCGATGAGCAGGTACGGCAGGTCGGCGCGCCCGGATTCGCCGACGCACCGTGGCAGGAGAAGCACAGCAGGTCCACCTCGGCGGAAGGCTCGGTGAACGGAAAGTAGTTCGGCCGCAGTCGGGTGCGCTGCTCGTTCCCGAACAGCGCCCGGGCGAACGCATCCAGCGTCCCGCGCAGATCGGCCATGGTGAGATGGCGGTCCACGGCGAGTCCCTCGACCTGACTGAACACTGGCAGGTGGGTGGCGTCGATCGCGTCCGCCCGGAATGTCCGACCCGGGCAGATCACGTAGACCGGAAGCTCGCGCTGCAACAGCGAGCGCACCTGGACCGGGCTGGTGTGGGTACGCAAAACCAGATGTGACTCGGCCGGTTCCAGGAACAGGGTGTCCTGCAGCGCACGTGCCGGATGGTCACCGCCGAAGTTCAGCGCGTCGAAGTTGAACCACTCGTGTTCGACCTCCGGTCCCTCCGCGACCTCCCACCCCATGCCGACGAAAACGTCGGCAACCCGCTCGGTCAGCAATGTCAGGGGGTGCCGGGCACCACGGCGGATTCGCCGCACCGGCAGCGTCACGTCCACTGACTCCCCAGCGAGCACCTGGGCGTCACGGGCCGCCTGCACCTCGACCAGCCGGAGTTCGTAGGCACTGGTCAGCTGCTGCAGCGCCAGGTTCACTCGCCTGCCGGCGTCCGCCCGGGCCGGCGGCGGCAGCGCACCGATCTCGCGCTGGGCAAGGCGAACCGGTGCGCGGTCGCCGAGATGGATGCTGCGCGCGGCAGCGAGCGCATCGAGGTCGGTGGCGGCCGCGAACGCCTCGATTCCGGCCGCCACGGCGGCTTCGAGCACCTCGGCGGACAGCGCCGAGACCTCGAGGCGAGCGGCATCGCTGCGGGAACTGTCTGACATGGCGGGATCACCTTACGGGGCGCGGCCAACCAGTCGGCCAGGACGCGCGCAGACGCGGGCCACCCTGGAACTGGAGCGGAGGGTACGGGACGCCCGCCGGTGGAGCCTCAGACCGGGTAGGTCGGCTCACCGGCGGGCAACCGGAATCGGAACCGGGCACCCCCGCCCGGAGCGCGTTCCACCGCGATCGTGCCTCCGTGGGCGTCGATGATTCCCTTGACGATATAGAGCCCGAGGCCGGTGCCCCCGGTGCGGGCCCGGTCCCGGAAGAACTTGGTGAAGATCTGCCCCGCGACTGCGTCGGCGACACCGTCGCCCTGGTCGTCGACGGTCACCGTCGCACCGTCACCATCGCCGGCGATCGTCACGCTCACCGCGCCGGCGCCGTGTCGCAGCGCGTTCTCCACCAGATTGGCCAGCACCTGGTCGGTCTTGTCCGGGTCGAGCCACATTTCCGGGACCGCACCCAGGATCTGCAGGACGAACCGGTCGGGTTGCTCGCCCCCGGCGATGTGACCGGCAAAGACGCGCTCGACGATGCCCGCGAGGTCGACGACCTGCTTGTGCAGGGCCAGCCGACCGGTGTCGATCCGACTGACGTCGAGCAACTCCGCGAGCAGCCGGGTGACCCG
>DASZVT010000177.1:0-5814 GCA_035546915.1 Mycobacteriales bacterium | reverse complement strand
GTGCGCGTTCTGCTGGGCTGTGAGTTCGTTCTGCGCCTTGGTGACGTCCGTCTGCGCCGCAGCCAACTGGGTGGTCATCTTCTGGTACTGCTCCAGGGTGGTCTCCGGTGACGTGGCCTGCTGGGTCTGCGCCACCTGCTTCACCAGATTCGAGGCGATCGCGTTCGTGGCCCGGATGGCGACGTCGGATGTCGACGCGGTGACCTCGATCGCGATCACGGTGGACTGCGGGATCGGCGACGCAGTGATGCTGTGCACCTTGCTCGCCGCGTTCGCGCCCAGCGCGGTGATCAGAATGGGCGCGTTGTCAGACGTGTCGACGTAGCGGGCGTAATCTGCCGCGAGCTCGGGAGCAGCGTTCGAGAAGCCGGGAATGTTGTTCGGGTTGAGCCCGACGCCGGAGACCGCGACCCGTGCTTGCGCGGTGTACTCGTTGCCTCGTGACAGCGCGTAACCGGTGCCGACGATGGCACCCAGGACCACCAACGCGATGGCGGGCCGGGCATAATGACGCAGGGCGGCAAGGGGGCTCCGGCGTCTCGCCGGGGCAACCAGGGGGGCGTCCAACTGTCCCTCTCCGAACGTTGACGTGTCAGGCTGATGCGGTCGGTCGCGTTGAGTCCGTACCGGATTCGGCGTCGACATACTCAGTATGAGACCTGAGTGGGGCGCCGGTGCATTCTCGGCAAAAGAGGCGTCCAATCACTCGGTGCGCGGGCCGGTGGGGGTGACGCCCCACCTACGGCGCCTACCAACAGCAACGTCCCAGCTTGAACAAATATCCCAGACCCAGGGAGACTTCGTGCGATGCAGACACAGGGCAGGATGCGGCGACGTGGGTGACGCTGCGCCGTGATCGCATTCCCCCGAAGCCGCCGCGGTGTCCTGCTGATGACCAGCGCCGCGCTCGTGGCGGCGGGCGTGGCAGCGGGTGTCGTATTTTCCGGCGATTCCGGCGGCGACAGTGTGCTGTCGTCACCGGACACCCCGCGACCGAGCCAGCCGTCGGTCGGTCAATCCCGGCCAGGGAGCCCGACACCGGCGGTCACCGGCCCGACCGCGACGGCACCGGCCTCCTCCAGCACCGACGCGGAGCGCCCGCGCGCTCAGCAGCCGAAGCCCGCACGGAGCGCGACGGCCGACACGCCTGGGGGTAGCGCCGGGGGTGGGGCACCGGCTACCTGGTCAGGCCTGCCCTGGTCGCCGGCAGGTGGCGTCTTCGGCGCTGGCAGCGTCTGGAAGCTGAATGTCTCCGGTGCCCCGGCCAACGCCAAGTCCGCCGCGCTGGTGACGACGCTGAGCCGCTCGGTGTCCGACCGCTACAACGGGGTGGCGGCCTTCAACGTCGACCAGTACACGACCAACTTCTACACGGTCGGGCCGAACACGCCCCGGACGAACGTGGCCTTCGACGACTGCCAGCAGAAGGGCTATCTGCCGGCTGGTCTGACCGGTTCGGGCGGCCAGTTCTCCGACGTGCCGATTCCGGCCGGGGCAGCCGCCTCGGCGGGCACCGACGCGGAACTGACCGTCTACTCACCGTCGACCGACCAGCTGTGGGAGTTCTGGCTGGCGAAGCACACCGGCGCGGGCTGGTCCGCCTGCTGGGGCGGCCGGATCGACCACGTGTCCAGGTCGCCGGGATTCTTCACCGGCGGATTCGGTGCCACCGCCACCGGGTTGCCGGTGGCGGGCGGGATGATCAGTATCCAGGACGTGAAGTCCGGGTCGATCAACCACGCGATGTCGCTGGCCATCCCGGATGCGGCGACGTGGAACAACTTCTCCTACCCGGCGCAGCGCAGCGACGGGAACAACGGCGCCGCGGACGCGATCCCGGAGGGCACCCGGTTCCGGCTGGACCCGTCGTTGGACGTGACCAAGCTCGGGCTGACTCCGGTCGGCGTGATGGTCGCCCGGGCGGCGCAGAAGTACGGCTTCATCGTCACCGACCAGTCCGGCGCGGTGGCCGTCCAGGCCGAGAGCGGCGCCGCGATGAAGGCGGCGAAGGGGACGGACCCGTGGACCGCCTTGCTCCGCGGCACCCCGTCGTATCAGGTCTTGACGAAGTTTCCGTGGTCGAAGCTGCAGGCGCTGCCGGCCGACTATGGCCGTTAGTACGCACCGCGCCGCGCCAGCACTGCCGAGGCCGTGCGGAACAGGATCGTCAGGTCTAGCGCCAGCGACCAGTTCTCCACATAGTGCAGGTCGAGCCGGACGGTGTCGTTCCAGGACAGGTCCGAGCGGCCACTGATCTGCCACAGGCCGGTCAAGCCCGGCTTAACCAGCAGCCGGCGGTGCACCGAGTTCTCGTACCGCCTGACCTCGCTGGGAAGCGGTGGACGCGGACCGACCAGGGACATCTTGCCGGTCAGCACCTGCACCAGCTGCGGTAGCTCGTCCAGCGAGAAGCGCCGTAACCAGCGACCGATCGGGGTGATCCGAGGGTCATCGACGATCTTGAACAACGGTCCGTCACCGTGTGCGTTGAGCGCATTCAGGTCGCCCAGCCGGTCCTCCGCATTGGCGTACATGGTGCGGAACTTCCAGAGCGTGAACACGGTGCCGGCCGTCCCGACCCTCCGCTGGCGGAAGATCGCGGGGCCGGGGCTGGTGAAGCGGACCGTCAGCCCGATCGCGCACAGCAGCGGCAACAGCGCGATGAGCATCATCGCGGCCACGGACCGGTCGATGCATGCCTTCAGCAACCGCCGCCCCCCGGTGAGCTCCGGCTGCTCGACGTGCAGCAACGGCAGCCCGGCGACCGGCCGGATGTGGATCCGCGGGCCGGCTACGTCCGTGATCCGGGGTGCGACCAGCATCGCGACGTCGGAGCCCTCGAGCTGCCAGCCGAGTCGGCGCACCTCGGTGGTGTCCATGTCGGAGAAAGCGGTGATCGCGACGGTGTCGGCGTTCGTTGCCCGGATCGCGCCGATCACGGCGCGCGGGCCTCCGAAGATCGGCACGCCCTCGACTTGCTCGGCGTCACGCGGCGAGGCGGTGTCCAGGCAGGCCCCGACGATCTGGAAACCGGCGTGCGAGTCGCGCCGGACGGTCCGCACCAGTTCGGCGACCGACCGCTCGCGGCCCAGCACGACCACCCGCTGCATGCATCGCCCGCGCCTGCGCTGGGCCTCCAGGATGCGGCGTGCCGCATACCTGCCGAAGAGCACCAGGACCACGGCTGCGGGGAAGGCGACCAGGAAGTAACCGCGGGCCGGGGCGACGTGGAAGGCGACTGCCGCAATCGCGCCGAGCGCGGCGAGCCGCAGCGCGCCGTCGAAGACGCGGCGGTACTCGTCGGATCCGGCACCGAGGAACCGGGGCTCGTAGGCGCGGCAAGACGCGATAGCGCCGACGAACAGCGCCGGGAAGACGACCGTCGCCACCGCGTAACGGCTTTGATCGGAGGGGCTGCCGCCGGCAGCGAATCGGGCCAGGTACCCGATCAGCCCGGCGAGCCCGCTGAGCACCACATCGGCGGTCAGCACGCTGAGGACGTAGCGACGCGTCCACGACGATCGCTTGACCGCCACCTGCTGATGGCCGGTGGCAGCGAGAGCTTCGCCGACGACACGCGTGAGCGTGTCCGCGCCTGCGGGGTCGCGCTGCCATGCTGTGGTAAGACTCATCGGTCGCCCCGGTGACTACTTGATCGTGCGCTGGGGCGCCTGCGGCTGCTGCGTGATGTGCACAGAACCCCCCGTTGTGTACACGGAAACCCGCGCGGGCTGGCGGCTGGGCTGATGCGTGCTCGCTCAGCCTGTCGACCGCATGCCCGGTACTTTTTCGTTCGTTAACGTCCACCACCTGGTGGGGATCGCTGAGTGCTATTCAACCACCGCGTGGTGCGTTGAGTACATGAGGTTTTACAGACAGTGAGTACCGCCACATGGCGGAGGCCACGCTCAGTGGTCACTCAGAGTAATCGAAGGCGCATCGTAGCGTCGTCGGACTCCCGTCCGGGACGCGTCGCGGAGGTCGGGTGCCTCCGGTGACGGCCACCCGGCGACGAGCCCGCGCTCGATCAGCTGTGCTGCCATCGCGACCTGGTGGTCGTCGACGTGCTCGCCGTCCGCGTGGCGGCGGGGGAGCACGACCGGGCGATGGCCGGCGTCCCAGGCATCCATGATCGAACCGACCCCGGCATGCGTGACGACCGTGTCCGCCCAGCACAGCCGCTCACGCATCTGCGGCAGCGCGAACCGGGGTGCGGCCTGCACGCGGGGCGCGCCGGCGGGCAGCACGGTGCTACCGAGCTGCCAGCAGACCTCCGCCTCCGCCGGCAGCGCCAGGGTCAGCTCACGCACCAGCCGGTCGAACGCGAAGGGCATCGTGCCCAGCAGGGCCAGGACTCGCAACGGCCGGTCCGGTGGCGGGACCGGGCGCGGTACCGGCTCGTACGCGTCGAATACGCATCCGACGAACGGCCAGGCGACACCCAGGCCCCGGTGCTGGGCGTGCACCCGGACCCCCGGCAGTGGCCGCAGCAGCCGCCCGGTCAGGGAGGGGCTGGTAGACCTGGCGACGCTCTCCACGTAATGCGCACGGATCCGGCGAAGCCCCGCGACCGCGAGGAAAGGAAGCGCCACGGCGGCGCCGGTGGACAGCACCAGGTCCGGGCGCTCGGCTTGAATGACCCGCCGCGCACGCGGCAGCGCGGCGGCGGCGGCCACCGCATCGCGCGGATGGACCGGCGGCACCTCGATGACGTGCTCGGACCGCGCCAGCGCGTCGGCCTGCTCACCGGGGAAGGTCACCCAGGTCACCGCGTCGACCCCCTCTAGCCGCTCCCGCAGCAGTTGGGCCTCACGCAGATGCCCCCCTGCGGAGGCGACGACCAGCAGATTCATTTCATCCGACCACGGGGTTCGATCCGACCACCACGGTTCGCCTCCGACCAGCCGCGCGACGGTTGATCGTAGCGACCTGCAAGGACGCGGATTGAAGCCCTCCTGAGCCGTCGACTACCGTGGGCATACCGCGTCGTACGCGGCTATGCCCCGACGACGACGGAATGACACCGCGAGCCGGCACGACGCCGGTCGAAGGAGGGATCGTCCGTGCCCGCCGCCGCTTACGAACTGAATCACTTGGCGGCGCTGGAGGCGGAGTCGATCCACGTCTTCCGCGAGGTGGTGGCGGAGTTCGAACGCCCGGTGCTGTTGTTCTCCGGCGGCAAGGATTCGATCGTGATGCTCCGGCTCGCGGAGAAGGCGTTCGCGCCGGCCCGGGTCCCGTTCCCGGTGATGCACGTGGACACCGGACACAACTTTCCGGAGGTGATGGCGTTCCGGGACAAGCGGGTGGCCGAGCTGGGTGTCCGGCTAGTGGTGTCCAGCGTGCAGGCGGCGATTGACAGCGGCCGGATCCGGGAGCGTCCGGGGCAGTCCCGCAACCGGTTGCAGATCACCGCGTTGCTGGACGGGATCGTGGACGGGAAGTTCGACGCGGTCTTCGGCGGCGGTCGACGGGATGAGGAGAAGGCGCGCGCGAAGGAGCGTGTCTACTCGTTCCGGGACGAGTTCGGCCAGTGGGATCCGAAGAACCAGCGCCCCGAGTTGTGGTCGCTCTACAACGGTCGGCACCACCCGGGTGAGCACATCCGGGTCTTCCCGCTGTCGAACTGGACCGAGTTGGACGTCTGGCAGTACATCGCGGACGAGGGCGTGGAGGTGCCGTCGATCTACTACGCGCATCAGCGTGAGGTGTTCCGCCGGGACGGGATGTTGCTGGCGGTGGGTGAGTTCAGTCAGCCCCGCGACGGTGAAGAGGTCAGCGAGATGCTGGTGCGGTATCGGACCGTCGCCGATG
>DASZVT010000176.1:0-17184 GCA_035546915.1 Mycobacteriales bacterium | reverse complement strand
GCGGACGTGGCGCGGCTCGCGCAGGTGCTCGGCGAGGTGAAGGCGAAGGTCCGGTTCTGCCGGATCTGCGGCAATGTGGCGGAGGCCGACGAGTGTCGCATCTGCCGGGATCCGCGCCGCGCCGCGGAGCTGATCTGCGTGGTGGAAGAACCGAAGGACGTGGTGGCGATCGAGCGGACAAACGAGTTCCGTGGCCGCTACCACATTCTCGGCGGGGCGATCTCGCCGATCGAGGGTGTGGGTCCGGACGACCTGCGCATCCGGGAGCTGCTGGCCCGGCTCGCGGACGGCACCGTGACGGAGGTCATCCTGGCGACCGATCCGAATACCGAGGGTGAGGCCACCGCGACGTATCTCGCCCGGCTGCTGCACCCGATGGGACTGACGGTGTCCAGGCTGGCGAGCGGCCTGCCGGTCGGCGGGGACCTGGAGTACGCCGACGAGGTGACACTGGGCCGGGCGTTCGAGGGCCGCCGCGCCGTAGGCGCGTAGGTGGTATCGCGCCGTAGGCGCGTAGGCGCGTAGGCGCGTGGGGGCGGTCAGTGCGACGGGGTGGCAGACGCACTGGCCGGTAGCGGCTGCGGCGTCGCCGGAAGCTTGAGTGTCGAGGCTGCGGGCGCGCCGCCGACCGCAACCAGGGTCAACGTGCCGGAGGCGAAGGTGAGCGACCGGGGCGGCCCGGAGGAGCTGAGGCAGTAGGAGCCGAGGTCGACGTCGTCGACCAGCCCACTGGTCAGCGGGGCACTTCCCGATCCCGCGGTGATGGTGAAGCAGCGCGCGGCGGCCAGTTTCGCGGTGGCAGCTACCGGCTGCTTCTCGGTGATCACGAACGATTGCGGGTTCGCCGCCAGCAGTGGCAGGTCGCGGGTGAATACCCGCTGCACGCCGGCGTCGAACTGGCTCGGGATCGGCTTGCCGGGCTTGGCGACCAAGAAGCACGCCGGCTTCTGGCCGGACTGCCAGGTGCAGGCGACCGCGCCTGCAGCGGTGCCGTACAACGCGGCCGTCACACCGTTCTCCGCGACGTCCACCCGGTACCGGTCGGCGCTACGTACCCAAACGGTGACGGTGGCCTTGCGGCCGGCGTTGGAGACCGCGGCGTAACGCGCGGTGAACAGGCTGTCGCGGCTCGCTGCAGCAAGCTGCGACAGCTGCTGCGCAGCCGGGCTGAGCGACGGGGATGGCGGCGGAGCGGCCGAACCGCCGCTGCCGCCGCACCCGGCGAGGGTCAGGCCGAGCAGAGCGGCACCCGCCGCCGCAGCCGGGGCGGTCGTGGCCAGGCGGCGACGCGGACGACGGGGGTCGGCAGGCATGCGTTCGAATATGGCATGGGGGTGCTTCGGGGCGCCGGTAGGCTCGACGCGTGGCGCTTGTGGTGCAGAAATACGGTGGTAGCTCGGTCGCGGATGCCGAGCGGATCAAACGGGTCGCCGAACGTATCGTCGGGACCGTCAAGGACGGTCACCAGGTGGTGGTCGTCGTGTCCGCGATGGGGGACACCACCGACGAGCTGATGGATCTCGCCGAGCAGGTCTCGCCGTTGCCGCCGGCACGCGAGCTCGACATGCTGCTCACGTCCGGTGAGCGGATCTCGATGGCGCTGCTCGCGATGGCGATCGAATCACTCGGGTACGAGGCCCGTTCGTTCACCGGCTCGCAGGCCGGCATGATCACCGACTCGGCGCACGGCCGGGCCCGGATCATCGACGTCACGCCCGGACGGATCCGGTCCGCGATCGACGCCGGGCACATCGCCATCGTCGCCGGCTTCCAGGGTGTCAGCCAGGACAGCAAGGACATCACCACGCTCGGCCGGGGCGGCTCGGATACCACCGCGGTTGCGCTCGCGGCGGCCCTCGACGCCAGCGTCTGCGAGATCTACACCGACGTCGACGGGGTGTTCACCGCGGACCCGCGCATCGTCCCGAACGCCCGGCGGCTGCCACAGCTTGGCTATGAGGAGATGCTCGAACTGGCCGCGCATGGCGCCAAGATCCTGCACTTGCGATGCGTGGAGTACGCGCGTCGGTACGGCGTGCCCATCGTGGTGCGTTCGTCGTTCTCCCAGCTGCCCGGTACGACCATCACTTCGGAGGCACCCGTGGAACAGGCCATCATCAGCGGTGTCACGTACGACACCAGCGAGGCCAAGGTCACGGTGATCGGCGTGCCCGACCGGCCGGGTCAGGCGGCGGCGATCTGTCGCGCGATCGCGGCCGCCGACGTGAACATCGACATGATCGTGCAGAACACGTCAGCCGCATCGACCCAGCTGACCGACATCTCGTTCACGGTCCCGGTCTCGGAGGGCGCGACCGCGCTCGGCGCACTGGAGAAGGTCCGGGACGCCGTCGGTTTCGAGCGGGTGGTCTTCGACGAGCACGTCGGGCAGGTGTCGCTGGTTGGCGCCGGGATGCGCACCAATCCCGGCGTCTCTGCGAGCTTCTTCGGCGCGCTCGCCGACGCCGGCGTGAACGTGGAGATCATCTCCACGTCCGAGATTCGGATCAGCGTGGTATGCCGGGACAGCGACGTGCCGACCGCGGTGCGCGCGATCCACGAGGCGTTCGAGCTGGGCACCCAGGACGAGGCCGTGGTGTACGGCGGTACCGGTCGATGAGCGCCGCGGAGCCGCGACTCGCGATCGTCGGAGCTACCGGCGCGGTGGGGTCCGTCGTGCGCCAGTTGGTCACCGAGCGCGCGGACGTGTGGGGCGAGATCCGGCTGGTCGCCTCAGCCCGGTCCGCGGGCAAGACGCTGCCGGTGCGAGGCGAGCAGGTCGTGGTGGCCGAGCTCGCGGCCGAGGTCTTCGACGACGTAGACGTCGCGGTGTTCGACGTCCCGGACGACGTCAGCGCCGAGTGGGTGCCGGTGGCGGCGCGCCACGGCGCTGTCTGCGTCGACAACTCCGGTGCGTTCCGGATGGACGACGAGGTGCCACTGGTCGTCCCCGAGGTCAATCCGCAAGCGGCGTCGAACCGCCCGCGCGGCATCATCGCGAATCCGAACTGCACGACGCTGTCGATGATCGTGGCGCTTGGCGCGCTGCACCGCGAGTTCGTGCTGCAGGGGCTGGTCGTCGCGTCGTACCAGGCGGCTTCCGGTGCCGGACAGCCCGGGATCGACCGGTTGGACGCCGAGCTGCAGGCGGTTGCCGGCAAGGGCTTGGGCTCGAGCACGGGCGACGTCCGCGCCGCGGTCGAGGCGATCGGAGGCGACTCGCCCTTCCCGGCGCCGCTCGCCATGAACGTCGTCCCCTGGGCGGGCTCGGCGAAGGATGACGGCTGGACCAGCGAGGAGCTGAAGGTACGCAACGAGTCGCGCAAGATCCTGGGCCTGCCCGGGCTCGCGGTGAGCGCCACCTGCGTCCGGGTGCCGGTGATCACGACGCATTCGCTCGCAGTGCACGCCACCTTCGCCGACGTGGTGTCGGTGGGCCGGGCGGTGGCGGTGCTGCGGGATGCGCCGGGTGTCGTCGTCACCGATCTCCCCACGCCTGTCGACGTGGTCGGTCAGGACCCGACTTATGTCGGCCGGATCCGGCAAGCGCTGGACGACCCGCACTCGCTGGACCTGTTCGTCTGCGGTGACAACCTGCGCAAGGGTGCGGCGCTGAACACGATGCAGATCGCCGAGCTGGTCGCGGCCGAGATCACCGGCCGCTGACCGCCCGGCTCAGGCGGGGGCATGGCGCTGGACGAAGTCCAGCTCGGCTTCCATCTGGGCGATCCGCTCCGCGGTGACGTATGAGCCGTGCCCGGCGTCGAACCGGTACACCTCGTGCGGGGCGCCGCGGGCGGCGAGCGCCGCGAGGTAGTTCTCGATCTGGCGGATGGGGCAACGCGGGTCGTTCGCGCCGGCCAGGATCAGTACCGGCGCCCGTACCGCGTCGACGTAGGTCAGCGGTGAGGCTTTCGCGTACACCTCCGGCACGTCGGTCGGTGACCCGCCGAACAGGCTGCGGTCAAAGGCCTTCAGCCCTTCCATCTCGTCCTCGTACGCCGCGACGTAGTCCGCCACCGGGACCGCGGCGCTGCCGCAGGCCCACAGCTGTGGCTGGATGCCGAGCCCGAGCAGGGTGAGGAATCCGCCCCAGGAGCCGCCCTCGAGGATGCAGCGCGCCGGATCGGCGACGCCGTCATCCACCAGCCGGGACCGGACCGCAGCGATATCGGCCAGTTCGACGTGCCCCGGCGACGCCTCGATCGCGTCGCGCCAGGCCGCCCCGTAGCCGGTCGAGCCGCGGTAGTTCACGGTGACGACGGCGTACCCGGCGTCGACCCAGGCCGCCGCCCGAGGGCTGTACTCGTCACTGTCGTGCCAGGTCGGGCCGCCGTGGATGGAGAAGACGGTCGGGTATGGCGCGTCGCCGCGCTCGGGGACGCGCAGGAACGCGGGCACCGGGCCGCCCGGCCCGTCCGCGATCACGTCCCGTACGGCGACGCTGGGCGGGGCGCTCGGCTCGCCGGCCGGTGGCAGCACCTCGCCGCCGGCCAGGTCGCGCACCGTGGGCGCGGATGCGGCTGAAGACCAGTCGTACCAGGTGATCCCGTCCGGCCGGATCCGGATGCCGTCCACGGTGCCCGGCCCGGTCGGCAGCGCCGTCAGCTCGCCGGTGGCCAGCACATAGCGGTGCACGGTGCTGCGGCCGCGGTGCTCGGCGACCACGGCGAGCCAGCTCCCGTCCGGCGCGGCGACCGCGGACAGCTCGCCGTCGAGCGGGAGGTCGAGCTCACGAACCGCGCCGGACCGGGGCGAGAAGACCAGCAGCTCGTCCCGGCCGCGGCGCTCGTGCCCGACCAGCAGCTCGTCACTCTCACCGAGGAAGGTGATCGGGTGCAGGCCGAGACCGGGGCCGTCGTCCAGTTCGGCCACGGCGGTCCCGTCCCAGGCCAGCACCCGCAGCGCAGGGTGCCGACTGTCGCCGTGCTCGCTGTGGCTGATCGCGACCAGCGTCCCGTCCCGGGTGATCGCCTCGACGGAGGCATCCTCGGCGTGCCGGTAGAGCACCCGTAGCTCGGTGCCGTCCCAGCAGCGCAGCGCGGTGCCGTCGTCGTCACTGCCGCCGATGACCGCCCGGTCGCCCGGCCCGAACACGAGACCAGCCGGATACGCGGGTGGGACGCCCGGTACGGCCTCGCGGTCGGCGCCGACTTCCGCGTCCCACGGCTGCCGGCGCCAGACCCCGAACTCGTCCCCGTCAGTATCGGCGAACCACCAGACATCTTGTCCCGCAGGAGGAATCGCCGCGTACGTCGTGCCGTTCGGACGGGAGGTCAGCGGACGGGGTGCGCTGCCCGGAGCCCAGCCGTACACCTCCCAGGTGCCACCGGCGTTCCCGGTCAGCACACAGCGATCCGGCGCATCCCGGGCCCACGACGGCAGCGACCAGCGGGGAGCGCGGAACCGGTCCCGCCAATCCCGGCGCGTGGTGTGGTGCGGGTGGCGGCGAGGTGTCATGTCGGCAGGATCTCGCAGCGGTGGGCGCGGTCGGTTACCGGTTCCGGCGCTGGTGGCGCCGGGCGGCAATCCCGAGGGCCCCGAATCCGGCTCCGGTGGCGATCGCGACCACCAGCAGTGCCCACATCCCGGCCGTCGCGAGGATCGCGGCGCAGGCCAGGCACAGCGCGGCGACCACCAGCATCGCGGTGGGCCGGACCGGGCGGGCACGCGGGCGTGGACCCAGGTCCGGCTCTCGTCTCGGGTCCAGGGGGGTCAGCGGCATCGCGGCGGGATCGTCGCCGTGCGACGGTTCCAGCACCCCGTCGTAGTGCTCCATGGGTCCAGCCTGCCTCATCGCCGGGCCGCGGCGGCAGTCTCGGTACGGTGACGCACCGACAGAGGAGACAACGGATGAGCGTCGAGGCGGAACGCCGTGGCCGGGTCCTGGTCGTGCGGATCCTGCGTGAACACAAACGCAATGCGATCGACACCGAGACGGCCTTCGGGATCGACGCGGCGTTGAACACGTTGGACGACGACGCGGACCTGTGGGCAGGGGTGCTGACCGGGACCCCGGCGGTGTTCTCCGCCGGGACAGATCTCTCCGATGGCGCGGGCGCCCGGACTGATCGTGGTGGCGAGTACGGCCTGATCCGCCGGCAGCGGCTGAAACCTCTGATCGCGGCCGTGGAGGGCCCCGCGCTCGGGGGCGGGTTCGAGATCGCGCTGGCCTGCGACCTGGTGGTCGCGGCACGTACCGCGTACTTCGCCCTACCGGAGGTGAGCCGCGGCGTGCTGGCGACGTCGGGCGCGCTGTTCCGGGCCGCGCGGGCGCTGCCGTACCACGTCGCGCGGGAGATGCTCATCACCGGAGATCCGCTCAGTGCCGAGCGCGCGTACCACTTCGGCGTCGTGAACCATCTGGTCGAGCAGGGCGAGGCGCTGGACCGCGCCGTCGCGCTGGCGGAGCGGATCTGTCAGAACTCACCGACATCGGTACGCGCCAGCCTGGCGGCGCTGGCGGCGCTGGCCGCAGATGACGACGCGGCGGGCTGGCGGGTGACCGAGCAGCAGTTGCAGGGGGTACTCGCCTCGGAAGACATGGCGGAGGGCATCGCGGCATTCTTCGAGAAGCGACCCCCGACCTGGAAGGGCCGCTGAACGAACTCCAGTACCCGGCTCGGTCCGTCCCGCCGTCCCGCCGTCCCGGCTAGCGGTGGATGCGGTTACGGCGGCGGAGCAACACCGTCGCCACGACTCCCGATAGCAGCGATCCCAGCAGGATCGCGACCTTCACGTGCGCGTCCCGCTCGCTCCCCGATCCGAAGGCCAGCTCACCGATCAGCAGCGACACCGTGAAGCCGACGCCTGCCAGCACCGCCAGCCCGCCCAGGTCGCGCCAGCCGATGCTCGGGTCCAGCTCGGCCCGGGTGGTACGGACGACCAGCCAGGTGGCCGCGAGCACACCCAGCGGCTTGCCGACCAGCAGCCCGACCACGATGCCGATGGCGATCCGGTCGCGCAGCGCGTGCCCGAGTCCTCCCCATCCGCCGACCGCGACCCCCGCCGAGGTGAACGCGAACAGCGGTACGGCGAGACCGGCCGACAGCGGTCGCAGCCGCTGTTCGAGGTGTTCGGCCAGTCCGGGGCCCGGACCCGGGCGGCGCCGGACCACCGGCACCGTGAAGCTCAGCAGGATCCCGGCGACCGTCGCATGCACCCCGGAGGCATGCACCAGCGCCCAGGTCACGATCGCGAGGGGGAGCAGCAGCCACCAAACCCGCACCCGCCGCTGCACGAGCACGCCGAATGCCGCTAGCGGTAGCAGCGCTGCCGCTAGCGGCGGCACTGACAGGTCGCTGGTGTAGCAGACGGCGATGATCACGATGGCGATCAGGTCGTCCACCACGGCCAGGGTGAGCAGGAAGGTGCGTAATGCGACCGGCAGCCAACGTCCCGCCAGCGCCAGGATGGCGAGCGCGAAAGCGATGTCGGTCGCGGTCGGCACCGCCCAGCCACGTGCCCCCGGCCCGCCGGCATTGATCGCGGTATAGAGCACCGCCGGCAGCAGTACGCCGCCGCAGGCCGCTGCCACCGGCAGCACCGCCTTGCGCGGGTCGCGCAGTTCCCCGGCCACGAACTCGCGCTTGAGTTCCAGTCCGGCGACGAAGAAGAAGATCGCGAGTAAGCCGTCCGCGGCCCAGGCGCCGAGTGTCAGGTGCAGCTGCAGGTCGCCGGGTCCGACGCGGGCGTCCCGCAATGACGCGTACGACCCCCCCACCGGCGAGTTCGCCCACACCAGAGCGACCACGGTGGCCACCAGCAGGAGGGCACCGCCGACGGTCTCGGTGCGCAGTAGCCCCGTGACCCAGCTCGCCTCGGGAAACGGCACTCGGCGCAGCAGCCGGATGCGTGTAGGCGGCGTCGGGGGCATGGGCGCCTTCCGGGTCGGCGGATACGACTGCCGACCAGACTTCCCGGCGCACCGCGGTCAGCTTATCGGAGTGGCCGGTGGGCCGGATCCATCCCGGGCCGCGGCCGTGTTCCTTTCGCCGATACCGGCACGGCGGCTAGTCATCGCTCAGCCAATCCGCCAGCACGGCGTCGTGGTCGGCGTCGAACGCCGGTGGCGGGCCCAGTCCGTCGCCGGCCCGGCCACCGGTGTGTTGCCAGCGGATCGCCGTCGTCACGTTCGGCCAGCCGCCCTCTTCGCGCTCGATGATCGCGCGGGCGCGGAAGTGATCGGTCTCCATGATCGCCGGTACGTCCAGTACCGGGCCGCCCGGGACGTCCCACTCGAGGAATCGTGAAAGCCACTGTGCTGCCGTGGCTTTGGCGAACTCGGCGGTCAGCTCCCGAGCCAGCTCCACGTCGTCGTCGCCGAACGCGAGTTGCGCGCCACCATGCCGGTCGACAAGATCCGGGCGGTCTATACGCTCGCAAAAGCGCTGCCAGAACTTGGGTTCCAACGTGCCCAGCAGGATCGGAATCCCGTCGCTGGACAGGTACGTGTCGTAGAGCGCAGATCGCGGTGGCCGCGAAGGAGGTACCGAGCTCGTTGCCCCAGCTGGTGAACGTCCAGCCGCAGTGTGGTGCGCCGTCGTCCCAGTCGATGTTCAGCGTGTCGCCGAGGGCATCCATATTCAACCCGTGCGACGGCAACCGGGACCATGGTCCGGTCTGGCCGAACCCGGTGATCGAGCACACGATCAGTCCTGGGCGCTCCGCTCGTAACCCGCCGAGGTCTACGCCGGCTCCGGTCCAGAAGTCGGCCAGCTGGTTCTCGATGATGACGTCCGCCCGGCGTGCCAGCGCCAGGATCACATCCCGGTCCGCGGGAACTCGGACATCCAGTCCGATCGAGCGCTTGCCCCAGTTCTGCGCCATGTGCTGCGGGCTTTCACCGTCCGTGCCGTAAGGCGGTACGGCGCGGATGCGGTCGCCGTAGGGCGGCTGCTCGACCTTCACCACGTCCGCTCCCAGCGCGGCGAGCTTGCCGGAAGTCAGTGCCGCCGGGATGAGGATCCCGAGATCGAGGACCTTGACTCCGCCGAGGGGCTGGTAACTCATCGTTCCTCCGACCGTGACGGCTGATCCCCGTCATCGGGGGATAATTGAGTGTTATCTTTACCGCACAGTGCTGCTGAGGGGTCCCAGAGGGAGTCGGTGTGTACGAATTGTTCAGCGTCGACGACCACGTGGTCGAACCGGCGGACGTGTGGTGGAACCGGGTCCCGGCGCGGATGCGAGACGCCGCGCCGCACGTGGTGGAGGAGAGCGGCCGCGAGTTCTGGGTGTACGAGGATCAGCGCATCCTGACGATGGGTTTGAACGGCGTGGCGGGCAAGCCACGGCAACAGTGGGGGCTCGAACCTGCCCGGTTCAGTGACATGATTCCCGGCTGCTTCGAGCCTGCCCAACGCGCGAAGGACTTGCTGGCGAACGGGATCCGCGCCAGCGTGAATTTCCCTACGTTGCCTGGATTCGGCGGCCGGTTGTTCGCGCAGTTCCGGGACAAGGAACTTGCGCTGGCATGTGTGCGGGCCTGGAACGACTTCATCCTGGATGAGTGGGTGCCGGGCGGGCCCCCCGGCATGTTCGTGCCGATGATCATCGCGCCGCTGTGGGATCCAGCTGCGGCGGTGGTCGAGATCGAGCGTTGTGTCGACAACGGCGCGCGAGCCCTGTGCTTCGTGGAGAACGCGACCCCGTTCGGCCTGCCGTCGTTCTGGAACGACTTCTGGGATCCGATCTGGGCGGTGTGCCAGGAGACGGATCTGCCGATCTGCATGCATGTCGGGTCCAGCGGATCCACCCCGATGAGCTCATCGGACTCGAACTTCCTGGAGCCGATCGCGCTGGGCATGCTCGGTGCGCTGATGGGGTCGATCAACTTCATGCTCGCTCCGCCGTGCCACAAGTATCCCGACCTCAAGCTGGTCTGGTCCGAGGGCGGCATCGGCTGGATCCCGGCGGCGCTGGAGCGCGCCGACCGGCAGTTCGAGCGCCACAACTACTGGGCCAAGGCGGGCGACGTGAAGCCGTCGGAGATCTTCCAGCGGAACATGTGGGTCTGCATGATCGAGGAGCCGGTCGGGCTCAGCTTCAGGGAGCACATCGGCGTCGAGAAGATCCTGTGGGAGAGCGATTATCCGCACGCGGACACGCCGTGGCCGTTCGCGCAGAAGGCGGCCGAGGAGGTGTTCGCCGGGGTGCCGGCGGACGAGGTGGAGGCGATCACCCACCGCAACGCGGAGCAGCTGTTCCGCTGGGAGATGACGGACGCGTCGCTGGTGACGTCGGCGGACGTCGCATCCTGGCGGGCGACGCTGGCGGATGATCCGTACGCCGAGATGCGGCTGCGCCACGACGGCCGCGGTGTGCAACATGCCGCGGCGAGCGCGCGAGCATTCGCCGCTGGCGATCCGTGCCCGCAGATGGTGATGAACAACAATCTGCTCACCCAGTGCGGTCAGGCGCTCGACGTGCACGGCCGCTGCGGCGCCGGGCACGAGCTGCTCACCGCCTGATCCGTACGCTCAGCTCCGGTTTGTGCGCGCTTCCGGTCCCCGGAAGGCGCGCACAAACCGGAGGCGGGCCTGGTCTGGGATCCTGAGCGGGTGACGCGCGCGATCCCGGCCGACCTCGACGCGGTGGTGGTCGGTGGTGGTCCGGCCGGCCTCGCCGCCGCGCAGCGGATTTCCGCGGCCGGGTACCGGGTGGTGCTGTTCGAACGGAGCGCTGCGTTCGGTGAGCCGGTACGCACCTCCGGCGGCAGCTTCGTCCGGCCGCTGCGCCGGCTCGGCGTCCCGCGGCGCCTCTGGCACCCCGTCACCCGGCTGCGGGTGGTCGGGCCGGAGCACGACGTGCGTTTTCGCTACCGCCGAGCGCGGATGTGTGTGCTCGACGTGCGCGGCCTATACCAGTGGCTCGCCGCCCGGGCCGCGCAGGCCGGGGTCGTGTTGATGCTGGGCGAGCGCGTGACCGCCACGGTGATGCAGGACGGGGTGGTGACCGGGGTCCAGGTGCGCGGCCGCGGCGAGGTACCCGCCCGGCTGGTGGTGGACGCGTCCGGCACCACCGGGACGGTGGCGCGAGCCGCCGGGCTGCGCGCCAGCGCACCCCGCACCGCGGCTGGAGTCGAGGTCGAGGTCTACGCGCCCGGGTACGACCAGTCCGAGGCGCTGTTGGTGGTGGGGGACGAGGTGGCCCCCGGCGGCTACGGCTGGGCGTTCCCGCGGGGGGACGGTCGGGTCCGTCTCGGCGTCGGGCTGATCCGGCCGGACTCCGACGCCGACCTCGAAGCGCTGCTGGACCGCCTGGTCGAGCGGGTCCCGGCGCTGCGGGCGTCATGTGCTGGTGCGCAGCCGATCGAGACACATGCCGGGGTGATGCCGGTGTACGACCACGGCGCCGTCACCGCTGCGGGCGCGGGGATCCTGGTCATCGGCGACGCCGCGGGACATGGCTCCACCCTGTTGGGCGAAGGGATCCGCCATGCGATCGTCTCCGGCCGGCTGGCCGGGGAGGTAGCCGCAGCGGCGTTGCGCGCGCCGGGTCCGCCCGCCGCGGCGGCGTTGCAGGAGTACCCGACCCGGTGGGACGCGCTCGTCGGTCGACAGATGCGGATCGGGCACGCGATCAACCTGCGGCTCAGCCGGTACGCCGATCCGGACTGGTCCCGGGCGCTGGACGCGGTGGGGAGGATCTCGCCCGGCCTGGTACTCACCGCGCTCGCCGGCGACCTCACTCCCGGTTTCGCCGCGCGGATGCTGCTGCGCCACCCACTGCTCGCTATGGGTGAGGGTCGGCGATTCGTCCGGGCAGCGCTGGCGCGACTGCGGTGACACCGCGGGACCCGGCCGGGATGCGAAGCTGTTGACATGATCGAGGACCGGAACGTGCTGGGCGGCCCGCTGGAGGTCTGCGGGACCGAGCCGGTGACCGGGTTCTTCCGCAACGGCTGCTGCAGCACCGGTCCGGAGGATCTCGGTAGCCACACTGTCTGTGCGGTCATGTCGGCCGCGTTCCTGGCGCACCAGGGCCGGGTCGGCAACGATCTCGTCACGCCGCGCCCGGAGTACGGTTTCGCCGGCTTGCAGCCCGGCGATCGCTGGTGTGTCGTCGCGGCCCGCTGGTTGCAGGCGTATCAGGATGGCGCCGCTGCGCCTGTCGTGCTCGCGGCGACGCACCTGCGGACGCTGGAGATCATCCCGCTGGAGCTGCTGCGTGAGCACGCGGTGGATGTTCCGGACGATCCGTCGATGCTCGCCTGACGGCGACGCAAGGTTGGGCTGGCAGGAGGGCGTGGTGCTGGCGAAGGCGGCTGGACCGCACCGGTGACGTTCACCCAGGGGAAGCCGGCGACGGTGAAGCCCTGCGTGTGGCTGGCTCAGGTCACCGACGGGAAACTCACCGCGCCGAAGGGCGCCGGGGCATTCTGCTCGTAACCGCGCAGGCCGCGGTCTCAATACAGCGTGCCACCGGCCAGCGCGAACAGCACCACGTCGGCGCCGGCGACCAGAACAGTGACCAGGAAGAACGCCTGGCTGGTGGGACGCCGCCGGCCGAGCTCCTCGGCAACGACGGCGAGCAGGGCCACGACCGCGAAGGTGGCCCACCGTGGCCCGCTGACAGGACCGGTGCTCGAACCCACGACGATCACCGCGGTGGCGCCGAGCAGCAGCGCAGCGCCGGTGGCGGCGGTGACGTTAGCCCCGAGCCGGTGTGGCAGGCCACGTATCCCGGCGACCGCGTCGGCGGCCAGGTCCGGGAGAGTATTGGCCAGGTGCGCGGCCACCCCGAGCAGGGCGCCCGAGGCCAGGGCCCAGGCAGCCGGCCAGGGATGCGTGGGGAGCGCCAGGGTCGCGATCGCGGGTAATGCGCCGAAGGCGACGGCATACGGCGCCCACGACCAGATCGTCGCCTTCAACCCGAGGTTGTAGAGCCATCCGCACAGCGCGCCCGTCAAGGCGGCGCCGCCTGCGCGATATCCCAGCGCCAGTGACAGCGGCACGGTCGCCAGTACCGCGACGACGAGCGCGCTGGTGACGACGGCAGGTGACACTGCGGCCACGGCGAGTGGCTTGTCCGTTCGGCCCGCGTCCCGGTCGCGGGCCGAATCGATGCGGTCGTTGGACCAGCCGATCGACAGCTGCCCGGTGAACACGGCGGCGGTGACCAGGGTGCTGCGGCCAGCCGAGTTGCCGGCCAGCACGGCGAGTCCCGCGCTGATAGCGGTCACGGCAACCGTGGGCAGCGGATGGCTGCATACGACCAGTTCGCGTGCGGTAGCGGCTACCGAGCGGTCGACCGGGTCGGCACCCTCGGGTGAGGGTGCCGCGCCTGCAGCGCCCACCGGCATACCACCGACGCTAGTGGAGCAGGGACGCTCACACCCGGTCTCGCCGGCAGGGCCTACCGGAACGACGGACACCGCAGGTGCACCGGGTGTGCCTAAGGTTCGGAGGTGACCACGCTCGCGGCTGTGTACGGGTGCGTCCCGCCGCACCGGTACCGGCAGGACGAACTCACCGAGCTGTTCACCGACCTCTGCGTCGGCGCGGACGAGCACTCCGACCTATTGCGCCGGCTGCATCGCAACGCCCGGGTGGAAACCCGTCACCTGGCGCTCCCGGCGGAGCGCTACCGGACCTTGCGGGATTTCGGTGAGGCCAACGCCGCCTTCCTCGAGGTGGCGACCCAACTCGGTGCCGATGCCGTCTGCGGTGCCCTCGAGCAGGCGAGGGTCCGGCCGGAGGACGTCGACATGATCATGTCCACCACCGTGACGGGCATCGCGGTCCCGTCCATCGAGGCGCGGATCGCGGACCGGATAGGGCTGCGGCCCGACGTCAAGCGGGTGCCGCTCTTCGGTCTGGGCTGCGTTGCGGGCGCCGCCGGCATTGCCCGGATGGACGACTACCTGCGGGGTTGGCCGGATCACGTCGCGGTTCTGCTGTCGGTCGAACTGTGCTCGTTGACGGTGCAGCGCGATGACTGCTCGACGGCCAATCTCGTCGCCAGCGGACTTTTCGGCGACGGTGCGGCGGCCGTCGTCGCGGTAGGAGCGGCGAAAGCCGATCGCTATTGCACCGGACCGGAGGTGCTGGCCGCCCGCAGCCACCTCTACCCGGACACGCCACGCACGATGGGATGGGACGCCGGGCCCGGAGGCCTCAAGATCGTGCTGGACGCGCAAGTGCCCGGATTGGTGCGCCGGTTTCTGGCGGACGACATTCGTGACCTGCTACGGAGCCACGGGTTGGGCGTGAGCGACGTGGGCGCCTGGATCTCGCATCCCGGTGGCCCCAAGGTGATCGAGGCGATCGAACTGGAGCTGGACCTGCCGCCGCAGGCATTGGAGCTGACGTGGCGTTCGCTCGCTGACGTCGGCAACCTGTCGTCCGCGTCGGTCCTGCACGTGCTGCGGGACACCATCGCGCAACGACTACCGGAGCCGGGTACACACGCCGTGCTGATGGCCATGGGGCCGGGCTTCTGCTCCGAGTCGGTCCTGCTGCGGTGGTAACCGGCCGATGCCCTGGTACCTGGCGCTGATCGCCGTCGTCGTGGTCGAACGACTGGCCGAACTGCGACTTTCCCGGCGAAACCTGGCGTGGACCGTCCGTCAGGGTGGTCGGGAGTACGCCGCCGGTCACTACCGGTTCATGGTGGTGCTGCACACCGGATGGTTGGTCGGTTGTGTGGTCGAGGTGCTCCTGGCGGATCGACCGTTCCTGCCCGGACTCGGCTGGCCGATGCTGGCGCTGGTACTCGGCTCGCAGGTGCTGCGCTGGTGGTGCATCGCCACCCTGGGCCCCCGCTGGAACACCAGGATCGCCGTGGTCCCAGGGGTTCCGTTGGTCGCCGTCGGCCCGTATCGGTGGCTGCGCCACCCGAACTACGTGGCTGTCGTGGTGGAGGGGGCCGCGCTCCCGTTGGTGCATACCGCCTGGATCACGGCGTTCGTGTTCACCGGGCTCGACCTGGTGCTGTTGCGGATCCGGATCCGTGCCGAGAATGCGGCCCTGATGCTCGCCGTCTCCCCGTGATCGACCTGCTCGTCGTGGGTGCCGGGCCGGCCGGGCTCGCGACCGCTCTGCATGCCGCTCGTGCTGGGCTCGACACCGTCGTCGTGGACGCGCGCCCGACCCGGGTGGACAAGGCCTGCGGTGAGGGATTGATGCCGGGCGCGGTCCGGGCATTGCGCGGTCTCGGCGTGCAGGTGGACGGCTATCCGATTCGTGGGATCCGCTATCTCGACGGCGATCAGCGGGCTAGCGCGCAGTTCCGGGACGGTCCCGGGATCGGCGTTCGCCGGACCGAACTGCACCGTGCGCTGCTACGCGAGGTCCAGGCACGCGGGGTGCCGATGCTGCGGCGCCCGGTGGGTCACATCCGGCAATACGTCGGCAGTGTCGGTGCGGCCGGCGTCAGCGCGCGCTACTTGGCGGCCGCTGACGGATTGCATTCACCGATCCGCCGGCAGCTGGGCCTGCAGCGCAGGCCGCGGCGCAAGCATCTGCCGCGATGGGGACTACGGCAGCACTTCGCACTCGCCCCGTGGACCGATTTCGTGGAGGTGCACTGGTCCGCGCAGGCGGAGGCGTACGTGACACCGGTCGGGCCGAATCTCGTCGGTGTGGCGATCCTCGGCGGTGGCCGAGGTTCGTTTACCGCGCAGCTGGCTGCGTTCCCCGCGCTGCTCGACCGGTTGCCCTCGAGGGGGGTGACGGAAGTACGCGGCGCGGGTCCGCTACGTCAACAGGTCCGCCGTCGGGTCAGCGGCCGGGTGCTCTTGGTCGGTGACGCCGCCGGTTACGTCGACGCGTTGACCGGCGAGGGCATCGCGCTCGCGCTGACGTCTGCCGCAGCGCTGGTGGACTGTGTCGCCCGCGATCGTCCGCACGACTATGAGCGACAGTGGCGCGTGTGCTCGCGCCGCTACCGGTTGGTCACCGAGACGCTGTTGTGGGCCGGTGGTCGCCCGCGGCTGCGCCGTGCGATCGTTCCAGCCGCTGCCCGCGCACCGGGGTTGTTCGCGACAGCCGTGCACCAACTGGCGCGCTGAACGGGCGCCGGCGCCCGGGCCGGCTACGACGGCGCCCGGCGCTGTGACCTGCACAGACGCCGGGCGCGTGGAGTCGGGATGGCGGGATTCGAACCCACGACCTCCTCGTCCCGAACGAGGCGCGCTACCAAGCTGCGCCACATCCCGAGTGGAGCGATTTGCGAGTCTAGCGGACCGGCATCGGGCCGCTCAGCGGGTCCGGCACCGCGTCCACCGCGACCAGCGTGAGCAGGCTCGCCTCGGGGCGGCAGGCGAACCGGACCGGCGCCCACGGGCTGGTCCCGAGGCCCGCCGAGACGTGCAGCCAGGAGGACGCGAACCGGGACAGCCCCCGACACTGCGCCGGGTCGAGGCCGCAGTTGGTCACCAGCGCTCCCACCCCGGGCAGCCGCAGCTGGCCGCCGTGCGTGTGGCCGGCGAGCAGCAGCTGGTCCCCGTCGTCCGCGAAGCGCTGCAGCACGGCCGGTTCCGGGGCGTGCACGACGCCGACGGCGAGATCCGCGTCCGAGGCGGGCGGGCCGGCGACTTGCTCGTAGCGGTCCCGCTTGAGGTGCGGGTCGTCCACGCCGCGCAGCTCGACGCGGCGACCGTCGACCGTCAGGGTGGCCCGGTCGTTGGTGAGGTCCGCCCACCCGGCGGCGGTGAACGTCTCGACCATCTCGCGCCAGGGCAGCTCGGCACCGGCGACCCGGCGGTGCTTGGGATCGAAGTACTTCAACGGGTTCTTCGCCACCGGCGCGTAGTAGTCGTTGGATCCGAGCACGAACGCGCCCGGCCGGCTCAGCAACGGCTCGTAGGCCGCCAGCACCGCGTCGACGCCGTCCGGACCGGCCAAGTGGTCTCCGGTGCTGACGACCAGGTCCGGCACCAACCGGGCCAGGTCGCGGATCCAGGCCTGCTTGCGCTGTTGCCGCGCCAGCATGTGCACGTCCGAGACGTGCAGCAGCCGGAGTGGGACGGCGCCGGGTGCGAGCACCGGAACCTGGTACGTACGGAGCGTGAACGCGCCGCGCTCCCATAAGGACGCGTACGCGAGGATGCCCACCCCGGTGCCGACGGCTGCGGCGAGGGTGCGGCGGAGGGTGGCCTGCACTCGGCCAGTCTCCCGCACACCAGGCCTGAGCTCGGGCCCCTCTGGCCGCCCCACTCTCCAGCTCCGGGTTTTTTTG
>DASZVT010000175.1:0-5801 GCA_035546915.1 Mycobacteriales bacterium | reverse complement strand
GTGCTGTGGGCGTACGTTACGGGCACCGTCTCCGCCTTGGGCAAGTTCCCCGGCCAGATCCCGAATCTGGTGAACGGTAAGCCCCGGTCCCCAGACGGTCCGGCCGGTGTCGTCGACATCACCCGCATCGGTGGAAGCATCGCGAGCGCACCGGAGACGCTCGGGTCGAAGGCGGGCGCGCTGCTGCTGATCGGCGCGAGCGTGAACTTCTTCGTCGGCGTGTTCAACCTGCTGCCGCTGCTGCCGCTGGACGGCGGTCACATCGCGATCCTCGGGTACGAGAACCTGCGCGCCTGGTTCGCGCGACGCCGCGGCCGCACCGATCCGGGCCGGGTCAACCTGCTCAAGGTGCTCCCGGTCGCGTACGTCGTCGTCGCCGCTTTCGTCGGGCTGTCCCTGCTGTTGGTCTATGCCGGCATCTTCAATCCGATCCAGGGCGCCTAAGTGGGACACTGGTCCTGCACACCCTGCCCGGAGAGGACACCATGACCACTGCGACCAGCACCGGCGTCGCGCTCGGTATGCCCACCGCGCCTCCGCAACCGCTCGCCGCTCGTCGCCTTTCGCGGCAGTTGCGGGTCGGGTCGGTCCTGGTGGGCGGAGACGCCCCGGTCAGCGTTCAGTCGATGTGCACGACGCTGACCGCCGACGCCGACGCGACGCTGCAGCAGATCGCCGAGCTCGCCACCGCCGGCTGCCAGATCGTCCGGGTCGCGGTGCCCAGCGCGGATGATGTCGAGGCGCTGCCGCGGATCGCCTCCAAGAGCCCGATCCCGGTCATTGCGGACATTCACTTCCAGCCCCGCTACGTCTTCGCCGCGATCGACGCGGGATGCGCGGCGGTCCGCGTCAATCCGGGCAACATCAAGGCTTTCGACGACAAGGTCAAGGAGATCGCCCAGGCTGCGTCCGCCGCCGGTGTGCCGATCCGGATCGGCGTGAATGCAGGCTCGCTGGACAAGCGGCTGCTCGCCAAGTACGGCAAGGCCACCCCGGAAGCGCTGGTCGAGTCGGCGCTCAACGAATGCGCACTGTTCGAGGAGCACGGCTTCCGCGATATCAAGATCTCGGTGAAGCACAACGACCCGGTCGTCATGGTCAACGCGTACCGGCAGTTGGCCGCGCAATGCGACTACCCGCTGCACCTCGGCGTCACCGAGGCCGGCCCGGCGTTTCAGGGCACCGTCAAGTCCGCGGTCGCCTTCGGCGCGCTGCTGGCGGAGGGCATTGGCGACACCATCCGGGTGTCGCTGTCGGCCCCGCCCGTGGAAGAGGTCAAGGTCGGGATCGCGATCCTCGAGTCGCTCGGCCTGCGTCAGCGTGGTCTGGAGATCGTCTCGTGCCCGTCCTGCGGCCGCGCGCAGGTGGACGTCTACACGCTGGCGGAGAAGGTCACCGCAGGTCTGGAGGGACTGGACGTGCCGTTGCGGGTGGCAGTGATGGGCTGCGTGGTGAACGGTCCCGGCGAAGCGCGCGAGGCCGATCTCGGGGTGGCGTCGGGCAACGGCAAGGGGCAGATCTTCGTGCGCGGCGAGGTCATCAAGACCGTTCCCGAGGCGTTGATCGTCGAGACGCTCGTCGAGGAGGCGATCCGACTCGCGGACGAGATCCGTACCAGCACGGCGAGCGGACGTCCGGTCGTCGACGTCGGGTGACGAACCGGCCTCGCTGTCACCGGGCCGGCGATGACGGTCCGTATGCGTGCGCGCGTCGCACCGCCGTACGGCACGGCGTCGGGTAGCCGTCCGTCTAGGATCCCGGGGGTGCTACGGAGCGCGCCGATCCGGGTGCTGGGCGATCGGGACCTCGACGCGGTGCACGCGCTGTTGGACCTCGATCCGGTCGCGAACGTGATGGTCGCTGCGCGTGTCGACCAGGCCGGGGTGGACGCGTGGCGGCTCGGTGCGGAGTTGTGGGGACACGTCGTAGCGGGCCAGCTGCGGGCACTGTGCTTCAGCGGGGCGAATCTGATACCGATCGGTGCCGATGCCGCCGCGTTGAAGGCGTTCGCGGAACGGGCGCGCCGCCAGGGGCGGCGCTGCTCGTCGATCGTGGGGCAGTCAGCCCAGGTGCTGGCGCTGTGGGGCCTGCTCTCGTCGCACTGGAGCACGCCCCGGGATGTGCGCGACGAGCAGCCGTTGATGGCGATCGAGACGCCGCCGCACACCGCGATCGAAGAGCGGGTCAGGCTGGTCCAACCGTACGAACTCGACGTGTTGCTGCCCGCGTCGATCGCGATGTACACCGAGGAGATCGGCTTCTCACCGATCGGTGCGGATGGCGGCGCGTTCTACCGGGCACGGGTGGCCGAACTGATCGCCGACCGGCATGCATTCGCCTGGATCGAGGACGGCCGGGTGCTGTTCAAGGCCGAGGTAGGTGCGGCGACGTCGGCCGTGTGCCAGATCCAGGGTGTCTGGGTGGACCCAGCATTGCGCGGTCAGGGCCTGGGCATCCGCGGGACCGCGGCGGTCGTGGCGGCTGCCCAGCGGGATATTGCTCGGACTGTCAGCCTGTACGTCAACGCGCACAACACCCCGGCGTTACGGGCGTACGAGCGGATCGGGTTCGAACAGGTGGGGTCGTTCGCCAGCGTGCTGTTCTGACTCGGGCGCTGCCGGTCAGCTGCCCGGCAGCGCCATCGACGCGGCGGCCGGGTTTTTGCCTGCCGCCGTGAGCATCGCGGTGTGGAACCGGGCCGCGGCGACCACCGCGGTGACGGCGAGGCGCCGATAGGACTCGGTCTGCAGCGGTGCGAGCTGTTCGCGGTAGGCGGCTGCCGTCCGCTCGGACAGCGTGCCGAGGAACTGCAGCGCCGCTTGTGCCGACGGGAGTGCAGGCACCGCGTACGCCGGAAGTGCGGCCGGCACGTCGGCGTGGGCGGCGGTCAGCGCAGCGACCAGTGTGTCGCGACGCAACCGGTGCTGGTCGAACGTGTCCGCGACGGTGGCGACCGTGGCCGGATTCACCCCGAGAGCGGAAAGTCTGCCACCGGCTGTGGCGAGGCCGTATATCGCCGCGTGCTCCGCGATGAGCAGTGCTTGCAGCGCCTCGGTCTGCCTGCCCGGCGCGGCGCCCGGGGTCATGAGTGCGCCGACGCGGGCGGTGTCGAGGGGCCCGCCGAGGACGTCGGAGCCGTGGGGGATGTGGGCGGGTGCGGTCGCGTGCTGCTGGCTGCGGGCGTGGACGGAGCAGGTGTCGTCGCCGTCCGGGTCGGTTTCGCCGCGGGCTTCGAGGAGCTGTGCTGAGGGTGCGGGGACACCGGCTTGCCCGAAGACTCGACCGGCGGCTTCGTCGATGCCGGCGGCGCCACCGAGACAAGCGCTGCGGTCAACAGATCCGCGTGCACCGCCTCCGCTGCCGCGAGCGCCGCCAGCAGCGAACCGTCCGCGACCGCTGCGATGGCCTGGCCAACACGCGCCGCGGACACCTTCTGCTCCAGCGCGATGAGCGACTGCACGGCGGTACGCGCGTCGGCGGGCACCGCCGTCGTGGGCCCCGTGGTGGCCGCGGGTGCCGCACCGAGGGCGCGCAGATGCGCGCGGTGGTGGTCGAGTGGTACGGCCAGGGCGGCGCTGAGGTCCGGGTGGCGGCGCAGCGTGGCCGCATAAGCGGCAAGCAGTTCGCGCTCGGCCATCACCGCGGTCGCCAGCGCCGCGGACCGGCGGGTGGGGGTGGGAGAGGGTCGTGCCTGCTTGTGGTCGTGACCGCCGCAGCCGCCGAGCAGCAGGGTGCCGCCGAGTGCCAGCCCGCCGCCCAGGACGGCACGGCGGGTGGGGCACACAGCCGTCAGTCTCGCACCCCGCTGTCGCGGACCATCAGGTCCCGGCGCCGCCGAGCGGAGCGAGCTGCTCGGGAAGCTCGGAACTCTCGGCGGCCGCGCGCCGCTCCTTGCGGCTGTCCAGCATCCGGGCCACTCCGCCGGTGAGGAAGTAGAGCGCGACCAGCGGCGCGGCAAGCGCCGTCATCGTGATCGGATCCTGGGACGGGGTGGCGATCGCGGCGAACACGGTGATGCCGAACACCATCGGGCGCCACCACGACAGCATCCGGGCACCGGTGAGCACTCCGGTCAGGTTGAGCATCAGCAGCAGGAGCGGAAACTCGAAGGCGATCCCGAAGACCAGGACCATCGCGGTGAAGTATGTGAGGTAGGTGTTGACGCCGACCAAGGTGGTGATGCCGCTGCCGCCGACGCCCAGCAGGAAGCTCAGGCCCTTGGCCAAAGTGAGGTAGGCGAGAAACACGCCGGCGGCGAACAGGAGGACGCTGGAGATCACGAACGTGTTGGTCCAGCGGCGCTCGTTGCGGTGCAACCCCGGCGTGATGAAGGCCCAGAGCTGGTAGAGCCAGATCGGGGAGGCACCGATGATCCCCACGTACATCGCGACCCGCAGCCGCACCTTGAACTGGTCGATCACGCCGAAGACGTACAGCTGGCAGTCCGGGCCTCCGTCCCGGCGCACCTTCGGCAGGTGGCAGTACGGCTGCTTGATGAGGTCGAAGATGGGCCCGAAGAAGACGTAGCCCAACACCATGCCGATCGCGATTGCGATCACTGCGAAGAACAGGCGGCGCCGCAACTCCTGCAGGTGCTCCAACAGCGGCATGTAGCCGTCCGGGCTGCGGCGCGCGCGCTGCGCGCCGCCAGCTGGCAGCCCTCTCATGACGTCATCGTCGTCCAGCTCTGCGTCATCGGTGGTTGCACCGGCATCGATGGCTCAGCGCGCACCGCGCAGGGAAAGCCCCGAGTCAGGCGCCCGGAGCGCCCTGCTGCGGAGCCTGCGGCGCGGTGGCAGCCGGCTGGGGGTTGGAGGCGGCCGCAGTCGCCGCAGACGGCAGTGCGTTCTGCACGGTGTGCTGTTCGGTGGGCGGGGGGGCCGCGTTCTCATGCTCGCGGCCGCCTTTGGTCTCGTCCTTGAAGATCTTCAGCGACTGGCCGATCGACCTCGCAGCGGCCGGCAGCTTCTTGCTGCCGAACAGCAACACCACGATGAAGGCGATGATCAGCAGTTCAGGGACACCGAGGTCCATGGCGGTCCACCTCTGAGTGCGGTGCGTCGACGGGTGGTGCGGGCGGTTGGCGAGCGGGTGGCATGCCGGGCACGGCATGCCATAACTACGGTACCCCTTACTACGCCGTGTCGCCGCATGGGGCGTTGCGCACCGTCGCATTCACATGGTCGCGCGCGGATCCGGCGAGCCGTTACGGTGTGCCTGTCACAACTACACACGGCGAGGAGGGTCCGTGACTGCATCCGGACCGTCGGGCGGGCGCCCGGCCGAGATACTCGCCGACCTGGTGGGCGCTCCGCTCGCCGCCGCCGGCTTCGACGTGGAAGACGTGACGGTCCGCCGCGCCGGAAACCGCTCGGTTGTGGTGGTGGCGGTGGACCGAGACGGCGGTGTCGACCTCGACGCGGTCGCGGATGCGAGCCGTGTCGCCTCGGCGGCGTTGGATGCGTCCGAAGCCAGCCTGCCGGCGGCGCTGCGCGCGGCGTACACGCTGGAGGTCACCAGTCGCGGTGTCGACGCGCCGCTGACTCAACCGCGGCACTGGCGCCGTGCGGCCGGGCGCTTGGTGCAGGTGCGGCGGCGAGGTGCGGCTGCGATCACCGGTCGGATTCGGGGCAGCGACGATGATGGTGCCGACCTGCAGGTATCGGAGCGCGGCCGCGTCACCGCCGTGCGGGTGCGGTACGACGAGGTCGTACATGCCGTGGTGCAGCTCGAATTCCGCCGGTCTGCGGACGCAGACGGGGAGGAGGAGTTGTGAAGCTCGACATCTCGCTACTCAAGGC
>DASZVT010000174.1:0-23979 GCA_035546915.1 Mycobacteriales bacterium | reverse complement strand
GGCACGCAAGCTCGCGGCAAGCCCCGACGCGTGTCGGTGGGTACGGCGGGCGATCTCGACCAGCCCCTCCGGCCCGTGCCAGACCGCGAACATGCTGGCCATCACGGCGAGCAGCACCTGGGCGGTGCAGATGTTGCTGGTCGCCTTCTCGCGTCGGATGTGCTGCTCACGGGTCTGCAGCGCCAACCGGTACGCGCTGGCACCGTCGGCATCGACGCTGACTCCCACCAGTCGGCCGGGCAGACCACGTTCGAGACCGGCGCGGACAGCCAGCCAGCCGGCGTGCGGTCCACCGAAGCCGAGCGGTACTCCGAAACGCTGCGCGGAACCTATCGCCACGTCGGCACCTAGTTCACCCGGCGGCACCAGCACCGTGAGCGCGAGGAGGTCGCAGGCCATCACGGTGATCGCGCCCCGCTCGTGCGCGGTCTGCAGCACGTCCCGGTGGTCACGGATCCGGCCGCTGCTGCCGGGGTAGGACATCAGGATGCCGAAGATCGGCCGGTCCGGTAGCGGCTCGGTCAGGTCCTGGACGACGAGTGGGAGCCCGAGCGGCTCCGCTCGGGTACCGAGCACAGCGAGCGTCTGCGGGTGGGTGTCGGCATCCACCACGAACACTGCGTCCTGCGGCGCCCGGCTCTGCCGCCGGGCGAGGGCCATCGCCTCCGCCGCCGCGGTTGCCTCATCGAGCAGGCTCGCCCCCGCGGTGGCCAGCCCGGTCAGATCGGTGATCACGGTCTGGAAGTTGAGGAGCGCTTCCAGCCGCCCCTGGCTGATCTCAGGCTGGTAGGGGGTGTAGGCCGTGTACCACGCCGGGGCCTCGAGTACGTTCCGTCGAACCACCGGTGGGGTGTACGTGCCGTAGTAACCCAGACCGATCATCGAGGTGAGGACCGCATTGCGGTCCGCCAACGCGCGCAGCGTCGCGGCGACCTCCGCCTCATCCGCCGGTGGCGGAATCACCGGGAGCCCGCCGGCGCGGATGCCGGCCGGCACGGCGTCAGTGATCAACGCAGCGATGTCCGGGTAACCAACCACCGCAAGCATCCGGTCACGGTCATCGGCGCTGATCCCGATGTGCCGCTGCGCGAACGCGCCGACGACGGCTTCGGCTTCGGCTTCGATGTCCGACCGGGAACGGCCCGCGGCGACGTGCGGTGTCGGCGTATCGGCTCCAATGGCAGTGCTGCTCACGTGCACCTCGTCAGGTTTGAGGGTGGAAAACACGGTCGAGCCGGCGCATGACGACGCTCCGGCTCCCCTCTGTCGCTGCACCTGAGAGCTTCGCCACCGCAGGCGAACCGGCGGGACTTTCACCATCGGTGGGGTGACCGCGCCGACCGGCTCGGCCCCCGCTTTCCAGAGTCGCCTCGCCCGACGGTTCGTTCGCCTGAGAGATTCGGGGGAGGCTTGCTCCTTCGGCGCCCCGTAACGCACGATCGCGAACTGCGGACGAAGCGATCCGACAGGGATTCGCGACCGACGCCACGATGGACTCTCCCGTACGGGGTCTTCGGTCGCCCCTCAGCCTAGTGGTGCGTCCGACATCAGGCGATCAGGCGCTGGTACGCCGCTGCCTGCGCGCTGCCAGTTCGTCGGCACCGATCATCGCCGCCCCGTCCGCGCGCTCACTGGGCAGTTGCGCCAGCTCGCCCTCCATCTCGCGGACCACCCGGCCGACGGCGATCCCGAAAACGGCCTGCCCGCCGGCCAGCAGATCGATGATCTCGTCCTGCGAGGTGCACTCGTACACGGTGGCGCCATCGGATAACAAGGTGATCTGGGCCAGGTCACCGACACCGCGGGCCCGCAACATCTCCACCGCGACCCGGATGTTGTGCAGCGAGACCCCGGTATCCAGCAGCCGCTTGACCACTTTGAGCACCAGCACGTCACGGAAGGAGTACAGCCGCTGGCTGCCTGAGCCGTGCGCACCGCGCACCGTCGGGGCCACCAACCCGGTGCGAGCCCAGTAATCGAGCTGCCGGTAGGTGATGCCGGCGGCCGAGCATGCGACGGTCCCGCGGTAGCCCACGTCGTCGGGTGGTAGTTCCGGCTGCTCCTCCCCGAAGAGCACGGCCTGCCGGGGCACACCCGGGCGGGGCTCCACCGGCGACTCACCACTGTCAACCATGGGTCCTCCCGCGCTGCGGGGCCTCGGAGCGGATATCTGGCGAGTCGCCACCGCGCGATAGGCCCGGCTCGAGTACGCCTACCGGTTGCCGATCCACGACGCCCACCGTAGGCGCACCGACCTGCCCCGACAACGACACAGCTCGGCGTGTCCTCACCTTTGACCTTAGGTTGAGGGTTATGGCGGCGCGACTCCTAGGAGCCGGTGTCGAAGTCATCGGGCGAGATGTTGTCCAGGAACTCGCGGAACTTCTCGACCTCGTTCTCCTGCTCGTCCGGCACGATGATGCCGGCCACATCCAACACCGACTCCGCACACACAACCTGGGTGCCAGTACGCATGGCGAGCGCGATCGCATCTGACGGCCGGGCGGACACCTCCACCCCGCCGTCAAAGATCAGGTTGGCGTAATAGATCCCGTCCTGGACGTCGACGATCTGGACCTGTCGCAGCGGTCGGTCGATCGCACCGAGGACATCACGGAACAGGTCATGCGTCATCGGACGCGCCGTCGTCACCCCCTGTTGGGCGAATGCGATCGCGGTGGCTTCGACGGCCCCGATCCAGATCGGCAAATACCGCTCGCCTTCGTGTTCTTTCAGCAAGACGATCGGCTGACTCGCCGGGAGCTCGACCCGGACCCCGACGACGTTGACCTCGCGCACGGTTGCAGCCTACCCGCATCCCGGTCGGCGTCGCGATGCCTTGTGGCAGCGGAACTTCGTTCGACCACCAAGCAGCGCGGTCTCAGCGATGAAGTGCCGGCTGGAGTCCGGCCTTGACCAGCGCCGCATGGAGGGTGACCGACAGAGATGCAAGCTCCCGGGCCGCCTCCTCCGCCCGGGACCGGGCTTCGGGGTCGCGCTGGCGGACCAGCGGGCTGACCACCTGCTCGACCAGCCCAACTTCGCGGTCGGCCGCGGTCTTGAACGAACGCAGATGACGTGGCTCGATGCCGAACCGAGCCAGCGCCGCAACCGTCTTGGCGACCACCAGCGCCGTACCGTCGAAGTAGCCACCAGAGCGCGACACCACGAGCCCGAATTGCTCGAGCGTCGCGAGCGTGGCCTCTTCCAGCGCGGCGGCGGCGAGCAATTCGTCCCGCGACAGCCGCAGTTCCACGGCGTCGGGCACGAACGCATCAGGACCCGGCAGGCCGTCCACCTGAGTCAAGACGCGCGGAACCCGCGGGGTCGCGCCGGCTGAGTTCGCCGGCTCCAGCCCGCGGTCCATCGCCGCAAGGTTCTCCTTGATTACCCGCAGCGGCAGATAGTGGTCACGCTGTGCAGCCAGTACGTAGCCGAGCCGGCCGACATCCTCACGACTGAACTTGCGGTATCCGGATGCGGTCCGCTCCGGCTGGATCAGCCCCTCGGCCTCCAGGAAACGGATCTTCGAGATCGTCACGTCCGGGAAGTCGGTCCGCAGCGTTGCCAGCACCTGGCCGATGGTCATGAAAGCCCGCCCCGGCGTCGTGTCGGCGCGTCCGGCCCGTGCTGTGGAGCCGGCCCCGTCCAGGACCGCCGGGCCGGCCGTAGCCGGACCGCCCGGGTGCGGATATGCGCTGGCGGCGGACGCGGCGGTCATGACGCGTCGTCGCTCGACGCCGTAGCTGTGGAAGCGCCGGAAATGGACGGGCCGAGCAGGAACACCAGCCGGAACTTGCCGACTTGGACCTCGTCCCCACCCACCAGTTCGGCCACATCGATGCGTTCTCGGTTCACATACGTGCCGTTGAGGCTTCCGACGTCGCGCACCGCGAACACCCCGCCTTCGCGGCGAAACTCGGCGTGCCGGCGAGAGACGGTCACGTCATCGAGGAAGATGTCGCTGTCCGGGTGCCGACCGGCCGCGGTGACGGGCGCGTCGAGCAGAAACCGGCTGCCAGCGTTGGGACCGCGACGCACGACCAGCAGCGCGGTGCCGGGAGGCAGCCCCTGTGCAGCCTCGGCGGCCGGGTCCAGGACCGCTGACGCATCCGTCCCCTCGTTCTCCGTCACATCACCGCCGCCCAAGCCGGCCAGATTCAGCGTCGAGGTCGCGCTGGCATCGGCGTTGTCTGCGACCGGCTCCCCCGGGCGCAGCAAAGCCGTCCCGCACCGGGCACAGAACCGTGCATCCGGTTGGTTTTGCTGACCACAGCGCGTGCAGAACACCCGTCGACAACCCTTCCGCCGAACCACCGGACGCCGGCGGCTCGAGTTCATGGATCACGTTCACGCCGCCCGAGCGCCGGTCCTGCCGGCTGACGATGCGACGAACTCGCAGGGTAGTAGCCTCAAGCAGCAGGGTGCAAGCGCAGTGAATCGAGGACTAGCGTCTCGACCTGACATTCATGGTTAAGGTGCTTCGTCGACCAAACGGGCGTAGCCTGCGGCGTCCAGCAGGCCCTCGCCGGTCGGGGCCCCGGGCGTCTCGACCTCGGCCAGCCAGCCCGCCCCGTAAGGGTCGGAATTGACCAGCTCCGGCGCCGAATCCAGCGCCTCGTTCCGGCGCGACACCCGGCCGGCTACCGGCGCGTAGACGTCGGACACGCTCTTGGTGCTCTCGACCTCCCCGAGCACGTCGCCCGTGGAGACGTCGCTGCCGAGCGAGGGCAGGCTTACGAACACGATGTCACCGAGCGCCTGTTGCGCGTAATCGGTAATCCCCACCCGAACCACGTTCCCGTCCCAGCGCAGCCATTCGTGGTCGGCCGTGTAACGCAGTTCTTCGGGCACTGAAGTCATCGGTCGTCTAAGCCTTCCCGGTCAGTCGGAGCAACGGGTGACGGGACGCGCACCGACGGGTGGCGACTGCAGTCACGGAGTCGGCTGAGCGTAGTGAAACGCATCTGCGCGGTGCAACGAGGTGATCACTATCCTGGACTCGACGCTGATGGATGCGGCAGCCCCGTTTCCAGCCGCCGTCACTGCGTCGGTCACACCGCCCGGAATGTCGAGTGCCTTTTGCAGCGTGGGGCCGTCGCCGATCGCTCGCAGCTCGTACGGAGCCGCCAGCCGGTGTCCGTCGACCACCACACCATCGTCGCGGTCGATCAGGCTGGTCGAGGTGACGACGCGCACCCCGGACAGGTCGATCGCTTCGGCACCCGCATCCCGCAACTCTTCGATCGCGTCGAGCAGCACGTCGGCGCGTACAACGCCCGCGGGATCCGCGATCCGTACCACCACGCCCGGACCCTGCGCGCCGAGAGTCCCCGCCAGGATGCCCAGTTGTGCAGCACGGTCGCGGGCCTCCTGCAACGCGATGTCCCCACCCGCATCGTCACGTAGCCGCTGCGCAGTGTCCTGCAATCCGGTCAACTCCTGCTGCAAGCGCTGATTACGGGTGGACAGGTCCGCGAGGATCCGCACCAGGTCGTCCTGCCGGGCCAGTGCCAGGCCGGAGGGACCGGACTGGGTCCGCACGGTGACTGCGAGGCCCAGACCCAACAACGCGGTGAGCACGGCCACCAGCAGTTCCGCCCGCCAGCCGCGCGGGTGCCATAGCAACGCCCACGCCCGACGCCGCGCGGAACCGTCGCCGGTTGGCGACGCGACCTCGCTCACGCGCCGAACAGACGCCGGCGGATGGCCGCCGCGTTGGAGAAGATCCGGATCCCGAGCACCACCACGACCGCGGTCGACAGTTGGCTGCCGACGCCGAGGCGGTCGCCCAGGAACACGATCAGTACCGCGACCACCACATTGCTGATGAAGCTGACCACGAAGACGCGATCGCTGAACACGTCGTCCAGCCGGGCCCGCAGCCCGCCGAATACCGCGTCCAGAGCCGCCACCACCGCGATCGGCAGGTACGGGTCGAGCCAGTCGGGTGCCGTCAGGTCCAGGAATCGGCCGGCGATCAAACCTGCCACCAGCGCGACGACGGCGATCACGGCGTCCGCCCGGGTTGCGCATGAAGCGGTTCGGTCAGCGTCGCCGCGTCCAGGTGCAGGTCGCCCGACCTTGCCACCGACACGCCCACGCCGTAGACGTTGTGCAGTGACTGCAGCGTTCGGCCGGCGGCACTGTCGGCCAGTCCGGCCTGCAGCGCGTCAGTGTCGCCGATCGCCGCGATGGTGTACGGCGACGTGACCGGCCGGAAATCGACCAGCACGGTGGATCCTGCGGTGCGGATCGCCGACGTCGGGCCGAGTCGCTGGCCACCGACGCTGATCGCCTCGGCGCCAGCAGCCCACAATGCGTTCACCACCGCTTGCAGATCGCGATCGGTGAGAGTGCCTGCACCCACCCCGCCGAGCGGAGGCTCGGACCCGCCCGAGTCCGCACCATCGTCGTTCGCCGACGGATCGGCCAACCGCACGGTGATGCCCGGGCCGCTGACCGCGACGCCGCCGGCGCTGCCTTCCAGTCCGGCGAGCTGATCCTGCAGCGCAGCACCGTTCGCCGTCGAGGCCAACTGCGCCGACTGCGCGCGGGTGATGTCGGTGCGCGCAGCTCCCAGCTGGGCCTCGAGCTTGGCCAGCGTCGTGTTTCCGGCATGGACCTGCCGGATCAGGGCGGCCCGGGACCCGTCCGCGGAAGGCGCCTCGTTGCGTACCGCATCGATGCCGGTGGTGATCCCGACACCCACCAAAACGAGCAGTGCGGCAGTCCACAGCTTGCCCCCGACCGAGCGCGAGGACCCGGCGCGGGAGGATCGGGCGCAGTCGGTGCCACCCCGCCCGGCGTCCGCCGCAGCTGCGTAGCTCGGGTCCAACGCGTTCGACCATAAGTCGTCGAAGAGCGATATCGACAAACCGCTTTGCTGAGGTGAGTTGCCGCCCGGAGCGGGAGGCATGGGGGGAAGACCTGCCATGCAGCCATCATGCGGGAACTGCGCCCGGCCTGTCCTTCGGCTCGCCGGTCCCGTGGACCGTTGCCGGTCCGATCGGTCGCTGGCGAGCACCGCCGTCAGCGACCGGCTGCCTCCACCACCCCCGCCCACGACTCCAACAGTTGCGCAGCGCGCTGCGGATCGGGGCCTTCCGCCCACAGATGGGTCACGGCGTCGGACGGGTCGGGCGAGACCAGCACCCACGCGCCGTCCGGCTCCAGCACGCGGACGCCGTCGGTGGTGTCGAGTTCGCGGTCGCCGGCGTGCTCGACAACCTGGCGCATGACCAGGCCCTTGGCCGCCCACGGGGTGGGGACGGAGCGCCGCAGCACGGCCGCCTTCGGGATGCGCTCGTCGATCTGAGACAGCGTCAGCTTGGTACGAGCGACGAGACCGAGCAGCCGGACAAACGCGGCGATACCGTCGAAGGCGGCCGAGAACTCCGGCACGATGAAACCACCGCGGCCATCCCCGGCGAAGATCACCGGCTCTTCCCGGGCGGCCCGGGACAGTTCGTCGGTCGCCTGGCTGACCCACCGGATACCGGTGCCGTGATATCGGGTCACGTCTTCTGCGACCCGCGTGGTCGTCACCGGCAGCGCGATCGCTCCCCCGCGGCGCTCAGCCGCGACGAGGTCCAGCAGCACGAGCAGCGCCCGGCCGTCGTCGATCACACCACCGGTCTCGTCCACGAGTGCCAGCCGCTCGCCGACGTGGTCGAACTTGACCCCGAACGCGGCACCGGAGTTGGACACCAGTTCACCGAGTCGTTCCAGGTCCCGCATCCGAGCCGCAAGGCTCTCGGTCGGGTGGAGCTCATCCAGTCTCCCGTTGACGGTGAGAGCGTCAACGCCTAATCGACCAAGTAGTGAGGGCAGCACCAGGGTCGTCGCTCCCCCGGTCGTGTCCACGACTACCTTCATCGCGGCATCACGCACCCCGGTGACGTCGATCGCCGACAGCAATCCCTGCGTATAGGTGTCGAGGGTGCGAGACGGAATCGACAGTTCCGCGATCTCCCCAGGGAACGCGCGCCGGAACTCCTGTCGGCCGAAGACCCGCTCGAGTTTGCGCTGTGCCGACGGCGAGAGGTCCGCCCCTTCGGCGTCGAGGAACACGATGTCCAGACTCTCCGGGTCACCGGAGGTGGTGCGCAGCATGATCCCGCCGGCTGCGTCCGAGGTCGCGGTCACGAACCGCGCCACCGGGGTAGCCGCCACCTCGAGGTCTCGTACGTTGATGGCGCTTGCGGTGAGCGCCGCGATGACGGCGCGCTTGAGCGTTCGAGCCGCCCGTGACACGTCGCGCGATGCGACCACCGTCGACCCCTTGCGCAACGTGGTCGCATAGGCGCTGGCCAGCCGGACGACGTGCTCGGGGGTGATCTCCACGTTGATCAGCCCGGAGACGCCGCGCGGTCCGAACAACGCACGCTGACCGCGCGACTCCCAGATCACGCTGGTGTTGACCATCGCGCCGGCCTCGATGGTCTTGAACGGATAGACCTTCACGCCGTCCGAGACGATCGCCTCGTGCTCGATCACGCAGTCGTCTCCGACAATTGCGCCCTCTTCGACCCGGACCGAGCGCATGACGTCGGTGTTCTTCCCGATCACACAGCCGCGGAGGTTCGCCTGCGGCCCGATGAACACGTTGTCGGCGATCACAGCGCGGTGGAGGAACGCCCCGGTCTTCACGACCACGTTGCTGCCGAGCACCGTGTATTCGCGCAGCTCTGCGCCTGCTTCGACCTTCGCATAGTCACCGATGTACACCGGACCCTTGATGGTCGCGTCTGGGTCGACTTCGGCCCCCTCAGCTATCCAAACGCCGGGGGACACTTCAAAGCCATCTATATCAACGTCAACTAGACGGTTAAGCACATCAGCCTGCGCACGCAAATAGCTCTCGTGCGTTCCTACGTCTTCCCAGTATCCCTCGGCGACATACCCGTAGAGCTTCTCGCCGGCCTTCAGCAATTGCGGGAAGACATCGTGGCTCCAGTCGACCTGCTCACCTGCGGCGACGTAGCCCAGCACCTCCGGCTGCATGACATAGATACCGGTATTGACCGTGTCGGAGAACACTTGGCCCCATGTTGGCTTCTCCAGAAACCGCTCGATCCGTCCATCCTCGCCGGTAATGACGATGCCGAACTCGAGCGGGTCCGGCACCGATTTGAGCGCCACGGTGACCAGAGCGCCGGTCTCTTGGTGGAACCGGATCAGGTCGGTGAGGTCGATGTCGGTGAGCGCATCCCCGCTGATGACGACGAACGGCTCCCCCCGTAACGCGGCCTCGGCGTTCTTCACGCTGCCTGCGGTGCCCAGTGGCGTCTCTTCGGTCGCGTAGGAGAGCTGCATACCCAGCTCATCACCGTCTCCGAAATAGTTCCGGACCAATGCAGCCAGGAACTGCAACGTGACCACGGTCTCGGTGATGCCGTGCCGGCGCAGCAACCGCAGAACGTGCTCCATGATCGGCTTATTGACCACCGGGAGTAACGGCTTCGGCTGATTCGCGGTCATCGGCCGCAGCCGGGTCCCCTCTCCCCCTGCCATGACGACAGCTCTCACCACGCCGCCTTTCGCCCGCCGCCAACCTGCCTGCTCACCCGCCGCGCCTGATCGAGATACAGCACTGCCGCCCACCAGTACAGGACGCTTCCCCAGATCGCAAATGCCCAACCCACCGGGCGTGCGACGGTGGACGGAGCGCCGTGGCCGGCACCAAGAAGCAGCAACGGGAAGGCGTACAGCAGGTTGAACGTCGCCGCCTTGCCCAGGAAGTGCACCGGCAGCGCGATAGTGCCCAGCCGCGCCCGCAGCATTGGGACGAGACCGAGCAGGAGCGCATCGCGGGCGAACAGCGCTCCGGTCAGCCACCACGGGATCACGTCACGGATCGCGAGCGCGACGAGCGTGCTGCCGATGTAGAGGCGGTCGGCCAGCGGGTCCAGCAGCGCACCGACCGAACTCACCTGGTTCCACGCCCGCGCCAGCTTGCCGTCGGCATAGTCGGTCAGCCCGGCGACCGCGAGCACCAGCAGCGCCCACCCATCCTCGTGCGGCCCCAGGACAAGGTAAAGGAACAGCGGCACGCCCAGCAGACGCAACAGAGAGAGCGCGTTGGGAACGGTCAGCACACGATCCGTCACTGCCTCACCGGCCGCCTCGACCACGGGTGCGGCGCCGGTCACCCGGGGCACCCCCTCGGTTCCGAGCGATGCACGGTCGTCGACCTTCCACGATTCCGACCCGTCGTGGCGACGACCCCGTCGGGACGACAGGATTTGAACCTGCGACCCCTTGACCCCCAGTCAAGTGCGCTACCAAGCTGCGCCACGTCCCGTTGCGGTCGACCCTATCGCAGGCACCGGTTCACGCTGCCGCGACAGTCAGTCTCTACGGCGTGCGCGCTCCCGAGTCCGTACGCTGATCTCCACCGGGCTTCCGGCGAAACCGAACGCTTCCCGTAGCCGGCGTTCGAGGAACCTGCGGTAGCCCGGCTCGAGGAAGCCTGTGGTGAACAGGACGAAGCGCGGTGGTCGTGTCGCCGCCTGGGTTGCGAACAGCACTTTGGGGGCGCGGCCGCCACGGACCGGGGGCGGTGTCGCGGCCACCACGTCGGCCAACCAGGCGTTGAGCCTGCTTGTCGGTACCCGGGTATCCCATCCCGCCAGGGCGGTACGCAGGCCGCCCGCGAGCTTCTCCACCGCACGGCCGGTCTTCGCCGACACGTTCACTCGCGGTGCCCAGGCCACCCGCGCCAGGTCGCGTTGGAACTCGCGCTCGAGCAGAAGCCGCCGATCTTCGTCGACGAGGTCCCACTTGTTGAACGCCAGGACCAAGGCGCGGCCTGCCTCGACGGCCGTTCCGATGACGCGCTGGTCCTGTTCCGTCAGTGGGTTGCTTGCATCCAAGAGCACCAGCGCGACCTCGGCCGCCTCGATCGCCGCCGCGGTACGCAGGCTCGCGTAATACTCGGCACCACTCGCCGTCTTGGCACGGCGGCGTAGCCCTGCAGTATCGACAAACCGCCAAATCTCTCCGTCGATAACCACTTCCGAGTCAACCGGATCGCGAGTAGTCCCGGCAACCGCGTCGACCACGGCGCGGTTCTCGCCGGCGAGCCGGTTGAGCAGGCTCGACTTCCCCACGTTGGGCTGGCCGACGAGGGCGACACGGCGTGGGCCGTCCGGCTCGTCGAAACGTTCCGCCGGCGTCTGCGGCAGCGCGTCCAGCACGGCATCGAGCAGATCACCGCTGCCGCGGCCGTGCAGCGCGCTGACCGGCCGCGGCTCGCCCAGTCCGAGCGACCAGAGTCCGGCTGCATCAGCTTCGCTGCCCGCATCATCGACCTTGTTCGCAGCAAGGATCACCGGCTTGCCGGATCGACGGAGTACGCGCGCGACGGCTTCGTCGGTCGTGGTGGCGCCCACGGTCGCATCCACCACGAACAGCACCCCGTCGGCGGCCGTCACGGCCACTTCGGCCTGCGCGGCAACCTGCGCGGCCAGCCCCTCGGCCCTCGGCTCCCAGCCGCCGGTGTCGACAAGGACGAACCGGCGACCGCGCCAACTGGCGTCGTACGACACCCGGTCCCGAGTCACCCCTGGCACGTCCTCCACCACCGCGAGGCGGGCACCGAGGACGCGGTTGACCAGCGTCGACTTGCCAACATTAGGACGGCCGACGACGGCGATGACCGGGACCGGCCCGCTGTCGCCGGCGTCGCCGCGTGCCGACGTCATGTTCCGTCCCCTCCGATGGGCCACGCGGTACGAGCCGCCATGGTGACGTGCTGTGCGAACTGCTGCCGGATCTGCTCATCCGCATCGGCCGCCGCCCTACGGGTGGTGTTCGCCGCGCCGAACACCAGCGAAATTCGCGTTCCCGGCCTGGGTAAGCATCGCACGACGCCGATCGGGAGCCCAGCGCGACCAGCGGGAGCTCAGATGCCGGTGTAGCGGGCGGCACGCAGTCGTTCAAGGCAGCCGGTACGCCTGGCGGACCCGCGCCAGCACGGCCCCGACCGTCTCCTCGATCCCGAGCGTGGAGCTGTCCAGCACGATCGCATCCGCCGCGGGTTGCATCGGATCCACCGTGCGGGAGGCGTCCGCGGCGTCACGCCGGTGCAGGTCCGCGCCTGCGTCGACACCGTCCTCAGCGCCCCGCCGGGCCGCTCGGATCTCCGGCGCGGCGGTGAGCCAGACTTTCACCCTCGCCTCGGGAACCACCACCGATCCGGTGTCGCGCCCTTCCAACACACAGCCGTCCGAGTGTCGCGCGAGTGCTCGCTGCCACGTGACCAGAACGCGCCGCACCCCGGCCACGGCACTGACCGCACTGACCGCGGCGGTCACCTCCGGTCCGCGGATGAGCGCGGACACGTCCTCTCCATCGAGCAGCACGGCGCCGGTACCCACGCGGGTGTCCAGGATCAGCCGGTTCACGGCGGTCAGATCGGTCGCGAGCGCGGTCAGCGCTGCCGCGTCGTCAAGCGGGACAGCAGCGCGCAACGCGGCGAGGGTGACTGCTCGGTAGGTCGCCCCGGTATCGAGATAGCTCAGTCGCAGTTCTGCCGCAAGGCGTCGCGCCACCGTGCTCTTCCCGGATCCGCCAGGGCCGTCGATCGCGATCAGCACAGGTCCCAGCCGGCCGCAGCTCTCCCCATCCGTGCCGGTTTCCACACCGCGCCTTCCGTTCCGTAACCGCCCGAACCGGTCGCAACCGAAGGCGGTCTGCGTGTCGCGACGGCTGGAGGTTACGCGATCGGACCCGGACCGGGCCCATCCCGTCCGTACCGTGAATTCGATCGGGCCACAGGCACATTCACCACAGCATCATCGTGTTGACATAACAACAGGTCACGCGGGACCGGTGACGCCTACGCTCGCGGCGGGCACCGCGGCACGCAACCGGTCGGCGTCGGCGGTCGGCACCGCGACCAAGACCGTCCCGGAGGCCGCGTGCGAAGCATGCTCCATGCGCAGGTCCTCGATGTTGATTCCCTGTGCCGCGGCTGCGGTAAAGACTGCCGCCAGCCTGCCTGGGGCGTCCGAGACCGGGATCTCGATCCAGGTCCAAGCGGCCGGACCGGCGGCACGTTCCGGCGGAAGCGCCGCCGCAGCATGCTTCGCGGCAAGCAGGGCGCGGCCGGCACGACCGTCGTCGAGCAAAGCGATGACCTCCTCAGCGATGCGGTCGGGGGCGCCTCCCGCGAGCGCATCCCGGAGCCGGCCCAGCCGGGAAAGCAAATGTTCCAGACCGTCCAGCAGCGGGCTCCGGTTGGCCAACGCGATCTGCGTCCACAGTCCGGCCGGACTGTCCGCGACTCGGGTCATCTCGACCAATGCCGGACCGGCGAGTGTGGCTGCGTCCGGCCCGACCCGACCGGAGTTCGCGGCGAGCGCGGACGCCACCAGTTGCGGGACGTGGCTGGTCAGTGCCACCACCTCATCGTGGCGGGAGGCGGCCAGCCAGTAGGGCACGGCGCCACAGGCACGTACCAGCCACTCAGCGCGGTCCGCGTGTTCCGAGCCGGTCGCGCTGGTTCGACACAGCGCCCAGGCCCGGCCGAGAAAATGCGTCGCCGCGGCACCGTCCGGTCCGGACGAGGCACTACCGCCCAGCGGATGGCTCAACACGACGTTGGTCAAGCCGCGGCCAACTTTGGCGCTATAGGTCTCAACCTCAGTCAATGGTTCAACCATGACTGAGGCAGTATCTATCACGGTCGCATTGACATATTGGCCTGCACACCGAATGAGTTCGGCACCGGTGCGCTCGGGCGGGACGGCGATGACGACGAGACCAGGAACGGCGGGGGCCCGATCGACGGTTTTCCGCACCGCTGAGACCGTTCGGTCGGCGAGTTCCTGCCGGCGGTTGTCGATGTCCTCCAAAGTCACCGCGCAACCGCGCTGCGCCAATGCCAGCCCGATGCTCGTCCCGATCAAGCCGGCGCCGACGAGATGTACCGTCACAGCGTCCGTGCCGAGACCGTCGGGCAAGTCGGGCGAAGTCACGGTGGGCCGGGTCACGACGGGAGATCGCGGCGCAGCTGTGCTGCACCTCGCAAGTAGACATGGTGGATGCTCCCGCGGGGCCGGTCGGTCTCGATATGGGCCATCAACCGCACTACCCGCGGCATCGCATGTGCGACGTTGATCTCCACCGAGCACAGCAGAGGCACATCGTGGAAGCCAAGCAGTCGCGCTGCATATGCAGGGAACTCCGCGGTCAGGTCCGGCGTCGCCGTGAAGATGACGCTGATGATGTCGTCCGCGTTCAGCTCATTGCGCGCCAAGACGGTCGACACCAGTTCGTGCACGCCGTCGAGGATGTCCTCGCGGGTATCCGCATCCAACTGGATAGCCCCGCGCACGGCCCGTACCGGCACAGCCAGCTCCCTTCGTCGATGCATCACCCTACCGACGAATCCGCGTCACGACTTAGCGGTCCACTGCCTTAACGATACGTGTCGGACTCGTTATGAAGGCATGTCGACAATCGCGACTCCTATCGCGCTATATCGATTTAACGCAGCTTGACGTGCCACCGACGACCGCAGAGACCTAAAGGTCTAAGTCGACAAGTCGGTAAAGCGCTGAAACCTCAGAGCGACTGAGGTTTCGGGTACGTCCGGACTTCAGTGATCCCAATCGCACCGGGCCGAGTTGGGTCCGCACGAGACGACGAACCGGCAGGTCCACTGCAGCGAGCAGTCGGCGAACGATGTGCTTGCGCCCCTCGTGTAACGACACCTCGAGCAACGCCCGCCCCGCAACGCTGTCGAGAACCCGTACCGCATCGACGGTGGCCGGACCATCTTCCAGGAGCACCCCGGCACGCAGCAGACGACGCACCTGAGCCGACACCGGCCCGGGTACTTCCGCAAGGTAAGTCTTGTCGACTTCGAACGATGGGTGCATCAACCGGTGCGCGAGATCCCCGTCGTTGGTCAGGAGCAGCAGGCCTTCGGTGTCTGTGTCGAGCCGTCCGACGTGGAACAGACGCCGCTGCTCCCCCGCCTGTCGAACCGCAGGCACATCCGCGATCGAGAGCCGTCCCCGTTCGTCCGACAGGGTGCTGACCATGCCGGCAGGCTTGTTCAAAATCAGGTATCGGTACCCCGACGCCGTAACCACCCGTTCCCCGTCGACCCGAACGACGGCGACATCGGGGTCGACGCGCACTCCCTGCCGCCGGACCTGTTCACCGTCGATCGTGACTCGCCCCGCGCCGATCAGGTCCTCGCAGTGACGCCGCGAGCCGACGCCGGCGGCGGCAAGCACTTTTTGGAGGCGCTCTTCAGTCATGACATCTCTCGGTTCAAAGTCTCACCGTCAGATTGAGGGTCGGTCTGTAAATGATTCAACTGACTCTATATCGGGGAGATACGGAGCAAGCGGAGGCAGTTCGTCCAGATGGTGCAGGCCGATGCGTTCGAGGAAAAACGTGGTGGTGGCATAGAGGAGCGCCCCAGTGGAGGCTTCGGTGCCCACTTCCTCGATCAGACCGCGACTCGCCAGCGTTCGCATCACTCCATCAGCGCTCACCCCGCGAATCGCGGCGACTGCCGCGCGCGAAACCGGCTGACGATAAGCAACCACGGCCAAGGTCTCCAGGGCAGCCGGGGACAGCCGTGCCGGTTGCTGGTCCAAGACAACCTTCTGCAGCAGATCCTGGTACTCCGGCGCGGCGTACAGCCGCCACCCCACGGCTGTTTCCCGCAATCGGAACCCTCGACCGGTTCGCTCGTACTCTTCGGCCAGCGCGGTCAGCGCGGTCACGACGCCCTCGACCGGTTGGTCGAGGGCGGCAGCGACCGTTGCGGCCGGCAGCGCGCCCTCCTGTACGACTAGAAGCGCCTCCAAGAGCGCCGGTGACAGGTCGGCTGCACCGGGATCCAGCGAAACGGCGGTTGAGGCGCTGACGGAGCCCACGGCAGCATTCGTTATGTCATGGTCCGTGCCCATCCCCGGGGTAGCCGGTGGGGCATGCTCTGGCTCGTTCACGGCCGCTCCGTTGCGGTATCGGGATCCGTATCGGGCGGTGCCCACCGGACGCGCAGGGCGCCTAGCGCCTCATCTTGCTCGAAGCTCACCCGTGACTCCCGGAACAGTTCCAACAGGGCCAGGAACCGCGCAACCACCTCGATGAGTTCGTGACAGCCAGCGCACAACTCGCGGAAGGAGGCGGTACCCACGGCGACAAGGTGCTCGCTCACAGCCGCCATGTGCTCAGCGATGTTCACCCGCGGTGCGTGCACATGATCGACGCCCACTGTCGGGGGCTGCCGCGGCGCCAGCGCAGCGGCAGCCAGTTCGGCGAGCCGCTCGGGCGTAATGTCCAAGACGAGCGGGGGGAGCACCGCCGCCAGCTCGTCGGGAAGGCCGACGTCGCGAGGGGTCCATCGGCTCTCCCGCTGCAACGCATCGGCCAACCAGTTGCTCACCTGCTTGTACGCCCGGTACTGCAGGAGGCGGGCGAACAGGAGGTCGCGTGCTTCCAGCAACGCGAGGTCCTCTTCGTCTTCGACACCCGCGCTGGGTAACAACCGGGATGCCTTCAGGTCGAGCAGCGTCGCCGCCACGACGAGGAACCCGGTCATCTGCTCGAGGTCTGCACGGGGCGCGGCGCGGATGTGCGCAACGAACTCGTCCGTGACCTGCGCCAAAGCCACCTCGGTGATGTCGAGCTGGTGTTTGCTGATCAGCCCCAGTAGCAGGTCGAACGGACCTGCGAAGACGTCCAGATGTACCTCGAAAGCGGCTCGCGCGGCGCCACGCTCCCCCGGCCGTGCCTGCGCCACGGCCGTCTGGGGCGGTCCCTGCGCCTCGACGACTGCCATGTTCGGGACGCTAGCAGCGCCACAACGGCCCGCCCGGGACCGCGAACCGCTCGGCGCCCTACCCGATCGACACGTCGGGACCGACGGCGCTGGCGAGATTGCGCAGTAACGGGCGAGCGAGCTCGTCGACCACGTTCGGGAGACCGTTGAACAGGATCGGCAGCAGCAGCACGGCGAGCACGATCAACGCTCCGGTCTGCCCCTCGGTCAGCCAGTACCTCGCGCGCTGCCACCCCGGCGTGGCCGGGGCGTAGAGGAACACCAGGCGACCGCCCGTGGCCGGCGGGATCGGCAGGCAGCTGGTGATGAACCAGCCCGCGCTGCTCATCGCCGCGTAGACAGTGAACTCCGCCCAGTGCTCGCTGCGGGCGTGCGTCGCCCACCAGGTGAACAGCAAGGTGAGCAGAAACAGGCAGGCCGGACCGGCCAGCAGGCAGATCGCCGCGCGGCTCCGCTGCCGGCGGAAACGCACCGTGATCGGAACCGGGGCCGCGAAGCCCCATCCGAAATGGCACAACGCGAAGGCCACCACGCCCAGCGGCTCGACGTGCCGCTTCGACGTGAGTTGCGCGAAACCTTGTCGGGCCGGCTCCCGGTCACCTAGCAAGCGCGCTGCCCAGACCTGCGCCAGGTTGTGGCCGCCGAGGCACAGCACTGACGCGACGATCACGCCCAGCAGCTCGTAGGGATCACCGAGGTAGTGCAGCACGCAAAGCCCTCCCGCAGACCGAGACGTCTTCGCGAGCCCGGTGCGGTCAGCTTAGTGACGACGCCGGGTCCTGGTGCGCATCGAGCGGTCAGCACGCAGGTATGCCTACGGGTCAGGTCACCTACCGCGCAGCCGGCGAACCAGGATGCTGTCACCTTCCTTGGCGTCGAGATCGGCCAACACGACCGCAAGCGCCTCGCGGACGATCCGGCCGCGGTCCACGGCGAGGCCGTGTTCAGCGCGCAGGACCAACCGTGCGCGCTCGAGTTCGACGAGTTCCGCCCCGGACACGTAGACAGTGATTTTCTCTTCGTGACGCTGTCGTCCCGACGGCGTCCTGCCTTCGCGGCTCCGATGCGGCAGCGTGCCCCGCGCAGGCGACGGCTGTTCGGATGCCGCAGCGGCCTCGACCGGGACTGCTTGCGTGGCGTCCACCGGCTCCGGAGCGGCGTGCAGGACCGCTGAACGCTCGTCCGCCCGCTCCGAGGTGCTGGTGGCGCGGAACAACTCGTCCGCACCGGGAAGCGCTGCCCGTCGCTGCGTCGGCCTGCTCACCGTGCCAGCACCTCCAACGCAAGATTTCGGTAGGCGGTGGCCCCGGGCGAGGACGGGGCGTAGTCGGTGATGGGACGCCCCACCACGGTCGTCTCGGGAAAGCGGATCGTGCGGTTGATCACGGTGTGGTAAACGGCATCGCCGAAAACCTCTACGAGCCGGGACAGCACCTCCCGCGCATGAACGGTGCGCGAATCGAACATCGTTGCCAAGAAGCCCTCAACCTCAAGGTGAGGGTTCAACCTTTCTCTTACCTTTTCTATGGTTTGCATCAAGAGTGCGACTCCACGGAGCGCAAAGTATTCACACTCGAGCGGGATGATTACGCCGTGTGAAGCAGTGAGCGCATTCACGGTCAGCAGACCGAGCGATGGCTGGCAATCGATAAGGACGTAGTCGTAGTCGTCGCAGACCGGTTCGAGTGCACGCAGCAATGTTTGCTCGCGAGCCACCTCCCCGACCAACTGGACCTCCGCCGCGCTGAGGTCGATGTTGCTCGGCAACAGATCCATGCCAGCGACGTTCGTCTTGAGCAGGATGTCGTCAGCGGTGGACCGTCGGTCCATCAGCAACGTATAGACGGTCCGGTCGAGCTGGCCAGGGCTCACCCCCAGTCCGACCGACAACGCGCCTTGCGGGTCGAAGTCCACCAGCAGGACGCGGCGGCCCAACTCCGCGAGCGCAGCGCCGAGGTTGATGGTCGTCGTGGTCTTGCCGACCCCCCCCTTCTGGTTGCAGAGCGACACGATGCGTGCCGGACCGTGCGTTTCCAGGGCGGGAGGCAATCGGAACTGCGGCACCGGCCGACCGGTCGGTCCCAGCGCCACGGGTTCCGGCTCGCGAGGCGTGTCGTCCGGGGCGCTGACGCCACCCTCTCGATCGGGTGGCTGCCATGGCAGCCCAGCCGGTGCAGCCGCAGTCGTCGTCAGCGGCGGGCCGACACGGCCGCCGCCCGGCCCCTCCGAACCATTTGTCGATATAGACATAAGTAAGCATGCCTCTCTAGCGGTTCAGCGTGAGGACGACAAGAAGGCACCCTAGAGCGACAGCAGCGCTGCTGTCGAGTCAGCGCAGTGGCTTACTCAGCCTTGGCTGAGCGCAGCGCACGCGGGTGCGCGCCTGCATAGACCTCGCGCAGCCGATCCACCGTGACACGGGTGTAGATCTGGGTCGTCGCAACCGATGCGTGGCCGAGGAGTTCTTGGACAACCCGCACGTCCGCGCCGCCGTCGAGCAGGTGGGTCGCGAACGAATGCCGCAGCGTGTGCGGGGACACGTCCCGCCGGATCCCTGCCTTATCGGCTGCCGCGCGCAGCACTGTCCAGGCGCTCTGCCGGGACAGCCTGCCGCCTCGCGCATTGAGTAACAGCGCCGACGAACCGCGCCCGCGCCGGGCGAGCTCAGGCCGCGCCTGAACGAGATAGGCGTCGATGGACTCCAGTGCCGCGCGGCCGACCGGGACCAATCGTTCCTTCCCACCCTTGCCGCGCAATAGCACGGTCCCGGTGCCTCGCGATGTCGGGCTGGATATGCGTGCCTCCCCGTCATCGACGAGGTCGTCTACGTCGAGGGCGACAGCCTCGGAGATTCGGGCACCGGTCGCATACAGCAACTCGAGCAGGGCCCGATCACGGAAGGCGAGTTCGGTCTGGTCGAAGCCGGCCGCCGCCAGCAGCGCGTCGACTTCGTCCACGTCCAACGCCTTCGGGAGCCGGCGGCCGGGCGTCGGAGGCCGGATCTCCGCCGTGACGTCGACGTGGACCCGTCCCTCCCGCAGCGCGAACCGGTGCAGGCCGCGGACGGCAGCCAGAGCCCGCGCCACGCTGGCCGATGCCAGCGGCTGATGTTCGTCCCACCCGTCCCGGAGGGCGCCGGCGTAGGCGCTCACGTCCGTTGCCACGACGTCGCCGAGGTCACCGATCCCACGCAGTTGCAGGAACTCCCGGTAACGGTTCAGATCCCGTCGGTAAGCCGACAGGGAATTCGTCGCAAGACCCCGCTCGACCGCTAGATGATCCAGAAAGTCCCGTATCACGCGGGATACCGCCTCGATCGTCACCGCAGTCATGATGGCGCCACCGTAGTGCAGCGGGTGCGCCAGCATCGCGACCCGTCAGGACGGCGCACCGGGCACCCGTGGGTACGGCGATCAGTCGGGCGCAACGACGCGGTCCGGCCGGTCCGGCCACGCGTCGTTCGCACCACGGAGCCCCGCGAACGATGCCGCCCTGGCGACCTGCACCGCGAGGATCCCGGCGCAAGCGGGGCCGTTCCGCACGCCCCCGGCCAGCACCGCCTGAACTGCCTGATCCACGTCGCACCAGCGCAGTTCGAGTTCCGCTTCCTCATCGAGACCAGGCGCGCGGCCGACCTCACGCAGATCGCGAGCGAGATAGACGCGGATCGCCTCGTCGGTCATGCCCGGCGAGGTGAGTAGATCGAGCAACACCCACCACGACGCCGCCGACCATCCCGTCTCCTCCTGGAGCTCACGCGCGGCCGCAGCCTGTGCCTCCTCCGCCGGCACGTCGAGCAACCCGGCCGGGAGCTCCCAGAGCTGCTGGCCAATCGGGTGACGGTACTGGCGCACCAGGGCGATTCGGTCCCGCGCGTCCAGCGCCACCACCGCGACCGCTCCGGGGTGTTCGACCACGTCCCGGGTCGCCGTGGACCCGTCCGGCATGGCCACGTCATCCGAACGCACCGCGATAACCCGGCCTTCCAGGTGACGGCGAGTGGCGGCGACCTCGTAGGCCACGGTCAGGCCCGGGTCAACTCGGGCAGGTCCAGCTGACCGGTCCGTTGTTCGTGGGCAACCAGCGCGGCACCGATGAACGACGCGAACAGCGGGTTCGCCTTGGTGGGGCGGGAGGTGAACTCCGGATGAAACTGGGCACCCACGAAGAAGGGGTGCACCGAGCGGTCGAGTTCGACTATCTCCACCAGCCGTCCGTCCGGTGAGGTCCCGGACACCTTCAAGCCGGCTGACAGCAGCGCGTCTCGGTAGACATTCGCGACCTCGTACCGGTGCCGGTGCCGTTCCACGACCCGGTCCGTGCCGTAGGCGGCCGCGGCAATCGAACCGGTTTCGAGGATCGCCGGGTAGTCACCCAACCGCATCGTGCCCCCCATGTCCCGCGCCCCGGCGACGACGTCCACCTGGTCGGCCATCGTGGCGATCACCGGATACGCGGTCTCCGGGGTGAATTCGGCGGAATCCGCGCCGTCGAGTCCGGCCAGATGACGGGCCACCTCGATCACCATGCACTGCAGGCCCAGGCAGATCCCGAGGGTGGGGATTCCGGTCTCCCGCGCATGCCGAAGCGCGCCCACCTTGCCCTCGATGCCGCGAATCCCGAACCCGCCTGGAACCAGGACGCCGTCGACTCCCTCGAGTGCACGGGCAGCGCCGGTCGGCGTCGCGCAGTCGTCCGAACTCACCCAGCGGATCTCCACCTTGGCGTCATGGTGGAAGCCGCCGGCGCGCAGCGCTTCGGAGACCGACAGGTACGCGTCCGGGAGGTCGACGTACTTGCCGACGAGAGCGATGACCGCTTGCGCTGAGGGATGGTGCACCCGCTGCAGGAGGATGTTCCAGTCGGTCCAGTCGACGTCGCGGAACGGGAGTCCCAGTCGGCGGATCACGTAAGCGTCCAGGCCCTCGGAGTGCAGCACCTTAGGGATGTCGTAGATCGATGGTGCGTCCGGGGCTGCGACGACTGCCTCCAGCTCGACGTCACACATCAGACTGAGCTTGCGCTTGAGGCCTTCCGGAATCTGCCGGTCCGAGCGGCACACCAGCGCATCCGGCTGAATACCGATACTGCGCAGCGCGGCGACGGAATGCTGGGTGGGCTTGGTCTTCAACTCCCCGGAGGGCGCCAGGTACGGGACCAACGACACATGCAGGTAGAAACAGTGGTCCCGTCCCACGAGGTGGCGAACCTGGCGGGCCGCTTCCAGGAACGGCAGCGACTCGATGTCACCCACGGTGCCACCGATCTCGGTGATCACCACGTCGACCTCCGGCCCGCCCATCGACCGGATCCGTTCGACGATCTCGTTCGTGATGTGCGGGATCACCTGGACCGTGTCGCCCAGGTAATCGCCGCGCCGTTCCTTGGCGATCACCTGGCTGTAGACCTGCCCGGTGGTGACGTTGGCGTCTCCGCGCAGCGCGGTGTCGAGGAACCGCTCGTAGTGGCCGATGTCGAGATCGGTCTCGGCGCCGTCCTCGGTGACGAAGACCTCGCCGTGCTGGAACGGGTTCATGGTCCCCGGGTCAACGTTCAGGTACGGGTCAAGCTTCTGCATAGTGACCCGCAACCCGCGTGCTTTGAGCAGACGACCGAGGCTGGACGCGGTCAAGCCCTTGCCGAGAGAGGAGGCGACGCCTCCGGTGACGAAAAGATGTCTGGTGACGTGCGCCTGGGGCACTGACCACTCACTTCCGCGGGCTCGTCGAGTGCCCCGAACGGGGCCCTCACCACGGGAGTTCACGGTAACACCTGCCGATAGGTCCGCCGGATCCCGACACCCCGGCATGCACGCGCCGGATCAGCGCCGCGCAACCGTCGTTCCGGGAGCCCGCTCCGGCGCCGCTCGGGCGAGCAATTCGCGCGCGTGCTCCTGCGCCGATTCGCTACCGGCCAGCCCACCGAGCATTCGGGCCAGTTCGACCACGCGTTCGTCCTCATCGAGAACCGTCACATCGCTGGCAGTCACGTCCCCACCGGCGTCCTTGCGCACCCGTACGTGCAGATCGGCGAATGCTGCTACTTGCGGGAGGTGTGTCACCACCAGGACCTGGTGGTGACGGGCAAGCCGTGCCAGCCGGACACCGATCTCCACCGCAGCTTCGCCCCCCACCCCGGCGTCGACCTCGTCGAACACCATCGTCGGCACCGGATCGGCGCCTGCGAGGACGACTTCCAGCGCGAGCATCACGCGGCTGAGTTCGCCGCCGCTTGCGGCGCGCGCCAGTGGACGCTCTGCGGTGCCGTCGTGGGCCGCGAAAAGGATGGCTACCTCGTCGGCACCGTGCATCCCGGGCGCCGCCTCGGCAACCTGCACCGTCAGCCGGGCAGTCGGCATCGCGAGACCGGCGAGTTCCCTGCGAACCTGCTCAGCGAGCCGGGACGCGGCCGCAGCACGCATATCATGCAGGGCCGCCGCTCGTTCGGCCACGTCGCGGTCGAGTTGCCGCACGGTCTCCCGTAGCGCGCCCTGGCGCGCCTCGGCGCCTTCGAGTGCCGCCAGCCGTGCCGCCGCACCCCGCGACCAGGCCACGAGCCCCGCAGCGGTCGGATCCTGCGGGCAGTAGGCACGACCGGCATCCGCCAGCGCAGCGACCCGCTCCTGCGCTCGGGCGAGGGCGGCCGGGTCGGCAGCGACCTGCTCGCGGTAGCCCGCCAGATCCCCCTGGAGGTCCGCAGCCAGGATGAGCAGTTCCTCGGCCCGCGCGCTCAGATCTGCCAACACCGGATCGTGTCCGGCGACTGCGGCGAGTGCGTGCGCGGCGGCGGCGAGCGAGGCGTACCCGCCCGCAGTGCTCGAATCGCTCTCCTCGCCGCCCATTGCGGCATACGCGACCGAGGCCGCCTGCACCAACGCGTCCGCGTGTGACAACCGGCCGATTCGCTCGGCCAACTCGTCGTCCTCGTCCGGATCGGGGGCGAGCACGGCCACCCGCTCGGTCGCGTATCGCAGCCGCTCGATCTCGGCACCGGTATCGGGACCGGTTCGGACCAGCTCCGCCAGTTCGTCAGCCACCTCCTGGCGCCGCGTGTACACCACCTGGTACGCGGCGAGGGCCTCCGAAGCAGCGGCACCGGCATAGCGGTCCAGCACCTCACGCTGGCGCGATCCCGCGGTCAATCGGTGCTGATCGGCCTGGCCGTGC
>DASZVT010000173.1:0-4129 GCA_035546915.1 Mycobacteriales bacterium | reverse complement strand
CGGCAGACCATTGCTCCCACCGACGCGCCACTGTGCACGACGCTTGCCTGGGTGGCGTATCAGGCCGGTGACGGCGCGCTCGCGCAGTGCGCGCTGGATCGGGCGCTGGAGAGCGACCCGGAATACCACCTCGCGGTGCTGCTGCGGGCAGGTCTCGACCGCGGTGTGCCGCCGTCCGCGCTGGCCCAGGCGTCCTTGGCCTCCGCTCTGGACGGGGACCACGGCGACGCCATGCCGTCGGACGACTACCGATGACCGAGTGGCGGCCGGCAGCGTCAGCTCGGCAGACAGCGGGCCACGATGCGTGCGTGCGCCGACGGCGCGGTGGGCAGCATGCCGAGAATTCCGGGACCGGTGCCGAGACGGGTCCCGCAGAACGCATCCGCAACCTCGGCCGGCGCATAGCGCAGCACGAGCGAGGCCTGCAGCACGAGCGCCAGGCTCTGGACCAGCCGGCGGGCGCCGGCCTGAGCGACCTCGGGTTCGGCGTCGGCCTGGGCGGTCACCGCCGCGTCCAGTTGTTGCAGGGCCACGTCGTAGCGCCGGTCCGCGCCGGACGCAACGGTCAACTCGGCGTGTACCGCCTCCCACGAGTCCGGGTCGCGACGTAGCGCACGCAGGACGTCCAACGCGTTCACGTTTCCGCTTCCCTCCCAGATGGAGTTCAGCGGGCTCTCCCGGAACAACCGTGGCAGCCCGGAATCCTCGACGTAACCATTCCCGCCGAGGCACTCCAACGCCTCAGCGACGACTGTCGGGGTGCGCTTGCACACGGAAAACTTGCCGACGGCGGTCGCGAGCCGACGGAACGCATTCTCTAGGCGGTCCCCACTGGCGGCGCGGTCGACCGCTCCAGCCAACCGGAAGGCGAGCAGAGTGGCGGCCTCGCACTCGATCGCGAGGTCGGCGAGCACGTTGGTCATGGCCGGCTGGTCCACCAGGAGCGCACCGAAGGCCCGGCGGTGCCGGGCGTGGTGGACGGCGGCGACAAGCGCGGCTCGCTGGGTCGCCGCCGAACCGATGACGCAGTCGAGTCGGGTGTGCACGACCATGTCCAGGATCGTTGCGACGCCGCGTCCCTCCGCTCCGACCCGGTGGGCCACGGCCGCCTGTAGTTCGATCTCGCTCGATGCGTTGGAACGGTTGCCGAGCTTGTCCTTCAGGCGCTGCAGTCGGATCGCGTTGCGGGTTCCGTCCGGCAACACCCGGGGGAGTAGGAAGCAGCTGAGACCGCCGGGTGCCTGCGCGAGGACCAGGAACAGGTCGCTCATCGGCGCGGATGTGAACCACTTGTGACCCACCAGCCGGTAACTGCCGTCCGCACACGGGACGGCACGGGTGGTGTTGACGCGGACGTCGGAGCCGCCCTGCTTCTCTGTCATGCCCATTCCGGCAACCAGGCCCGCCTTGCTCGTGGGCGGGACGAGACTCGGGTCGTAGCTACGTGTCGCCAGCAGCGGCTCGAGTTCCGCGGCGAGGTCGGGAGCGTGGCGGAGTGCGGGAACGATCGCGTAGGTCATCGACAACGGGCACCCGTGCCCCGCCTCGACCTGGCTGGCCAGGAAGAACCCGCCGGCTCGGACCACGTGCGGTGCGGGGCGCTGGTCGGCCCAGGGCACGCCTGCCAGACCCGCCCCGATCGACATCGCCATCAGTTCGTGCCATGCCGGATGGAACTCGACTTCGTCGAGGCGGTGGCCGTACCGGTCGTGGGTGTGCAGAACCGGTGGATGTTCGTTGGCCTGTGTCGCCCAGTGCTGCACCTGGGCGCTGCCCAGCCGCCGTCCGAAGGCGTGCAGCGAGTCTGCGGCGTGTCCGGCACCTTCCCGATCCAGCGCGGCAAGCAGCACCGGATCGGCTGCCAGGTCGTGGCCCACCAGCGGCGGCGCCTGGTTCGTGACCGCGTGCGTCGCATACGCGGCGACGTCCGGATCGTGCTCCGGGGGCGGGCCCGTGCGTTGCCCCATGCATTGCATCGTGTCACTGCGTGGCCCCGGACACGGTGGGTATCGAAGATCAGGAATGCGGGGGTGGGCGTGGGCCGCGTATCTTCCCACCGACGGCGTTCCCGGGTGTGAGGAAGTGACGTGGGTAAGAAGAAGGCCACCGGCATGAGCAAGCGGCTGGGCTTCACCGACCGGGCGACGATTGCGGAGAACAAGGAGATCCTCCGGTACAACGAGCGGCTCGAGCGGGAAGCGAAGGGCTTGCCACCCGACGAGCCTCGGCGTAGTCGCCGTCCGGGCCGCGGCGAGGACGGCGCGAGCCGCGGTCGCCAGCGCACCAGCCCCCCGCGTCCTCCGCGCCCGCCGCGCCCGCCTGCGCTCGACGATGAGCAGCGCGCGGTGATGCAGGCGGCGCTCGACGGCGCCGTGGGCGAGACCGGGTTCGAAGAAGCCGGCGGCCTCCTCATCGAGCGGCTGGCGGCCCATGATTCGTTCGATCGCGCCAGCACGGCGGCCTGGGAGCGCATCGGCGGCGGCCATGCCGCCGAACGCACCGAGGCGGAGTGGGAACTGCTGCGCAAGACCTGGCTGGCTCTGCGCCTAGCGCTGTTGGAGGCGTACGTCACCGTCAAGCCGGAATTGGAGCCGACCCTGGCGCGCGAGCGTAAGCAGCTAGCCCGGCTGGAGCGCCCGGCGCGTGGCGGCCGCCGCCGACGCCCCGAGCGGGAACGCGGCGTCAAGAGCCCGGCACGCGACGGCGCCGGCACCCATCCGGCGCGCCGCGCCGCCCCGTCTCCCGGGGACGTCGCACGCAAGCTTGCAGCCAGTGGGCACGCCCCAGCCGCGGCCGAGACTGCGCCGGCCGAGACTGCGCCGGCCGAGACGGGTGATAACCAGCCTGGCTTGTTCTGATCCCGGCTTGTCTGTCGAGCTGACCCGGCTGCGATCAGGAACCGCGCTGCTGGGTGAGCTTCCTCACGTTCGCGCGGCGGTCGTTTCGGGCCGCAGCAGCCGCGTGTTCTAATCGGAGGACCATGCCGCAGCACCGGGACCTTGTCGCACGCCTGTACGTCGATCTGGCGCGCACCGCCAGCGCCGTCTGTCTGCTCTCGCGCTGACTGCCCCCGGGGCGCCGTGATCGTCACCGGCGCCACTCATCCTGAGGTGTGCTCGGTGTTCCGCCGCTCATCGCGCGCATCCCTCTGCCATCGAAAGGCCACACCATGGCTGCCACCCCGGCCGCCGGCCGTTCCGGCGCGCCGCACCCACGCCAGCGCGGGGAGGGCCAGTGGGCGCTTGGACACCGCGAGCCGCTGAACCCCGCTGAACGCTTCAAGCGAGACGACGACGGGCTCAACGTGCGGCGCCGGATCATCGACGTCTACGCCCGGCGTGGCTTCTCCTCCATCGACCCGAGCGATCTGCGCGGCCGCTTCCGCTGGTACGGGCTCTACACCCAGCGTCGCCCGGGGATCGACGGCGGCCGGACCGGCTCGCTGGCCCCGGAGGAACTCGACGACGAGTACTTCATGCTCCGGGTGCGGATCGGTGGTGGACGGCTGACCACCACGCAATTGCGCGTCATCGGCGAGATCTCCCGGCGCTACGCCAGGGACAGCGCCGACATCACCCACCGGCAGAACATCCAGCTGCACTGGGTCCGGATCGAGGACGTGCCGGCCATCTGGGCCGGACTGGAGCAGGTCGGCCTGTCCACGACGGAGGCGTGCGGGGACACCCCGCGCAACATGCTCGGCTGCCCGCTGGCCGGCGTCGCTGCCGATGAAGTCCTCGACGGCAGTGCCGCGTTGGCCTCCCTCGGGCAGTTCGTCGGCGATCCGCGGTTCTCCAACCTGCCGCGCAAGTACAAGACCGCGATCTCCGGCTGCGCGCAACACTGCACCGTGCACGAGATCAACGACCTCGCCTTCGTCGGCGTCCACGGGCCAGATGGGACACCGGGCTTTGACCTGTGGGTCGGTGGCGGGCTGTCGACCAATCCGATGTTCGGGCAGCGACTCGGCGCATTCGTCGCTGAGGACCAGGTCGCCGCGGTCTGGGTGGCGGTCACGTCGGTGTTCCGCGACTACGGCTACCGGCGCTCCCGCAACAAGGCGCGGCTGAAGTTCCTGGTCGCCGACTGGGGACCCGAGCGGTTCCGCGAGGTCCTCGAGCAGGAGTAC
>DASZVT010000172.1:0-11976 GCA_035546915.1 Mycobacteriales bacterium | reverse complement strand
GTTGCTGACCCTGCTGACCGATGCCCGGGAGCGGGCATGAGCACCGCGAGCGCGGTGACGGGTGACCCGTTCGGGTCGGCTCGGGCGGTCGCGGACGCGGTGCTGTTCGAGGGATACGTGCTGTACCCGTACCGCGCCTCGGCCACCAAGAACCAGCTGCGCTGGCAGTGGGGTGTGCTCGCCCCTGAGCCGTACGCCCGGGCGCACGCAGAGGCGTCCAGCCTGTGCGCGCAGACGCTGTTGGACGTCCGCGGCGCGGCCGGTGCGACGGTGCGGATCCAGCTGCGATTCCTGCAGGTCCAGCACCGTGACGTGCAGCAGTGGGACGGCGAACGGTTCTGCGACGTTTCCGTGCTGCCCACCGCCGACGCCGACCACGTGCCCTGGGACGAGGCGGTGGAGCTGCGCCGCGACGTCGCCGTCGGACTGGACCGGTTGCTCACCGATGGGCTGGAAGTCGAGTTCGACATCCCCGGGGGCCGCGAGGACGAGACAGTGCTGGACGGCGAGGTAACCGTCGGCCGGTTGCGCCGCACCCGTCGCCCGTTGCGCGCGCGGCTGCGGGCGGGTGCGACCGCGTTGCCCGGGCCGTACGGCTGCGTGCGCCTCGTGGTGGACGTCGAGAACCGTGGTGCGCAAGCTGGTCCGGCTGACCAGCAGCGGGAGACGGCGATGCGGGACGCGCTGGTGGCCTGCCACCTGCTGCTCGCGGTCGACGCGGACCTGCGGTTCCTTTCCCTGGCCGATCCACCGGAATGGGCCCGGGAATACGCCGCGGGCTGCCACAACGTCGGCACCTGGCCGGTGCTGGTGGCCGGGGACGATGGGCAGGACGTAGTGCTCTGCTCGCCGATCATCCTGGACGAGCATCCGGTGGTTGCCGCGGAGAGCTCGGCGCTGCTCTACGACTCACTGGAGATCGACGAGATCCTGACGCTGCGCACCATGACGTTGACGGAGGCGGAGAAGCGAGCCGCCCGCGGCACCGACGCACGTGCTGCCGCGGTCGTCTCCGGGGCGGATGCGCTCCCGCCCGAACTGCTCGATCGGCTGCACGGCGCGATCCGCTCGGTCCGGCCGGTGACCGGCATCCCGCAACCGGCACCGGAACCGCCGACACCGCAAACGGACGTCGTCGAGATCTCCGGTCGCCGCGTCGGCTGTGGCTGCAAGGTCCGGCTGCACCCAGGCGTGCGGGGCAGCGACGCCCAGGACATGTTCGTCACCGGTCGCATCGCCACCGTGCAGGCGGTGTTGCGCGACCTCGACGGGGGCACCCACCTGGCGGTCAGCGTGGACGACGACCCGGCGACAGACCTGCAACTCGCGCACGGCCGGTTCCGGTACTTCGCCCCGGACGAGGTCGAGCCGCTGGAGGTGGGGTCGTGAGCACGACTGCGACCGGGAGTCCCACCGCGACCGGACCCCGGATCCTGGTTGCCGGCATCGGCAACATCTTCTGCAGCGACGACGGTTTCGGGAGTGCGGTTGCGCAGCAGCTGGCCGCTGAGGTGCTGCCGGAAGGCGTCGAGGTGGCAGACATCGGCATCCGCGGCGTTCACCTCGCGTACCAGTTGCTCGACGGCTACGACGTCCTCGTCCTGATCGACGCGTATCCGCGCGGGGAAGCCCCCGGCACCGTCACGCTGCTGGAGCCGCGGGTGCCCGCGGTCGACCGGGCGGCCGTCGGTGCGGTGCCGGTCGATGCCCATGGGATGGAACCGGTGGCCGTGCTGGGTCTGCTCGAACGACTCGGTGCCCAGTCCGGCAACGCGGTGGGCCGGGTCCTGCTGGTGGGCTGCGAGCCGGCGGACGTAGCGGACGGAATCGGCCTGAGTGCGGCGGTCAGCGCAGCCGTCCCGGTGGCCGCAGCCCGGGTCCACGACCTGGTCGGCGACCTGGTGGCGAGATCGGACCCCGCCGGTGCCCGAGGTGAGCAGGAGGTGAGGACATGTCCCGACTGATCATCGGCGTCGTGCTGGTCGCGGCGGCGGTGCTCGCGGCGCGGGCGACGGCACCGGATATCGCCCGGTACGTCCGCATCAGCCGCATGTGACCGATGTACCGCAGGTGTTAGGGCCGGACAGGAGGAAGTCATGCACGAGGTGGGATTGAGCGAAGGGATCCTCGACGCCGCGCTACGGCGCGCGGCCGGGCGGCAGCTGACCGGGCTGCGGGTGCGGGTCGGGGCCTTGCACCGCGTGCACGACGACGCGATGACGCAGGGTTTCCAGATGGTTTCGGCCGGCACGGCTGCGGAGGGTGCGGTCATGACCCTGGTGCACCTGCCGGCCCGGGTGCGCTGCCGCGCTTGCGGGACTGAGGCCGAGGGCGAGGAACTCATCGCGCTCTGCCCGTCGTGCGGTCGCGCCAGCGTGGACGTGATCGGCGGGGAGGAGCTCGTGCTGGAGTCGATCTCGCTGGCCGGCGGCGACGACGTCGCGGACGGCACGGTGACCCAGAACGGAGGCGGCCATGTGCCTGGGCATCCCGGGTGAGATCGTCGCGCTCGCGACGCCAGACGTCGCCACCGTGGAGGTGGCGGGGGTACGTCGCAGCGTGCACATCGGCCTGATCAGCGAGGAACTGGCGGTCGGCGACTGGGTCCTGATCCACGTCGGCTTCGCCCTGTCACGGATCGACGAGCAAGAGGCCCGAGCCGCCCTGGAGTTCCTGGAGTCCATCGGCAAGGCCTACGAGGACGAGATCGTCGCGCTGCAGACCAGCGCCCCCACCTGACCCGGCACCGAACCATCCGGGCCATCGGAAGCACGAGCGAGATCGAGGAGCAGGTCATGCGATTCGTCGACGAGTTCCGCGACGCCAGGTCCGCGCAGGCGCTGTCCCAGCGCATCGCCGAGCGGTGCGAGCCGGGACGGCACTACGCCTTCATGGAGGTCTGCGGGGGGCACACGCACACCATCTACAAGCACGGGCTGGAGGACTACCTGCCGGAGACGGTGCAGTTGGTCCACGGCCCCGGCTGCCCGGTGTGCGTGATCCCGATGGGCCGCATCGACGACGCGATCTCCATCGCTCGCCGGCCGGAGGTCATCTTCACCACCTTCGGGGACATGATGCGGGTGCCCGGCGGCAACGGCACGTTCTTCGACGCGAAGGCGACCGGCGCCGACATCCGGATGGTCTACTCCCCGCTGGATGCGCTCGCCGTAGCCCGGGCCAACCCGGAACGTCGGGTGGTGTTCTTCGGCATCGGTTTCGAGACCACCGCTCCCTCCACCGCGATGACGATCCTGCGGGCCGAGGCCGAGGGGATCACCAACTTCTCCGTCTTCTGCAACCACGTCATGATCATTCCGGCGATCAAGGCCATCCTCGAGTCGCCCGATCTCCGGTTGGACGGGTTCCTGGGCCCCGGTCACGTGTCCACGGTGATCGGATGCTGGCCGTACGAATTCATCACGCGTCAGCACGGCAAGCCGCTGGTGTGCGCCGGATTCGAGCCGCTCGACATCCTGGCGTCGGTACTGATGCTGCTCACCCAACTGGCCGAGGGGCGGGCGGAGGTGGAGAACCAGTACGCCCGGGTGGTGCCGTGGGACGGGAACCCGCTGGCCCTACGGGCGATCGGCCGCGTGATGGAGCTGCGGCCATACTTCGAGTGGCGTGGGCTCGGCTTCATCGCGCAGTCGGCCCTGCGGCTGAACGAGAACTACGCGGCCTTCGACGCCGAGCGGATCTTCCCGGTGCCGGGGATCCGGATCGCGGACCCGAAGGCGTGCCAGTGCGGTGAAGTGCTCAAAGGCGTGCTGAAGCCCTGGGAATGCAAGGTCTTCGGGACCGCCTGCACTCCGGAGACACCGATCGGGACCTGCATGGTTTCTTCCGAGGGTGCATGCGCGGCGTACTACAACTACGGCAGGTTCACCCGGCAACGGCTGACGGCGGCAGCGCGATGAACGGTCTGGGCGTGACGCCGGCCGGCCGTGAGCAGCAGGTGTTGGACCGGATCGAACGCAGCCGACAGCGCAAGCCGAAGGTGCGTGAGGAACGCATCACGCTCGCCCACGGCGCCGGCGGCAAGGCCACCCACACGCTCATCGACGCGATCTTCCTGGACGCCTTCCGCAACCCGACCTTGGAGGGGCTCGACGACGGTGCGGTACTCGATCTCGCGGGCGCCCGGATCGCGTTCAGCACCGACACGTACGTGGTGTCACCGCTGTTCTTCCCCGGCGGCTGCATCGGCGACCTCGCGGTGAACGGCACCGTCAACGACCTCGCGATGACGGGCGCCCGCCCGGTGGCGCTGTCCGCCGGATTCGTGTTGGAAGAGGGATTCGCCGTCTGCGAACTGGAGCGGATCGTAGCGGCGATGCGGCACGCGGCGGACGCCGCCGACGTGCAGATCGTCACCGGTGACACCAAGGTGGTGCAGAGCGGCCACGGTGACGGGTGTTACGTCAACACGGCCGGGGTGGGCGTGGTGACCCGTCGACAGCGGCTCACCGCCGGTGCCGCACGACCGGGCGACGTGGTGATCGTGTCCGGCCCGGTCGGAGATCACGGAGTCACCGTATTGCTGGCGCGCGGCGACCTGGCGCTGGAGGCGGACCTCGTCTCCGACACCGCGCCGCTGGCCTCGCTCGCGGACGCCTTGCTGTCGGCAACCGACGGGGTGCGGATGTTGCGCGACGCCACCCGCGGCGGCGTTGCCACGATCATGAACGAGATCGCCGCCGCGTCCGGCGTCGCGGTGGTGCTGGACGAGGCGTCGGTTCCGGTCCGGCCGGCGGTGACCGGCGCCTGCGAGTTGCTCGGCATCGATCCGCTGTACGTGGCGTGCGAGGGTCGCTTCGTCGCGGTGGTGGACGGGACGGAGGCGGATCGGGCCCTGGCAGCGTTGCGGGCGCACCCGCAGGGTGAGCAGGCGACCGTCATCGGCCGGGTGGAACCGGACCCCTCCGGGTTGGTGTTGCTGCGTACCTCCTTTGGTGGGACTCGGGTCGTCGACATGCTGGTCGGCGATCCGCTGCCGCGGATCTGCTGACCCCGCGTCAGTCCGCGTCACCGGCGCATGCGACGGCGAGCTGCCCGAGGCTGACACCACCGTCGTTGCTGGGCACCTGGTGCTGCGTGAGTACTTCGAAACCGTTGCCCGACAAGGTATCCAGCAGGACATCTCCGAACAGCTGGTTTTGGAACACGCCACCGGACAGCGCAACCGTCCGCAACCCGGTGGCCTCCGCGAGCTGGCCGACGGCGCGGGCGGTCAGGCTGGCGAGACCGCGGTGGAAGCGGGCCGCGACCACCGGCGCCGGAACGCCTGCGCGGGTGTCGTCAGCCACCGCGCGGATCAGGTCGGAGCCGCACAGCTGCAGGTCAACGCCTGGGACCAGCCGGGCCGGGTAACTGTCGGTGACATCCGGGTCAGCCCGCTGCTCGAACTCGATCGCGGCCTGTCCCTCGTAGTGGATCTCGTCCCGGATACCGACGATCGCCGCCGCGGCATCGAACAGCCGACCGGCGCTGGAAGTGGGCAGTACCCCGGTGCCGTGCCGGGCCAGCGCTGCCACCCGCGGCCATTCACCGTCGTGACGGGCCAGCACCGCGAGGTCGGCGGGCGGCGCGCCGTCGTAGGCGGCGAGCAGCCAGCTCACCGCCATCCGCCACGGCTGCCGGATGGCGCTAGTGCCACCCGACAGCGGCACCGTCTCGAGGTGGCCGCGCCGCTCCGCTCGGTGCAGGTCGGCCACCAGCAGCTCACCTCCCCACAGGGTGCCGTCACAGCCGTATCCCAACCCGTCGAAGGCGACCCCGATCACCTGGTCGGTACGGCCGTTGTCGGCCAGGCAGGAGGCGATGTGGGCATGGTGATGCTGCACCCGGACCACCTCGACCCGGTCGAGCTCCAGCGCGTACTTGGTGGACAGGTACTCGGGGTGCAGGTCGCAGGCGATCAGTGTCGGCTGCACGTCCAGCAGCGTGCACAAGTGCGCGATGCCGAGCCGGTAGGAGCGCAGCGTCTCGTAGTTCTCCAGATCTCCGATGTGGTGGGAGACGAAGGCGTGGGCACCCCTCGCGATCGCGAAGGTGTTCTTCAGCTCGGCACCGCAAGCCAGCACCGGTCGGCGGGCCGGTCGTGGCAGCCGGATCGGTCCCGGCACGTAACCGCGGGAACGGCGCAGCAGGATCGGGCGGCCCCGATTGATCCGGGTGACCGAGTCGTCGGTGCGGGTGTGGATCGGCCGGTCGTGGGTCAAGAACGCGTCCACCAACGGTGCCAGCCGCTGCAGCGCGTCCGCGTCCTGGAAAGCGATCGGTTCGTCCGAGCGGTTACCGCTGGTGAACGCCAGCGGGGCTGCCACATCCTGCGCGAGCAACTGGTGCAGCGGCGTGTACGGCAGCAAAACGCCGAGCCACCGGTTCCCCGGTGCCACCGCCTCCGCGACGGCTGCGCCCGCGCGGCGCGGAAGCAGCACGATCGGTCGCGCCGCCGAAGTCAGCAGGCTTGCGGCCGCCTCGTCGATCTCGACCAGCGCGCTCGCCGCGTCGAGATCCGGCGCCAGCACCGCGAACGGCTTGTCCTCGCGGTGCTTGCGACCGCGCAGCGTGGCTACCGCCACCTCGTCCGCGGCCAAGGCAGCGAGGTGGTAGCCACCGAGTCCCTTGACCGCGACCACCCGACCGTCCCGCAGCAGCGCGGCGGTGACTTTCAGCGGCTCACCCGGGATCGACCGGCCGGTGTCGTCGACCAGCGTCAGCGCGGGCCCGCACGCCGGGCAGCAGACCGGCTGGGCGTGGAAGCGCCGATCCGCGGGGTCGTGGTACTCGCGTGCGCATTGCGGGCAGAGCGCGAACCCGGCCATGGTGGTGGCCGGGCGGTCGTACGGCACGCCGGTGACGATGGTGAAGCGCGGGCCGCAGTTCGTGCAGTTGGTGAACGGGTAGCGGTAGCGCCGGTCGTGCGGGTCACCGACCTCGGCCAGGCAGGCGGCGCAGCTGGCCGTGTCCGGCGCGATCAGTGCGCTGCGTGGGCCGACCGGGTCGCTGGCGACGATCACGAAAGCGTGGTCGTCTCCAGCCGGGACGCGATCGGCCCGGACTTCCTCGACCCGCGCCAGTGCCGGTCCGCCGCGCTGCAGTTCCTGCACCAGCGCGTCGACGGCTGCCGGCGCCCCCTGCGCCTCGACCAGCACCCCCTCCGCGTCGTTGCGCACGGACCCGACCAGACCGAGATGTCGGGCGAGGGTGTAGACGTACGGTCGGAACCCGACCCCCTGCACGGTGCCGGTCACCCGGATGCGTCGGCGCACCACCGGGCGGTTCGGCGTGGTCACCGGTCAGCCCGTCGACCCGGCCCGGCGGTCGGTCAGGGCCGCGGCTACCAGTTCCCAGAGCACCTGGTAGGCGGTGGTCTGGGCCTCCTGGACCCGGTGCACCGAGGTCGACTCGATGACGAACAGGTGGTCCACCGTCTCCCGGGCCGGTTCCTGCGCGAGCTGGCCGCCGTCGTATCCCGCGAAGGCGACCGTGCGCAGCCCACGGCGGTGGGCTTCGGCGAAGCCGGCCAGCACGTTCTCGGAGTTGCCGCTGGTGGAAAGACCGAGGGCGATGTCCCCGGATTGCCCGTGCGCGGCGATCTGGCGGGCGAACACGACCGCGATCCCGATGTCATTGGCGAGTGCGCTCAGCACCGCCGGACTGGCGGTGAGCGACATCGCCGGCAGCCTGGGCCAGTCCGCGCCAGGCTCCCGGAACAGCGCGGCGAGCGCCTGGGCATCGGTGCTGCTCCCGCCGTTGCCGAAGCACAACAGCCGGCCGCCGTGCCGGAAGTCGCCGGCCATCGCGGTGGCGCATGCGGTGAGGTCGGAACCGATCCGTGCCGCGGTCCGAGCGCGCAGCGCGACGATCTCCTCGGCCTTTTCCCGCGCGGAAATCCGGGCCGCCTGCGCGGCGGGCTGCCGCGATCCGGTCGTGTCGTGTTGCGGGAACAGGAACGGATAGAGGTCTGCCATCGCGGGGTCCGCAGCGTTGTCCGGGCCCGCGTGGTCGGTCACGTCCCGCTCCCGACGACCGCAATGGCCTCCCCGGCGTGGACCAGCAGACGGTCCCCCGGGTGGGCGTGTTCGACCAGCGCCACGCTGATCCACTGCTGCTCGCCACCGTCGTCGACCAGCGCCATCGCCTCGTCCCGCAGCTGCAACACGGTGACCTCGATCGCCTGGTCACCGCAGGTGATGCAACTGCCATCCGGGCAGCCGTCCTCGATCCGGAGGCCATCGGGACCGGCAGCGGCGGGGACGGCGTTCTCCAGCAGCACGTGCACGAGTTCCCAGAGCAGGTGGTAGGTCGTGACCTGCAGTTCGCGCACGATCCGCGGGTCGTCGCTGCGTGGGGGCAGGACGTGGTCGGCGCAGCCGGCCGGTCCGCCGAGGCAGACGGTAAGCAGGCCGCGTGCGCGGGCTTCTGTCAACGCATCGAGGACGGACCGGTCCCCACTGCCGCCGCCGACCAGGCCGGCGTCGCTGATGCCGAGCGCGATGTCCTGTGGCCTGCCGAGCAGCCGCAGCGGTCCGCGCAGGTCGCCGTGCGCGCTGGGATCTTCCGCCAACGACAGTGCCGGCAGCGCACGCTTCCCCATGATCACCGGATGTACGAACTCCACCGCGACATGAGCGGCGTCGGCGGCGCGCGAGCCACCGGCCAGCACCAGCAGCGCGGCGCCATGCTGAAACCGGTCTGCCATGGCCGCAGCGGCGTCGGTTACGGCGTCGGTGTCCTGCATCAGTGCGCGCCCCGCCCCGTCCCGGCGCGCGAACGCAGCTGCCGCGGGGTCAGCGGTGGTCACCGCAGCCTCGCCGGACTCGGCCGTGATGCCGACTGCCAAGCTCGACTCTGCCGGAACAGGAAGCGATCCAGCGTCTCTCGCAGGCTACGCAAATCGCGTGCCGCAACGGCCAACGCGGAACATCCGGTCGGAGTGATCTCGTAGCGTCGGCGGGCTGGGCCGCAGTCCGACGGGACCCAGTGGGAGTGGACCAGACCCTGCCGTTCCAGGCTTCGCAGTGAGCGATACACGGTCGGAGCCTCGACGTCCCATCCGTGGAACGGGCGCAACCGTTCGAGCAGGTCGTAACCGTGGTCGGCCCGTTCGTGCAGCAGCAACAGCAGGCACGGGCCCAGGAAGTGCCGGACGTCGCAGGGCGGCATCACTGCCGGTGCGCTCACCGATCCACTGCCCGCGCCAGCTCGGCCTTGGTCATCGTCGAGCGCCCGCGGATCTTCTGGCGCTTGGCGTCCTCGTACAACTGCGCCTTGGTGCGCCCGCCCGGGCCGGAGTGCGAGCGCAGCCCGCCGCGCCGGGACGAGGACAGGTCGTCGGTCGAGGTGGAACTCGCTTGGTCCGACTCACCGCTGCGCGCGCGTTCCTTGTTCACCGTCCGCGCCGCGATCTGTTCGGCCCGGTCCGTGTCGCGGCTCTGTTCCAGCAGCCCTTCCTTGATGTGCTGGTACTGACGCTCGCGCTTGCGGCTCCATGCTTGCTGGGGCATCTGCGCCTCCTCGTGGATAAGGAGAGAGAGCGGTCACGCGCTTCGGTGCCCGTACCCGCCTTGACTGCCCGGAAACGTGGGCCGCCCGCGGAGGCCGGCCATTTCGTGCGGCGCCGTCGCATTCCGCAACGCCGCCAGCCGTGCGGTCACTCTCCGTCGTATTCGCCGTCCGGCTCCCGGGGATAGTCCTCGTCACCGCGCACCGCGATCGACTGCTCGATCCGGTCCGGCTCATCGGCGTCGCCCGGCGACTGGTCGCGTGTCGAACTGCCCTCGTCCACGTCGTCGGGGTCGGTGTCTGCGTCGGCGGACTGTTCCAGCCAGTCCGGTTCTGACACGCCTACCGGGACCGTCGGGCCTTGCGTCGCGTCGTGCTGGCCGGTCATGGTGATCTCCTCGGCTCGGTGCCGCGTTGCCGGACTCTGCTGGAGACCTACCCAGCGATGCCGCCGGTACCCGTCGCCCGGCCGTTCGCAGCGGTGCGCGGCTGGCCTGGCGAGCACCGGAGGCGGGCACGGGAAGGCGACGATGTCGGTGAAGCGGGATCCGTCCAGGACCCACCTACCGTTGGCATGGTGGAGCGGCGGGCAGGCCGCACCCAACCGGCTCACGGCGCGCACGGTGTTGGCCTCGCTCGGTCTCGTCCTGTGCGCGATCGCGGCCGTGGTGGCCTGTTTGGTGGGTGCGATCGGGCTGGCAGCGGGACTGGCGGTACTGGCGGTGGTCGGCGGGATCGACCTGGTCGTGCTGGTGCGGCGTCGTCGTCGCTGAGGTCAGCGCAGCAACGCCCGCGCCGCTGCCACCGTCGCGCGTGACGCCCACCGGCTACGCAACGCCGCCCTGGCCGCGTTCGCGCCAGGGCCGCCGTGCACGCCCCCACCGGGGTGGGCCGAGGCCGAGCCGAGGAAGAGTCTGCGCACGGGTGTTTCCGCCCGCCCGAGGCCCGGGAACGGGCGGAACACGAGCTGCTGGTGCAGCGCCGCGGTGCCTCCGTTCAGTGCGCCGCCGTGCAGGTTGGCGTCGTGCTCCTGCAGGTCGCGTGGACTCCAGATCCGCCGTCGCTGGACGAGACCGCGCAGCCCGGGTGCGAACCGTTCCAGCTGCTGCTCGATCCGGTCCGCCATCGCTTCCTTCTCCCGCTCGTCCCAGCGACCGGTGAGCCCGGCGCCGCCGGCATCGGCCCGCGGTTGTTGCGGCACATGCGTGTACGCCCACAGCATCTCGGTGCCGGTCGGTGACCGGGTCCGGTCCGCGGTGGTCATCTGTCCGCACAGCAGAAACGGTTCCGCCGGAACCTGGCCTGCGGCGAGCTGCGCGGCGTAGCCGCTCATCGTCTCCAGGCTGCTGCCGAGATGCACCGTGCCGGCGGAGCGCGCGGCGGCAGCGGTCCACGGCACCGGTCCGGTCAGTGCCCAGTCGACCTTGAACGTCGCATGGTCCCAATGGAACAGCCGCAGTGCATCGGCGGTCCCGGCCGGGAGTTGGGCGAGGCCGACGAGCCGGGTGAACAGCTGTGGGGCGTCCACCGCCGCGATGACCGCCCGCCGACCTGCCACCTCCAGCCCGTCCGCGGTCCGCACCGCGACCGCGGTACCGCCGCGGACTATCACCTGCGTTACCCGGTGCCCGCAGCGCAACTGCCCACCGCGGGAGCGCAGTCGGCGTACCAGCGCGTCCGTCAGCTGACCGGCGCCTCCCTCCGGAACGGGGAAGCCGTACGTCTGGCCCAGCAGCGCGATGAGCATCCCGTACAGACCGCTGCCCGGCTGCTCGGGTGCGAGATCGGTGTGCAGCGCGCAGCCGGTCAGCAGCAGCCGTCCCCCCTCCCCGTCGAACAGGTACGCGCCGAGCTCCCGCGCCGGCACCGTGGCCAGCCGGGCGAGCCGCAGTGCGTCACCGGGCCCGGCGGACGAGGCCCAGCGCAGTGCGTCCCACACCGGCGGGAACGGAGTGAACAGCGCCCGTAGTGCCCGCGGCCGCAGCCGCTCCCAGCCGGCGACCAGCGCGAGCCAGTTCGCCTCGTCCGCGCCGGCGAAGCCGGCCAGCGAATGCGCGGTGCGCAGCGCATCCTGGCTCAGGGTCGCGCAGCGGCCGTCCGGCAACGGGTGGGCCAGCACGGTGGGCGCTCGCGACCAGTGCAGCCCGTGCCGTTCCAGGCCGAGCCCGCGGATCACCGGCGACGCGGCGGCTACCGGGTAGAACGCACTGCACAGGTCGGCGGTCCAGCCTGGTCCGAGATAGTCGCCGCTGCGTACCGCTCCGCCCGGGGCGTCCTGCTCCTCGAGCACCAGCACACTCCAGCCCGCGTCTGCCAGCAGGTTGGCCGCGACCAGCCCGTTCGGCCCGGCGCCGATCACCACCGCGTCAGGCACGGCACCCCCGGCGCGGATCTCAAGGCAGGGCGGCCCGCGGGTGTGGGACGGGGGCGGGCCGGAGCGGCGATCGCGACGACGAGCGAGAC
>DASZVT010000171.1:0-3553 GCA_035546915.1 Mycobacteriales bacterium | reverse complement strand
CGTCCTCGTCCTCGGTCAGCGCGGCGCGCAGCCCGGCGTTGATCGCCTGCACCATCGTCCAGCGCGGCATCAGAACTCCTCCGGCCGGAGCGTCTCGAGGTAAGCCAGATACCCGTCGCGCTGCTCGCGCAGCGGTGGCGGCAATTCCGCGTAGACGTGATCGAACAGCTGCGCAGGCTGCGGTTCGGGCAGCGCCAGGCACCCGGCTCGGACCCGTGCGGCCTCAGCGTTGATCGCCTGCTGGGTATCCGCCTCGGCGTCGTCGTCCCAGAGCCCCTCGGTCCGCAGCCAGCGCCGGTAGCGCTCCACCGGGTCGCGCGGCGCCCAGCGTCGAGCGTCGGCGGGGGAGCGGTACCGCGTCGGGTCGTCACTGGTGGTGTGTGCGCCCATGCGGTAGGTGTATGCCTCCACCAGCGTCGGTCCCTGTCCGCTACGGGCCCGCTCCAGCGCCTGCATGCACACCGCCCGCACCGCGAGTACGTCGTTACCGTCGACCCGGATGCCCGGGAAGCCGTATCCGGCCGCCCGCTGGTACAGCGGGATCTTGGTCTGCCGGCGGGACGGTTCGCTGATCGCCCACTGGTTGTTCTGGCAGAGGAAGACGACCGGCGCGTCGAAGACCGCCGCCCAGACGAAGGCTTCGGACAGGTCGCCCTGGCTGGTGGCGCCGTCGCCGAAGCAGGCGAGTGCGACGTCGTCGCGGTGCCGGCGCTGGATTCCCATCGCGTACCCAGTCGCGTGCAGTGCCTGGGTCGGGATGACCACCGAGTACGTGTTGATGTTGTGTTCACGCGGGTTCCAAGCCCCGGTGTGGGTGCCGCGCCAGAAACGCAGCATGTGCACCCAGTCCACCCCGCGGGTGTGCGCGAGCCCGTGCTCGCGGTAGGTCGGGAATGCGAAGTCGCCCGAGCGCAGTGCCCGCCCCGCACCGATCTGGGCCGCCTCCTGCCCCAGCAGGCTCGGCCAAAGCGCCAGCTGGCCCTGGCGCTGCAGCGCCTCTGACTCCTGGTCCAGCCGCCGGATCAGCAGCATGTCTCGGTAGAGGCCGCGCAGCCCGGCTGGATCAAGGTCGGCGAGGAAGGGGTCGTAGGTCGGGTTCGGCGTGCGGCGCCCGTCGGGGGCGATCAACTGGACGCCGACCTCGTCGGGGTCCAGCGACGGCCCCGACGATGACAACGAGACCGGTGGCGCAACCGTCATGGGCACTAGCGTCGCCGCACACTTCCATTTTGGCGAGTACTCCGGAATCATCTGAGCTATCTGCTCAACTCGGCGGTCATTTTCGGGGGCTGGATGGACAGCGTGCGCACCATTGACGGCATTGACACCGGAATCCTGATGCTGCTCGAGGAGTCTCCGCGGGAGACCGTGCTCGGGCTGGCCCGGCGGCTCGCCCTCGCCCGCAACACGGTGCAGGCGCACCTGGACCGGTTGGAGCGGCGGGGTCTACTGTCGCGCACGTCAAACCGGGCGTTGCTGGAGGCGATCGGGCACCCAATCCTGGCCTTCACCACGGTCGAGGCAGCGCAGGGCCGATTGCGCGAGGTGGTCGCCGGGCTCGCCGAGCTGCCAGAGGTGCTGGATGCACACGCGACCCTCGGCGAAGGAGACCTGGTCTGCCGGGTCGCGGCGCGCAGTGCCGAGCACCTCTACGACGTGGTGGACAAGATCCTGCACATCCCCGGCGTCGAGCGGACTCGGTCGTCGCTCGCGGCGCGCGAGTTGCTGCCACTGCGGATCGACCCGCTGCTGCAAGAGTGGGCCCATGGGCGCCGCTGACGAGACCAGCCCGACCGCGGAGCGTCCGCCGCGGCGCCGCGGCGGACGGCAGCCGACGCCGCTGTCGCTCGAAGACGTCACCGCGGCGGGAGTCGCGGTGACGGCGCGGCACGGGCTGGAGGCGCTGACGGTCCGGGCCGTCGCCGCCGAACTCGGCGTGACCGCACCCGCGGTGCACTACTACATCGCGGGCAAACGGGAACTGGTCAACCGCGTTTGCGAAGAGGTGGCCAGTCGGATCGACCTCTCCGTCGATCCGGACGCCTCGTGGATCGACCAGTACGTCGAGATCGTGCTCGCGATGGACCGCTGTTTCGCGCAGTTTCCCGGCGTCGCCGCCCGGGCGCTCGCCTCGACCGGGACATCGCGGGCAGCGCGGCGCATCGCCGACGTGGTGATGGGGATCCTGCGCGGTGCCGGTTTCAGCCAGTCGGATGCGTTCGCGCTGTACGCGGCGGCTCAGATGCTGTTCACCGGCTGGCTGGTCGCCCGCGGACTGTCCGAGGAGGGCAGCATGCACCCGTCCTTGCAGGCCGCCGCCGGTGAGCAACCCGTCACCCTGACCGTGGCCGACCTCGAGTACGCGGTGCGGCGGCTGGTCGACGGGTTCGACCGCGGCCGGGGATAGCGCTGGAACCTCGCGGCGACGCAGGCTTACTTGCGCGGTGCGCCAGGCAGGTCGACGTAGCCGGCCCGGCGCTGGAACTGCCAGCGACCGTCTTCACGGTGCAGCACGTCCTTGTGGTGGCCGACCGCCGTCAGCGCCGGTGTGCCGTCGGTGGTGCGGTGCACCACCGACCACATCACCTCGGCCGTCGCCCGGTCCCCGTCCAGCGTGATCTGCGGGCTGCTGATCACATGGACGGACTCGCCGACGTGCTCACCGAGCGCGTCCTGCATCAGCTTCTGGATGTTCGTCCGCCCCTGCGCTCGGCCCATCGGGCCGAGCAGGACTTCGCCGTCCTCGGCGAACAGCGCCGCATAGGAGTCGAAGTCGCCGCGGTCGAGGTGCCGGCCGTAGTCCACGAACAGCTGGCCGATCTCCTGGAGATCCTCCAGTCTGCGTAACCGCGCCTCGAGGTCAGCCACGGTTCTCGCCGCCGTGGGAGCGCTGGGCCGGTTGCGGGTCACGCACGCCGAAGGTCATGTCGCGCATGCTAGCCACGCGGGCCACATCCTTGCGGCCGAGCCACGATGGCGCGGCCGTCTCGCCCGGCTCCGGTCGGGCCCAGTCGTGCCACGGGCCCCAGTCCTTGCGCGATAACGGGTCAATCGCGGCCGCGCCGGCTTCCTTGCGGGCGGCCTGGTAGCGCTGGTTGAACAGTTTCATCTCGGCGACGGTCCACCAGTCGTCCTCGGACCGCCACTTCCCGCCACCCGCGTACTCGATCACCTGGAGTGACGGGAAGTCGATCGGTGCGCCGCTGCCGCGCGGATCATCCGCCCGGTTGACCACCTTGTAGACGATCCGGGACCCGTTCAGTACGTACCAGACCAGTGGCGAGTAGACGTGTGCCGCGAACGACATCGTCCCCTCCAGGAACTGCTGGATTTCGGCCGGCCCGTGGAAGGTGCCCCAGAAGTGGTCGTGGTAGGTGGCGTCGTCGGTAAACAGCTGCGACCAGGCGATCCAGTCTTCATGCACCGGGCCGGTAAGGAAGTAGTGCCGGAACGCCTGTTCCACCTCGTCGCGCGGGAACTCGGTCGTCGATTCAGTGCTCATCGTTTCAGGACTCCAATCCGCGGCGGCGGCGACAGTCGTCGACTTGAGCCT
>DASZVT010000170.1:0-3061 GCA_035546915.1 Mycobacteriales bacterium | reverse complement strand
GGCCCCGGCGCGTACCGGCGCTTGGAACCGGGGATCGGGTTGCCGTGCGGGCAGGTCACCGGGTCGTCGAGCACGTCCACCAGACGCGCTTCCAACACCGGCGAGATCGCGTGCTCCAGCCGCCCGGCCTCCTCGTGTACCTGGTGCCACGGCATACCGAGGATGTCCACCAGCAACCGCTCCGCGAGCCGGTGCCGACGCACGATCGCGCTCGCGTACGAGCGCCCCTGCGGGGTGAAACCGATGGTGCGGGACGACGACAGTCGTACGTAACCCTCCCGCTCCAGCCGCTTGATCTGCTCGCTGACCGCGGGTGCGGACACTTTGAGGCGCTCCACCAGCCGGGCTCGCATCGCAGGAACTCCGGCCTCCTCCAGGTGGAAGATCGTCTCGAGGTACTCCTCCACCGCCGGGTGGTGCTGGGTGTCGGGTGCAGCAGGGGTTTGCTCGGCCCGCGCGTTCGTATTCGGCATCAGATCCATCCCGGGAACCAGATCCTGGCGTGCCAGTCGCTGTAGGACAACGTGGTGCCCACTAGCAGCGGGTACAGCCAGAAGAAGTTGACGACCACCAGTGTGAGGTATGCGCCCACACCGAGGGCCCCGATCTGCCGCCGGCGCTCGCCGGCGTCGGGTCTGCCGATGATCACCCCAGCCACCATGGTGATCGCCAACACGATCACCGGCAGGATCGGCAGCGCGTAGAACAGGAACATCTGCCTGGGCTCGTCCAGCATCCACGGGAAGAACCCGAAGGCGAAGACCAGCACGATCATGCCGGCCCGCCAGTCCCGTCGCATCAGCCAGATGCACAGCACCACCAGGAGTGCCGCGACCGCGACCCACCAGATCGCGGGGGTCCCGATGTCGAGGATCTCTTTCGAGCAGCTGTCCGTCTTACAGCCGGCCTGCCCTCGTTTCGGGCTTTCGTAGTAGAACGACACCGGCCGGGATAGCACCAGCCATCCGAGTGGCTTGGACAGGTACGGGTGCAGCTTGCCGGCGGCATGGAAGGCGGTGTCGGTCTGGCAGAAGTGCAGGCCCGGGATGAGGTAGCTGCCGTCACCGTAATGGTCCCGGTCGGTCAGGTTCTTGTGGAAGTTGTATGCCTGGCACTGATAGGCCAGCCAATTGCGGATGGTCCCGTCGAACCCCAGCCGGGTGACGGACTTCCCGGCGACGGTGACCGAATCGCGCCCGTACGCCGTGCTGGCATTGCCCAGGAACCAGCCCGTCCACGTCGCGGTGTACACCGCGACCGGCAGCAAGGTGAACTGCGGCACCCAGCCGAGCCAGTCCCGCCGGATCGCGGCCCGCACCGGTCGCGGGATGTTCGCGGTCCGGCGGGCACCGACGTCCCAGGCGAAGGCCAGTGCGGCGTACGCCGGGATGACATACAGGCCGCTCCATTTGACCGCGAGGCCTGCGCCGAGCAGGACGCCGGTGGCCAGCCGCCAGTAGCGGAAGCCGAGGCGCGGGCCGGGGTAGTCGGTGCGCGCGCCGGCCTCCAGCCTGCGTGCGAGTAATCGCCTGCCGTGCTCGCGATCGAGTAGCAACGTGGCGAGCGCAGCGAGCTCGAAGAACATCACGAAGATGTCCAGGATCGCGACCCGGCTCTGGACGAATTCCATTCCGTCGAGAGCGAGCAGCAGGCCGGCGAAACCACCGAGCAGGGTCGAGCCGAACAGCCGGCGGGCCAGCCGGACCAGGATGATGACCGACAGGGTGCCGACCAGCGCAGAGGCGAACCGCCAGCCGAACGGGTTGTCGCCGAAGATGTGGATGCCCGCGCCGATCATCCACTTGCCCAGCGGTGGATGCACCACGAACCCCGGACCGTTGTTCTGGCAGTTCTGCTCGACCCCGTTCTTGAGCAGCGACAGCGCATCGTGGTGGTAGTAGGTCTCGTCGAAGATGTCTTGGTAGTAGCGCACGCAGCCGGAGCTGGCGTCGATGAAAGTGCCGGTGAAGTACCCCGGCGGCCGGTTCTGGCTGGTCGGGTCGGTGAGCCACAGGTTCGAACCGAGGTGCCAGAACCGCATGAATGCGGCGAACCCGCCGACGAGCAGCGTGACGACCCACCCGGCGACCCGGTCGGTGGGAAGTGGAGTGACCAGCCGGTCGGTCCAGCTTCGACCGGCTGGCCCGGTGGCCGGGTGGTGGACGACGGGCCGTCGCGAGGTCGTCTCGGCCGCCACGGTCACCGCGCCAGCCTAATTCTCGCCGGGCCGTCCGCGCGCTTGCCGGGCCGTCCGGGCTGGGACGATGGACCATGCCCTTGGTGCTGTGCGGGACCCCGATCGGGTCGGTCGACGACGCCTCGGAACGGTTGCGCGCTACCTTGATGGCCGCGCACGTCGTCGCGGCCGAGGACACCCGGCGATTCCGCGACCTTGTCCGGCGGCTGGAGATCGCGGTCAGCGGGAGGGTGGTGAGCTACTTCGCCGGGAACGAGCAGGCCCGTGTCGGTGAACTTGTTGAGGCCATGCGCACCGGGGCCACGGTGGCACTGGTGACGGACGCCGGGATGCCCGGCGTGAGCGATCCCGGCTACCTGCTTGTTCGGGCCGCACTGGACGCCGGCCTGCCGGTCACGGTGGTGCCGGGGCCGTCGGCGGTGACTGCTGCGCTGGCGGTCTCCGGCCTGCCCACCGACCGGTTCGTGATGGAGGGGTTCCTGCCGCGCCGTCCCGGTGAGCGGAGCAGGCTGCTGGCACAACTCGCGGCCGAGCCGCGAACGCTGGTGGTGCTGGAGTCGCCGCGCCGGATCGCGGCGACACTGGGGGACCTCGCGGATGCGCTCGGCGCCGATCGAGCCGCCGCCGTCTGCCGGGAACTCACCAAGACGTACGAGCAGGTGCTGCGGGGTGGCCTGGGCGAACTGGCGGCCCAGGCCCGCGCCGAGCCGCTCAAGGGCGAGATCACGGTGGTGATCGCGGGTGCGCCGCCGGCGGATCCGACCGCGACGGCCGACCTGCCGGCGCTGGCCGAGCAGGTGCAGGAGCTGGTCGATGCCGGCAGTAGCCGGCGGGATGCGGTCACCGCGGTCGCCGGCCGTACCG
>DASZVT010000169.1:0-7226 GCA_035546915.1 Mycobacteriales bacterium | reverse complement strand
GACGTTGATCCGTAAAGTCCGAGTGAATCGCACAGGGCCGGGTGAAGGACACCACCGCCGCCTTCACCCCCGCATAATGCGCATGCATGGGATCGCTGGCCCACGGGTTGGATGCGATGTTCACGATCCTTCCGGCCCGGCGGACCATCATTCCGAGCAATACCAATTGTGTACAATAAAAAGTGCCGCCTATATTGATACCCCTGGCGAATTCGAAATAGGCTTCCGAGGTCTCCTCGACCGGCACCTGCACTGGGCTGCGCACCGCCGCTTACCATGTTTACCAGGATATCGATCCGACCAACGGTCGAGGGCACTGCGGACAAGTTCCTGCGCGCCCGGCTCGCCGGGTTACATTCGTGATCACCGCGAACACGTCGCGGCAGAGCGCCTCGATCCGGCGCTGTCACGGCTCCGTCGCGCCGGGCCTGCGGTCGTTGAGCGCAATGTCGGCACCCTCCTGCGCGGGCCGCAACGCGATCGCACCGCCGGACCCGGTGACGACCGCCCGGCGCCCGGCGAGCCGACGCCTACCGTGTGCCGAGCTCAGCTCGCCCGACAACTGTTAGAGTGTACTGAATAATCCCCCCGGTACTTAATGCAGTCGCATTGTTGACACGCGGACGTATGGCGCGCGAAGCTGCCCGAACGGCAGTCTGTCCAGAGGAGCCCGACCTTCATGCATGGCAACGACATCGCATCCGCAGCCACCGAGCCAGCCCCTTCTGACCTGGAGATCGTCTCCGTCGACGACCACGTGCTCGAGCCGCCCGATCTGTGGCAGCGCTATCTGCCGAGCCGGTTCCAGGACGCTGCACCCCGCGTCGTGCAGGAACGTGGCCGGTACGCACCAGGCAAGATCAATGTCTGGGAGCAGACCGATGACGGCGAGTGGGCCAGCATCTGGCGCTTCGAGGACTACGAGATGACGATCAACCCCGGGTTCGCGGCTGCGGGGCATGACCAGAACACGCTCGGCGACAACTGGGTGGCGATGACCTACGACGGTATTCGCGAGGGTTGCTTCGAGCAGAAGCCGCGGCTCGCGGACATGGATCTCGCTGGTATCCAGGCCAGCCTGTGCTTCCCCACCTTCCCCCGGTTCTGCGGCCAGACCTTCCTGCAGAACGGAGCGCGGGACCTCAGCCTGGCCTGTGTCCAGGCCTACAACGACTGGATGATCGACGAGTGGTGCGACGGCGACGGGCACGGCCGGTTGATCCCGTTGACCCTCATCCCGCTGTGGGACGCGGAGCTGGCCGCCGCTGAGATCCGTCGCTGCGCGGACAAGGGTTCACACGCGATGGCGTTCTCGGAGAACCCGACCCGGCTGAAGCTCCCCAGCATTCACAGCGGTTACTGGGACCCGCTGTTCACGGCGTGTGCGGAGACGGACACCGTCGTCAACATGCACATCGGCTCGTCCTCGACGTTCCCCTTCACCTCGATCGACGCGCCGCGGGCGGCCATCCTCGCCCTGACCTACCAAGGATCGTCACACGCGTTCGCGGACTGGATGACCTCCGGCGTCCTGCAGCGGTACCCAACCCTGCGCGTCGCGCTGTCCGAGGGTCAGGTCGGCTGGATGCCTTACCTGCTGGAACGGCTCGACCAGGTCTGGAACGAGCGACCCCGGTACGGCAACCTCAACGGGCTGCTCGAGCGCGCGCCGAGTGAGTACATGCGCGATCAGATGTACGGCTGCGTCTTCGACGACGTCGCCGGCTTGAAGCTACGAGACGAGATCGGCATGACCCAGATCATGTTCGAGACCGACTATCCGCACGGTGACTCGACCTGGCCGCGTTGCCGCGAGGTGCTGGACAAGCTCGTCCACGGCGCCGGCCTGTCGGACCATGAGCGTTACCTGTTGGCTCGTGGCAACGCCATCCGCTGCTATGGCCTGGAGCGTTTCGGCATCACGGCCTGACGTGCGGTTCGACGGATCGACCGGCCCCAAGGTCGGCGTCTTCGCGGACTGCACCGACCGATCGATGCCCATCCTGGAGCTGGCGAAGGCGATCGAGGAACGCGGCTTCACCGGGCTGTTCCTCAACGAACACACCCACATCCCGGTGGACAGCCCACGCAGTGCGTACCCGCCAGGCGGCCCGATACCGGAGCGCTACGCGCGATTCTGGGACCCTTACATCGCGCTGTCGTTCGTCGCCGCACGGACGAGTCTCGAGGTCGGCCCCACTGTCTCCCTCGTCGCTGAGCACGACGCAATCGCGCTCGCGAAGGCAATCGCGACCCTGGACGTGCTCAGCGAAGGGCGGTTCGTGCTCGGCGTGGGCTGGGGCTGGAACCGGGAAGAGTTCGAGGACCACGGCTTCCCGGCGAACCGCCGGGCGCAGGTTGTCGGCGAGACCCTCGCAGTGATGAAAGCGCTGTGGACACAAGAGGTTGCGGCGTTCGAGGGGGAATACCTGCGGCTGTCCCCGAGCCGCTCGTGGCCCAAGCCACGACAGCAACCGCACCCGCCGATCCTGCTCGGGGTGCCCCCTAGCACGAGGAACTTCGACCGGATCGCGTCCTGGGCCGACGGCTGGGTACCGATGGGGAACGCGCTGTATGACCCCGCGTTCCCCCACCACCTCAACCAATTGCGGGATGCCTGGCAGCGGGCCGATCGCGGGCCGGGTGGGCCGCGCATCTCGGTCCTGATGACGCCAGCCACCCGGACCGAGTCGTCGAATGCGATGACCGCGGTCCAGACCGGCCCTGACCAGATGGCCGATGCGGTCGATCGGGCCCGATCGTTCGGGGTGGAACGCCTCATGGTCGCGGGGCTCGGGCACGGACCGGCCGAGAAGATCCTGCCCCGGCTAGACGCGCTGGCGGGCGCGGTGGAGAAAGCCTTGCGCTAGCGGGCCGGTCAGCCCTCGGCCTCCATCACGGCATCGCCATTGATGCTGAATCCGCCGTCCGCGACGATCAACTGACCGGTGACGAAGGCGGTCTCGTCCGCGGCCAACCACGTCGTCGCGTAAGCGATGTCCATCGGGTTTCCGAGCCGGGTCAGTCGCCCGCCCTTCCCGCCGATACCGACTCCGCTGTCACCCCGGCCACTGACGACGCGGCCGACGACGATGCAGTTGCACCGGATCCCGTGCGGCGCGCCCTCGGCAGCAAGCACCCGCGTCACGCTGTTCATACCGCCCTTCGCAGCGGCATACGCGCCGAATCCGCTGATACCGCTGATCGACTGCGCTGATGAGATATTGACGATCGCGGCACCCTCGCCCGCGCTCAAGTGCGGCCAGGCATGCTTGGTCGCCCAGAACACGTTGCCGGTCAGGGTGCCGAGCAGGATCGTGTTCCACTCCTCGTTGGAGTACTCGACCAACGGCTTCACCGTCGTCGACACGTCGGTGGTCGGCGCCGCGTTATTGATCAGCGTCGTCAGGCCGCCGAATCGTTCCGCCACCGCAGCGACAACCGTGCGCACGCTGTCCTCGTCGGTGATGTCGAGGCGGAAGAATTCCGCCTCGCCGCCGGCATCCCGGATCCGGGCGACGACCTTCTCACCCTTCTCGACGGTACGCCCCGTGACGGCCACCTTCGCGCCTTCGGCTGCGAAGAGTTCGGCGATGGAGCGGCCGATGCCGCGGGTTGATCCCGAGACCAGTGCGATCTTGCCTGCAAGACGCGTGCCCATACCAAGCCTCCCCTGTCAGGGAGCGGTCCCCGACTCAGCTGCCATGACCGCATCAGGATGCCATGGACGCGAGCGCTGCGGGAATGGACCGCGCCGGTTCGGGCGGCGCATCTGGCAGTTATGGCTACGTAGGCCTACCGCTGTGCAGCGGTGATTCACATCGTTCCCGACGTCTATCTGACGATCACGTGTACGAGCAGCAGCGACCGGCTCGCTCAGCCGCGCTCCGCGGCCGCCCAGAACCGCGCCCAAGACTCGTACGCCTCCGGGAGTTGCCGCGCGCGCAACGGGTCGCTACCGTCGTCGACCCCGGCACCGTGGCTCGGACGACTCAGCGCATCGACCAGGTACCAACGGTGGAACTTGCGCCGCGCGAAGCACCACTCGCCGTCGACACGCACGTAGCGGTCCCAATACTGGAGCTCACCGATCTCCCACTCCCCGGTCGCCGGGCGTTCGAGTTGGTCACGGCAGTAGACGATCCCGCGTGCGTGGTCGGCGTCGTCGAAGTCGACCACGTGGTTACCGACGAAATGGACCGACGTCTTCGGCAGCCGCATGATCGTGGTGAACCAGCGGTGCAGTGCCTCCCGTCCGGACTCTCCCGTCCCCAGTTGCACGTCCGGCTCGAAGAGCTGGACCAGGTCGTCGATGTTGCGCGAATCCAGCGCGACCGCGTACCGGTACGGAAGCTGCTGGATCGCCGCCAGCGACTCCATCCGGTCCAGACGTTCCTCGGTACTCGACGGCTGCCACGGCCCCAGCCTGCTCACCTGACCAGCCCCTCTCCGGCTCAGGCCGGCGGTTCGGCGACACGCCCCTCCGGCAGCAATGAGTGTCAGGATACCGCAGCTGGGCCGCCTCGGTTGTGCGACATGAACGTCGCCGGGGCAACGCCCATGTCGCACACACCGCTCTGAGCAGTCGCGTCAAGCGCTCTGCCGCTGGAAGGTCCGGCTGCCCCACCAGGCGAGCAATGCCCCCAGCGCGACCGTGATGCAGATCCCGATCCACACGTCCTGGTCGCCGAAATCCCCCCGGAACAAGGCGCGGGTCGCGTCCACCACGTGGCTCAACGGGTTGACCTGGGAGGTGTGCCGCAGCCACGCGGGCGCCAGCGACATCGGCAGCAGCACGCCGGACAGCAGCAGCAACGGCAACGAGACACCCTGGATGAAGGGGGCGAAGGCGTCCTCGTCCTTGAGGATCAGGCCCATCGCATACGAGGCCGCGGAGATGCCGAGCGCGAGCAGGCAGACCAGGATCACCGATGACACGACGCCGTCCCACGAGGCGCGCAGGCCGAACGGGAGCGCCACCACGATGAGGATCGCGGCCTGGACCCCGATCGTCACCATGTTGCCGAGGGTGCGGCCGAAGATCAGCGACAGCCGGCGCGCCGGCGTCACCCGCTGCCGGTCGATGACGCCCTCCCGCAGTTCCTGGATGATGCCGAAGCCGGCGAAGCCTGCACCGAACAGAGCCAACTGCAGCAGCAGGCCGGGGACGAAGATCCGCCACGAGTCGTTGCCGCCCAGACCACCTCCGGTGACTCCCTTGAGCAGCGGTCCGAACAGCACCAGGTAGAGGATCGGTTGGGTCAGGCCGAAGAAGACCCAGACCGGATTGCGCAACAGGATGCGCATCTGCCGCTGGAAGATCACGAAAGTCTCGGTCAGCACGTCTGGTCTCCGCTAGCTCGGGGTGGAACCGGCCAGTGCCTCCGACGGCGCGCCGTCGGGGCCCTCGCGCAGCGAGTGCCCGGTCAGGGTCAGGAACACGTCGTCCAGGGACGGGCGGGTCACGGCGACGGACGCCAACGCGATACCTGCCGCGTCCATCGCCCGCAACAACGGAGCCACCGCGACACCGCCGTTATCCACCGTCACCCGCAGGTCGGTCTCGCCGGCGACGATCTCCCGCGCCGGTACCGCTTCGCGCGCGACCTGCGCCGCGCGCGCGAACGGCGCTTCGCCCGTCTCTGGGGCGAGCGTCAGCGTCACCACGTCACCGGCGATCCGGGCCTTGAGCGCGTCCGGAGTGTCGTCAGCCACGATGCGGCCGCCGTCCATGACCATGATCCGGTCGGCGAGCGCATCCGCCTCGTCCAGGTAGTGCGTGGTCAGCAGGATCGTGACGCCGGTGTCGTCCCGCAGTGAGCGAATGTGTGACCACAGGTTGGCCCGGCTCTGCGGGTCCAAGCCGGTGGTCGGCTCGTCCAAGAAGACCAGCCGCGGGGCGTGCATCAGGCCGAGTGCGATGTCGAACCGGCGGCGTTGCCCGCCGGACAGTTCCAGCAGTGCACGCCGTTCCAGCCCGCCGAGGTCGAGCCGGGGCGCGACCTCGACCAGCCGGGCCGTCGCGTCCGCCTTGGACAGGCCCTGGAGCCTCGCCTGGGTGACGAGTTCCTCGCCCAACAGTGTGCCGGCGCTCGGCGCTGCGCCGACCTGCGCGACGTACCCGATGTGACGACGCACCTCGCGCGGCTGGCTCACCAGGTCGAAGCCGGCAACCTGCGCCGTGCCCGAGCTCGGCATCAACAGCGTGGTCAACATCCGCAGCGTGGTGGTCTTGCCGGCACCGTTCGGTCCGAGCAGGCCGACGATCTCGCCTGGGGCGACATCCAGGTCGACACCGCGTACGGCGTCCACCGGACCCGCCTTCGTCTTGAAGCGTCGGGCCAGTCCCCGAGCCGTGATCATGTCGTCTCCTTCCGGCGGAGAGAGCGTGACAGCGGATCACCATATGGTCAAGCTTGAATATAGGACGACCGGAATTCCGGAAAGGTCTCGGCGAATCCCTCGTCACCGCAGAACCGGTACGCCCCGGCCCGCAACCGCTTCTGCAGACCGCGTGCCCACTCGAGCTCGGCCCGGGTGCGAGCCGAGACGAAGTCAAGGATCTCGCGGACGTGCTCCGGGATGGCGCCGTCCGCACCGGTCGCACCGTCCCGGATGGAGCCGCGGGTGAAAGCGGCTGACTGCAACTGTGCCTCGAGCTGGTTCATCCGCGCCTGCAATGCGCCGGCGAGTTCCTCCCGCGACAGGAAGGGCATCAAGCACAGCGCTGGTACCAGCGGTTCCGCGGGCGCCGTCACCGTCCACCAAGACTGCCGCAGCAACAGCTGGAACTCCTTCTCCCCTTCGCCCGTCAGCACATAGGTGGTCCTGGCCGGCCGCCGGTCGTCGCGCTCGTGCGCGTGCACCGCCACGCAGCCGTCCTTCTCCAGGGTCCGGATGGCGCCGTAGATCGACCCCGGCTTGACGTTGGCCGTCTCCTCGACACGCCAGCTCAACAACTCGCGGCGGACGTCGTAACCGTGCACCGGCTGCATGATGCGGATCACGCCCAGGACGAGCAGGCGCGTGGCGGACATGCCCACATATTAGTCGGGTTTGACTATCTGGGTTGCCGCAGCGCACCTGGTTGTGCGACATGGCGGTCGCTGGGACAACGCTCATGTCGCACAGACCGGCCGGAACGCGCACCGGCGGCGGGCAGGTCAGCGGCGGGCAGGTCAGCGGCGGGCAGGTCAGCGGCGGGCAGGTCAGCGGCGGGCCGGTCA
>DASZVT010000168.1:0-9005 GCA_035546915.1 Mycobacteriales bacterium | reverse complement strand
CCTACTCCTCCGGGTACGTAACGACTCCTCGCTCCTTGAAATCGCTTGCGGCGTCGGCATCCCAGCCGACCTCGGCGAGAATCTCGACGGTGTGCTCGCCCAGCAGCGGTGGCGGACCGGTGATGTGGCCGGGAGTTCCGGAAAGCTCGACCAGCGTGCCGATCTGCTTGAACCGGCCCAGGTTCGGCGTGTCGTATTCGGCAATCCAGCCGGCAGCGGCGGCGTCCGGATCGTCGAACATGTCGGCGGCGTACGTCGGGCTGGACAGCTCCACCGGCACCCCGGCGGCATCGAGCACGGCGACCCACTCCGACGCAGCGCGGGAGAGCAGCAACGGTTCGAGCACGGCTGCAAGTGCCTCGCCGTGGGCCTGCCGCTGCGCGGCGGTCGCGAACCGCGGGTCCCGCGCCAGTTCCGCGCTACCCACGGTGGCCGCCAGCCGTTCCCACTGCTCGTCGCTCCGGCAGCTCACCATCAGCCAGCCGTCAGCCGTCCGGTACAGCCGGCGCAGCGGGCCGGTCCCGCGCTGCTGCGGATCCAGCACCGGGCGCTCGACCGGTCCGGCCGGCGTCAGGTAGAGGTCGGAGCTCATCGTCATCCCGCCGTTGAGGATGTTGGTCTCCACCAGCTGGCCTTCGCCGGTGCGGTCGCGCTGGTAGAGCGCCTGTAGTACGCCGATGACCGAGTGCATCGCGTTCACCGCGTCGCACATGCCGTACCGGTACCACATCGGCGGGTTGCCGTGCTCGCAGCCGCCGCTGTGGTATTCGGCACCACCGAGCGCCTGGCCGAACTGGTCCCATCCCGGGCGGTGCGCGTCCGGGCCGCTGGCGCCCCAGCCGGTGGTGTGGCAGTAGATGATCCGGGCGTTGAGCCGTTTCGCGGTGGTGTAGTCGAAGCCGAGTCGCTCGGCGACGCCGTGCCGCAGGTTGTGGTGCAGGACATCGGTCCGTTCGATCAACCGGTGTGCGATGGCGACCCCGTCCGGCGTCTTGAGATCCACCGCCAGCGAGCGTTTTCCGCGTTGGCACCCGGCGAAGGAGGAGCCGCGCCCCATGGTCCGCGCCGCCGTCCCGATCTCCTCGATCTTGACCACCTCGGCACCCAGGTCGCCGAGCATCTGCGGACCGAAGGGTCCAGCCAGGTTCGCTCCGAAGTCCAGCACGCGCAGGCCCTGCAGTGGCGTGTTCACCGGCCCGCCCCGGCTTCCAGCAGCTGGATCTCGTCGGTGCTGAATCCCGCCTCGGAGAGGACGACGTGGGTGTCGGCGCCAAGGACCGGCTGCGGTCGGAGCGGTGGGTGCGGATTGCGCTCCAGCGAATACGGCACCCCGATCATCTGCAGCCGGCCCAGTTCCGGATCGTCGATCTCGGCGACCATCCCGTTGTGTTGCAGTTGCGGGACGGCGTATGCGTCGGCGGCGCGCTGCACCGGGACCACCGGTACCTCCGCCGCGTCGAGCTGAGCGAGTGCGTCGGCCCGGTTGAAGCGCCGGAAGGCGTCCCCGACGTACCGGAACCATGCCGCCCAGTCGTCGGCGGTACTCCAGTACCCCATCGACAGCCGGCCTTCCGGCGTCACGTCGAGCGCGGTGTACAGCCGGTCGTTGGAGTCGCGCACGATCATCACGTGCACCCATAGCCCGTCCGCGCACTCGAACAGGAACCCGCGCAGGTGGAACGGCACGGTCATGAAGCCCGGCGGCTCGTGCTGCGCCTGGTAACGGATCTGTGAGGTCCACAGCAGCGCGCCTTGCGCCAGCGAGGTCTCGACCCACTGTCCCTCCCCGGTGACCTCGCGGGCGTGCAATGCCGCGTGGATCCCGGTGGTGGCCAGCATCGCGGCGCCATAGCTCGCGAGCGGCACGTAGAGGAACACCGGCTCGTCGACGAAATCACCGGTCGCCGGGTCCCTTCGGTAACAGGGCTGCTCGAAGTTCATCCCGAGCCGGGCTTGCACCAGCGCGTCGTCAGCCGGCCGGTCCCGCAGCGCGCTGCGTCGTCCGTACCCGGTGATCGAGCAGTGGATCAGCCGTTCGTTCCCCGCGCTGAGCGTCGGGTAGTCCAGGCCGAGCGTCGCCATGGCAGCAGGCGGACCGCTTTCGACCAGCACGTCCGCTTGCATGGCCAACCGCCGTACGGCATCCCGTCCCGCCGCCGACGCGACGTCGAGTACGACGCTGCGCTTGCCCCGGTTCCAGACCCTGCCGCCCGGTTCGGCTCGGGTCGGGTCGCCACCTGGGCGCTCGACTTTGACCACGTCGGCTCCCGCGTCCGCGAGGTACATCGCCGTCATGTCGCCGGCGTGGTCCTCGGCGAGGTCGACGACCTTCAGGCCGCGCAGTACGGGTTGCATCGGTCCTCCTTGCGTGTGGACGCCGCTGATGGTCGAGCTCAGAAGCCCCCGCGGCCCATCTCCGCCATATGCCGGGCACCGAAGCCGCCGACGCTGGCGCCCTCCATGAACTCGCGCCGGTGCGCGATGTACCAGCGGTCTCCGACTGGCTTGTAGTCGTCGACGTAACGGCCCCAGTGGTCGAGGCCGTGGTACATCAGTACCGCGTAGTACATCGACGCGTGCGCCTCGGTCGGTGAGCTGACGGTGATGTCCAGGGTCGACGTGAAGTGCTTGAGCACCGGGACATCACGAGGCGTGCCCGCCGTCTTCGCGTACCGCACGAACCCGCGCCCGGCGTCGCGGAAGATCGCGGCGATCGCGTCCCGACCCTTCGTCTGCTCGCCGTCGATCTCCATGATCGCGTCCTCGGCGAAGGCGCCCATCATGTCGTCCATCCGTCCCGCGTCACCCGCCGCGTTGTAGCGCGCGACGCAGCTGCGGATCTCCTCCCGCGCCACCAGTTCCCACAGTTCCACCGGATTCGTCCTCCGTCCGCCTTGCTCGTCTCGTCACACCGTCATCGGTCAATCAATCACACCGGGCCGGATCACGTCAGAAGTTCGTACCGCCGTCGATGTTGATCAATGCTCCGGTGAGGTAGCCGGCGCGCGGCGAGAGCAGGAAGGCGGCAAGCTCGCCCACCTCCTCGGGCCGGCCGAGCCGTCCCAGCGCGAGTTCCAGTCCCCACTCGGACTCCATCACCCGCTCGATCGCCTCCTCGACGGGGAAGCCACGCTCCCGCGCGAGTTGCTGGCGTAGCTCCTGCATCGGTTCGGTCTCGATGGCGCCGGGACAAATGCAATTCGCCCGCACGCCCTGCCCGCCGTAGGCCTTCGCGATGCCCTTGGTGAACGCGGCTACCCCCGCCTTCAGTGACGTGTACGGCAGCCGGATGATCTCCGGTGCTCGGATCGAGTAGGCGGACGTAGTGACAACCGTCCCGCCCTGCTTGGTCAGATGCGGCAGGCAATGCTCGACCACCCGCGAGGTGCCGAGCAGCACATCCCGGAAGGCGTCGGTCCACTCCTCGTCCGAGATGTCGATGGTGGCGTGGCCGGTGATGCCGGTGAAAACCCCGACGCCGTCGAGGCGTCCGAGTCGGTCGACCGCCTCCGTCACGAGGCGTGCCACCTCGTCGCTCACCCGGATGTCGCCGGTCACCGCACAGACGCGACCGCCGGCATCGGCGAGCGAGGCGACCACGCGCTGTGCCCGCTCCGGGTCGCGACCGACGACCACCACCGACGCCTGCTCCCCGGCCAGCACCCGTGCCGTGGCCAGCCCCATCCCGGAGGTTCCTCCGACGATCACGTATCCCTTGTCGCGGACGCCCAGATCCATGTTGCTCCCCGCATTCGCTCGTATCGTCGGCAAGGTGACGCACCGGTCGGCACGTCACCTTGCCGACGATACGGATTCCGTCCGCAGACTCGCATGTGACATTCCTGGTAACGACGTTTCCAAAGGCCGGAATACGAAATCCGGATGACGCACGTCCGGGCTCGCCGGCTGCGGCGAAGTGGACTCACGGGTCCGGATAGGCCATCATCGCGGTGGACTGCAGGAGGTCTGGTGCCCACAGTGTGGACCGGCAGGACGTCGCTGAGCCGGACGTTCGCCGTGCTCACGCTGGCCGCCGTCGCATACTCCGTCGCACAGACGGCGTTGATCCCGGCGCTGACCGATCTGCAGACCGGGCTGCACACGTCGGCGACCAACGTGGCCTGGACGCTCACCTCGTACCTGATCTCGGCGGCGATCTTCACGCCGGTTTTCGGTCGCCTCGGCGACATGTTCGGCAAGCGGGCACTGCTGGTGATCTCACTGGTCGGGTTCGGCGTCGGTGGCGCGATTTCGGCGCTCGGCAACAGCCTCGACGTCGTTCTCATCGGGCGCGTCGTGCAGGGGGTGGGCGGTGGCGTGCTGCCACTGTGTTTCGGCATCGTGCGGGACGAGTTCCCGGCCGAGCGACGGGTCGCCTCCATCGGCATGCTCTCCGCGACCACCGGTGTCGGCAGTGGCGCCGGCCTACTCGTCGGTGGCGTTCTGGTCGACCACGCCAGCTTCCACTGGATCTTCTGGGTCGGTGCGATCAGTGCGGCGGTCGCCAGTGTCGGTGCGTTCCTGTTCGTGCCGGAGTCACCCGTGCGTGCCCCCGCGCGGGTCGACGTCGCCGGTGCGCTGGTGCTGGGCATCGGGCTGACCGCGCCGCTGGTAGCAGTCAGTGAGGCTACCGACTGGGGCTGGTCGGACACCCGGACGCTGGCGTTGTTCGCGGCGGGCGCTGCGGTACTGGTCGGCTTCGTGCTGCTCGAGCAGCGGAGGGCCGAGCCGCTGATCGACATGGTGACTCTTCGGGAGCCCGCGGTGCTCATCACCAACGTGGCCACCGCCTGCATGGGCTTCGGGATGTTCGGTTCGTTCATCCTGGTCAGTGAGTTCGTGCAGTCGCCCCGCTCGACCGGATACGGCCTCGGGGTAGACGCGACCCGAACCGGGTTGATCATGGTCCCTGGCTCGCTCGTGATGATCCTGGCCGGGATACTGGCCGCGCGGATCTCACAGCGATTCGGCAGCCGGGTGTCGCTCGCGGTCGGGGCGCTGATCACCGCGCTCGGGTTGGTGCTGGCCGCGATCGAACACGGATCCCAGGGCGCGATCATCGGCTGGGTAGTGGTGATGAACGTCGGCATCGGGCTCGGATTCGCGGCGATGCCGAACCTGATCGTCGATGCGGTACGCCCGACTCAGACCGGTGAGGCCACCGCCGTCAACAACCTGGTGCGCTCGGTCGGGTCGTCGGTGGGCGCGCAGGTCGCGGCGAGCATCCTGACCGCCGGAGTCGTCGCGTCGGCCTTCCCGACGGAGCATGCTTTCGAGGCGGCGTTCCTGGTAACGGCGGCCGTTTCCGTAGCGTCCGGACTGGCTGCTTTCTGCATTCCGCGGCGCACTGCCCGTCCGCTGCCCTACGAGGCCGAACTGTCGCCGGCGCCGGTCGGGGCAGGTGACTGATGCCGCCGGTCCGCATTCAGGCCGATCAGGGCACGGGCCCGCGGCAGCGACGTCGGGTCGACGCGCGGCGCAACCACGACAGCGTGCTGGAGGCGGCGAGCGAGATGTTCGCGGCACGTGGCTGGAAGGCGACCATTCCCCAGATCGCGGCCCGCGCCGGGGTGGGGAAAGCGACCGTCTACCGCAGTTACCCGACGAAGGCCGCGCTGTTCGCGGCGGTGGCGCAGCGCGAACTCGCCTGGTTCGAGCAGCGGGCGGGTGAGGCGGCGCAGGCACCGGACCCCGGCCAGGCGCTGTTCGACCTGGTCCGGGATCTGCTCGTCCGGCTGAGTAGGCAGCGGACCCTCGGTCATCTGTTGCGGACCGAGCCGGTGGTGGGGGCGAAGGACAGCGCGGAGCGGATCGTCGCGGGGCTCGGGCGTACCTTCCAGCGGGCCCAGCAGGCGGGGGCGGTCCGGCCCGAAGTCACCGTGGCGGACCTGCAGGCACTGATCGGGGGCAGCGCCCGCCAGCTCGCTGCCTACGGTGCCGAGGACCGCGAGCAATGGCAACGGCTGGCGACCTTGATCTGCCGAGCGATCGCTCCCTGAACCGGCCGCCGGACCGGCAAGGCCGGTGCGGCGGCCGGTGAGGCCGGCAGGGGGCGCTCGCTGGTGCTCAGCTCACCCGGTGCTGGACGATGCACTGGCGCAGATCGTGTCCGCACCGGCCGGCGCCACCAGCTTGCCGCCCTGCACACCCATCACGAAGCCGCACGGGTGCGCGCCGGGGGTCGCGGCCTTGTCCTTGGTGAAGGTCAGCGCGTTCGCCAACTCGCCACCGAGCGTCTCGCCCTGCAGCGCGTAGAGCCCATTGATCACGTCCTGCGATGTCGGGTTCGCCGGTGCGTTGGCCAGCACCTTGGCGGTCAACTGCAGCGCGTCCCAGGTCCAGGTCGCCGGACCGCCGGTGACGTTCTTGCCGCCCGCGTACTTGTCCATCGCGCCGTTGAACGCCGTCGCAAACGCGGTGTCCATCGCCGGGTTGAAGGCATACGCCGGGCCGTACGCGGTGAAGTTCGACAGCGACAGGTAGCCCTTCGCGTACGACTGCATCGAGGTACCCCAGGTCGGGTTGTAGCCCTGTGCCTGACAGCTTTGGACGAACTTGACGGCTGCGGCGGTGGTGAAGTTCAACTGCGCGTAGTCGACGCCCTGTTCCTTGAGGCTCAGGCACTCCGCGGTGTAGTCCGGTGCGGTCGAACTCACCGGCAGTGAGGTGAAGCCGACGCCGGCTGCTTTCGCCGCAGCCTGTAGCGGTGGGTTGGCGTCCTTGCAGGAGGCCACCTCGGCGCAGTACAGGTCGGCAAACTTGGTCGCATGGCCATACTGCTTCGCCACCTTGACCTGCAGGGTCAGCCCGCTGAGCACGTCGGTCGGGGTCAGGAACATCAACGGGTTCTTGAACCAGTCGTTGGAATTGCCGGTGCCGCCCACGATCGGGACACCCTGGCCGGTGACGTAACTGTCCCAGGCGGTGATCAGGTTGTCGGTCGCGCCAGAGACCGAGATGACATGGTCTTGGGTCACCAGCTTCTTCGCGGCTGCGGCTGCGGCTGTCGGATCCCCCTGGTCATCCTCGACGAAGATTTTCACCGGGTGGCCGTTGATGCCGCCCTTGGCGTTGATGTACTTCTCCCAGGCCTGTGCCACGTACCCGGCTTGCTCGGTGCTCGAGGCCTGCGAACCGGACATCGAGGCGATGACGCCTATGTTGATCGTGGACCCGGTCGCGGCCGGGGCGGACGAGCCGCCTCCGCTCGGCGTACTCGACGAATTGGACGAACTGCTGCCGCACGCGCTGGTCAGGGCAAGCCCGAGACCAAGGACGGCGGACAGGCAGGCGACTCGCACTCTCCGCACGATGACCCTCCTTCAGTAACCCGGCTTCGACTGAACCCATCGCGGGCTGTATGTCGTAAAGCAGACGTATGTATATCGCGTACAGTTCACTGCTGGTGACCCAAGTCGCAGCCTGCCACGCAATTAAGTATCATGTAAATGCCGGGATGGCAATGTAACCGATTCGAGACCTCACTACGCCGTTCGGCCTACGATGACCAACGAAGCCAGGTGATCCGTGTTCGACATCCCGCTCGGGTGTTGGCGGCTGCACCGGGTCAGCTCCACCGGGATTCCGCCGGTGCCGCCTCCGTCATCGGTGGGCCTGGCGTGCCGCGTTACCGCCCGAGGCCGGTGAGGATCCGGATCAGCACGTCCGCGGGCAGGCAGGTGGTGCGCAGTCCGTTCGGCGTCAGCACCTTTCCGTTTTTGATCTCGAGCGTGAAACCACAGGAGATCAGCGCGGGCGCTCCTGGTTTGAAGTTCAGCGGTGGTGCCAGCCCACCGAGGGTCTCGTCATGCAGGTGGTAGAGCCCCTGCTTCACCGATTCGGGCGTAACATGCGAGCTCCCGCTGGCCGCGACGGCCTTCTCGAACAGCTTGCCGGCCACCCAGGCGTAGGACGCGTTCGGACCGTTGGCCGAGCCGAGTTCCGGCGCGTATCGCGCGATTGCCTGCTGGTACTCGCGAGTCGCGGGCACCGACGCATCGGTGTATGGAAAGTCGATTTCCGCCGCCAGGGCACCATCCACGGCCGGCTCGTCCAGCCAGGCAGCTGTGATGGTGCCGTCGGACGCGATGAATCGCGCGGTTACCCCCTGCGCTCGACAGGCTGCGGCTATCCGCAGCACCGTGGCGGATCCGGCCACCACCTCGTACGAGTCGACCCGAGCCTGCTTCAGTCGCTGGCAGACCGCGACGTAGTCCGGTGCGGACGTCGAGACGGGTGCGCTCACCGGTACCTGCAGGCCCATCGGTTTGGTGAGCAGCGGCAGCACGCTGGCGCCCTCGTTGCACAGCGCGACGCCGACACAGTAGAGGAATCCGAAGCGCGGGCCGATCGACTTCGCCAACACCAGGGTCTGGTAGAGCATCGCCAGCGAGGTCGTGCCGCTGGGGAAGAAGTTCGGATTCGTCAGGAAGGGCGCGTTCACCGACGCGCCCCCCACCACTGGAATGCCCTGCTTCGTCACATACGACGCCCAGGCTTCGTCGACGGTGCTCTCGTCCCCGACGATCGCCACGACGTGGTCGTGCTCAACCAGTTCGTGCGCGACCCGCAGGCCGGTCGCGGGGTCGCTGGCGTCGTCTTTGACGACCAGCCGTATCCGGTGTCCCGCGAGCCCACCGTGGTCGTTGACCCAGCTGGCCCATGCCTTGATCACCTGTTGTGCGCCGACGAACGAGGAGGACTGGCCGCCGCTGTAACTGCCAATGTTGCCGAGCACGAGCTCGTCGTCGGTCGACCGGTTCGCGTTCGGGCCGGAACCACCACAGCCGGCGAGCAGGGCCAGCGCGATCAGCACCGCACCGGCCCGGATCAGCACGCGCTCGCGGGGCACCTCAGCAGCGTAGTTCGGTACTCGCCGCGACGGGCCGGCTCCGGCTGCGGCATGGGGCATGATCGAGGTGGACGGTGAGGACAGGGATGGTCTGGATGAGTGACGGCGCGGCGAGCGGGTGGACGCTCGACGAGGTGCGCCGGCTCTGCCGGGC
>DASZVT010000167.1:0-8471 GCA_035546915.1 Mycobacteriales bacterium | reverse complement strand
AGGCGTCGCGCGGCGGCGCACCCACGTAGGGAGCGGGGCCGAGGTGCAACGCGGTACCGGTGATGGCCAACTGGTGGGCGATGACCCAATGCACCTCGTCCGGCACGGTGGCGAGTTGCCGGACCTGGTCGACGGTGGCCTCGTACATCCCGTCCACGAAGAGCCGGCCGGGGTAGTACGCGCCCAGCCACGCCAGCGTTTCCCGGACGTCGTCGGGTTCCTCAGTCTGTGAGCCGGAATAGGCCTCCTGGATGGTCCGATATGGATAGCCGGGCAGCGCCTCGGCGATCGGCTGCCCGTCGCGTGCCGGGTCGGCCGGCGTGCTCTGCAGGTATGCCACATATGCGGTGACGCCGTTCTCCAGCGCCTCGCCGGTGCGTCCCTCCAGCTTCAGTCGCATGCGGTAGTAGGCGGCGAGCTGGATCTGGCTGTCGAGGTCGAAATAGCCGTCCTCCAGCCGCAGCCGGATAGTGTGCGCCCATTCCTCGGTCAACGGTTGCAGCCGGGGGTGCCCCGGATCGACTTCGGTGTTGTGCCAGTGCATCGTCTGGGCACCGGAGTCCAGCAGCCATGACGCGGACACGACGCTCTCCACGATATCGACGCCCTCGATGTTCCTGGCGTAGTTCTCCAGGAACGTGTCCAGCAATCGTCGTCCCTCACCGCCCTCGGGGATCGACTCGACCACCCCGCGCAGTAGCTCGACCGAGCTACCGGACAACTGCGCCCCCGCCGGTGCCGGCGCGTCGACCGGTTCGGCCGGTGCCAGCGCTTCCTCCAGAGTGGAAACCTCGAACCGGGCCACGTTGACGGCCATCCGGGCGGCCGCCATCTCCGTGGCGTCACCGGAGGCCAGCGCCTCCGACAGCCGGGTTTCGGCTCTGTTGAGCTGATTCCGCGCCTGCCGAACCAAGTCCAGGTCGCCGACGGCCGGAATCCGCGACAGCTGACCGCCAAGGAGGCCGTGTAGGGCGCTGTCTTCACCGGCGTAGGAATCCGCTCCCAGCGCATCGACGATGGTCCGGCCCGCCAACTCGGCCCTTGCCGGAGCAGCCAGCAAGGACGCGGCGTACGACGCCACTTTCAGCGCCAGGGCGGCTCCGGTCAGCCCGGCCGTCGCCTGCGTGGCTTGGTAGACACCGAGGAGCAATGTCTGCGCTTCGAAGCTGTAGTACCGGCGACCATCGGCGATTTGGTAGGTAGTGAGCACAGCCGTCGAGCCGTACTCGACGCCAAGCGGGTCGAACAGCGTCGGCATGACCGGATCGCGCAGGAGCCCCGGATTGTCGAGCCGTGGCGCCCATATCCCACCGCCGGCCAGGAACACCGCGCCCGGTCCGGCATCGCCGGGCAATGGCTGGTTCGGCAGCACGTCGTGGAAGGCCCCGTCGGGGTCCTGGCTGAGCATCAGGCGGACGAACGCGCTGTACGACCGGATGGCATCGCTGAGTGCGGACAGCGCCTGTTGCGCCGGTTCGACCCGGCGCGTGACGGCAATGTCGGTGTAACGCTGGACCAGCGGACGGATCTCGTCCTGGAGTATCGCCAGTGCGAGCCGCGCGTTGGCCGCCGCCCGTTGGGAGGACGGACTGCCGATCGCCTCGGCCGACGCGATCGTCCTGGCCCAGTCGTCCTCGGTCAGGGCGACCGAATGCTGCAGATGCCAGGCGATCGTCCCCTCAGCTGCCGGCATGCCCAGCCAAGGCGCACGCGGTTCCATCGTCATCGTCCGGCCCAGCCGGGCGGCGGCGAGAGCGCGCACCACGTACGGGTCGCGCGCTATCGGCTCGGTGTAGACCGACGCGGTCGTGGCCTGGGGAGGCAGCACCGGGGGCAGGGAGTCCCCGCCCATCACGACCGCACGGTAGAACACAACCGCGGCAACGCTTTCCGCGATCCCGGTGAGGTCGGGTTCCCCGAGTGCGGGAACCTGGACAGGGTGCGTGTCGTGATCATCGAACGACAGCAGGGAAACGCTGGGGGTGCGGAGGCCTCGCTGATAGGTCACCGGAATGCGGTAACTGCCACGGCTGTCCGTGATGACGACGGTCAGAGCTGCCGGCGTGGCCGACACCTCGACCCTCCGGACGGCCGCGTTCAGCCGCAGTTCGATGGTGCGCTGGAGCCGCCGTCGCTGTTCCTCCGTCAGCTGCGGGACGAACTCGGGTAACGGCTCACCGACGTTCGCGATCTGTCCGGCCGAAACCAGCGTCTGCACCGCGGCATACAAGCTGTCCGCGATGATCGGCGCGGACAGCCGGCCGATCCGGTAGGTCCCGGGAATCCGAAGCTGATAGATACCGGTTTCGTCAGGCTGGACGAGGTCGCTCGGCAGTAGCGCCCGATGCTCACGGGCGGCCTTGAAGTAGAGCCATTCCGGGATCGCCGGGTCGGTGCTCGCGGCCAGCCAGACGGGTGCCGTCCGGCCAGGATGGTCCAGCCGGACCATGACCTGACCGTCCACGATCCGGTAAGCGTTGACCAACACCGCCGTTCCGGCGAAACGCGCGCGGATCGCGTCCTCGATGACAGCCATTTCCGCACGGTCGGCCGGCGGCGCGGAGTCGCTTGTGGACGGCGCCACGGATTCGGCATCCGTCCAGGCGCTCTCACCTACCAGGTCGACGATGACCCTGCGCTGCCCGTCCTCGCCGGTGACGACGCGACTTTCCAGCACCCGCAACAATTCCGGTGCGAGCAGTACCTCGTTCCGGGTCCCGAATGCGTGCAGCGGCAGCCAATGGCGGGTGGTGACCCTCATGCTCACCGGCACCCCGTCGGTGTCGCCGAACAGCTCCGCGGGCGCAGCGTCGGCCGTTGCGTCGTTCAAGGTCGGGAACGAGACGACCGAGCCCTCGCGGAACATGCCGTCCCGCACGGCGGCCATCGGGTCGGCCCCGAGCCGGACCAGGTGCGCGAACTGGGCGGCACTGATCTTCATGCTGCGCAGGAACGTCCGCGGCTCGTCAGACAGGGGCGCATCCCGAGCGATCCGTAATGCGTTCTCCGCGATGACATCGGTTCGGTCGTGTTCGGCGGTCCCCTCGGGCACCACCGGGAGTGTGGTCGGTGCCCCCTGCCAGCGCGCGAGGTGGACGAGATGCCGGTTGACGTCCTGATCGTGATCCTGGAACCTGACCAGCCACTCGCGGTCGCTCTCGTTCAACCGGTCCCACAGTGTCCGCACGGCGTCGGCGGCCATCTCCGGGTCGGCTTCCGGCACGTCACGGCTGAACCTGGTGTTCGTGTCCGCCGGAGCACTCGTGCCCGCCGACCGGGCGAAGCCGATGATCATCGCCCGCGCGCTGTGGCGAGTGTGGGCATCTCGCAGCAGGCCCTCGGCATATCCGGATTCGCCGAGTACCCGTAGCAGCGACGAGCCCACCGGGAGAGCGGCCACCTGCCGCTGGTACTGCGGGTAATCGCCATTCGGCTGGAGATACCGGTGGAGGAAATAGCCGATCGCATCCACTCGGCCCCAGCCGAGTGCCGGGCGGAGTCCGGCCAGCACCGCCGGGTCGAACAATGAACCCGGACGCCCAGTCAGGTCTCCGCACGCCGCGGCAAGATCCTCGACAAGCTGCACCAGCTCGACGCCGCGCGCGACGACCCGGGAGTCAGCCGGGTCGGCCGCGAGCCGGTGCGCCACCTCACCCAGCTCGGTCAGAGCGCGCCGGCCCCATTCCTCGATCTTCGCAGCCTCGGCCGGCGCGCCTCCGGTCGGCGCGAAGAGACCCTGCAATGTCGTGACGGCGCTGACGTCGACCTGGCGAGTGGTCGGCAAGCCGGGACGGACGTCGACCGGGCCTGCCACACCGAGCAATCGCTCCACGTGCCCGGCGACCTGACCGATCGCGCGCAGGACCTCGCCGAGGAACCTGTCGCGCTCGGCCTCGACGACCGGCAGGCCCGGCAGTACGAGCGCCATCGGCGCGTCGGCCCGCCACTGGCCGTCGACGAGCCGGAACCTCGGCATCCGCATGCGGACGGCGGACAGCGCCGGGTCCACCTCGACGGTCATCAACCACCGGGTAGTACCCGGGTGGCCCATCTCCCAGGCCCCGATCACATCCCCGACGTCTTCGAGCAGCCCGCCCATGACCATGTCGCCGCCAAGGTCGAACCGTTGCGGACTTACGGCGTCCCGGAGCTCGGCCGGGGTGACGACATCGCTCGTACCCTCTGGCACCGACAACGACAGCACGAGTTCACTCGGTTCGACGACATCGCGGCCGGAAGGGTCGATCGGCTGGGCGGAAAGGCCGTCGAGGTTCCCCCGCGGGGTGCGCCAACCCACGTTCCGCAGCGTGATCGTCTCGGACGGAGCGGCGGACAGCCCGGCCGGAAGCGGAACAGCCTGCTCGCTGTCCTCGAGACTGACCGGAGCACCGCGCGCGGTGAGGATCTGGCGTAGCGCGTCGCCCCGGGTCCAGGCATTCCGCACGGGCTCCAACACGGTTTCCGGGTCCACGTCGGACACACCGCGGACACGCAGAGCCGCACTCAGCAGCACCCGGGAGGGCAGTTGCCCGTCGTACTCCTGCCGATCCAGCATCGCCATGCTCAGCGGTGCGGAAAGCATTCTCCACGCCGTCTTCCGCCTGGCCTCGCTGATGACTTGTCCGGCTGCGAACCTCGTGGCGGCCGGCTCGGCTCGCACCGCCTGCACCCACTGGTCCAGCAATGCATTGATCTGCTCGATCACATCGTGTGCTTCGACGAGCACCTCGACGTAGGGGACCACCGAGCGGGCGCCGGCGAGCCGACCCAACACGCTCTCCCAGCGCCACCTCAGCGCATCGCTGACCGTGCGATCGAAACCAGCTCGTTCCGCGAAACCCGGAACCGCTTCCGGCCCGTCCAGCCAGACTTGCAGGTGGCTCAACGGTGTCTGGCCGTGCCAGGTGCGGACTCTGTCGTTCCACTGCTCGTACGCCTGCGGATCGACGACCTGCGCTTCCAGCCGCCCGGCGAAGTATTCGACGAGCTCCCCGAGCGCAGCCTCGGCCCCGGCACCGGTGGACATCCGGTTCGCGGTTGACGTGACCACGGTCGCCAAGCCGTCGGCCTTTATCTGCACCATGCCGTCCGCGGAGGTCGCGTAATAGCCGCCGCCCGGCATCGGCTGGAAACGGGTGCCCTCCAGCAGGAACGGGTTCGCGGGATCGGCGACGGGCAACACGGACCGGCCCGCGTCGACAGCGACCACCAGCTCGTCGTGCTGATAGACCTCGAGCTGACCTTCGGTGGTGAGGATCGTGGTCGTACCGTCCAGCGCCCGGACGATCCGGCTGCCGGTGGCCGGATCACGCAGGATCGACGTGACGCGGCCGGATTCGTCCGTGAAGCTGATTTCCAGCCCGTCCGCGGAGACCGTGACCCCATCGGGCAGCTCTGCCCCGGCCAGGTCCAGCACCGGGGCTCCGTCGCGTTCGACGCGCACGACCGGGCCCAGACTGCCGGCACCACCCGGCCGCACGATCAGGGTGTCATCCCAGAGTTCGACCGCCGGGGTCACCGCGGGCCGATCCGCGCCGAGCGACCAGCTGAGCGCGGGCCAGTCCTGGTGCCCTTCGACCTGCCGGCTCACCAGGTCCGCCAGGTAGTCGGCCAGGAGGTCGGCGAAGACCTCCTGGCGAGACTCGTCGTTTGTGCGTCCGACGGAGTAAGGACTCAGCCGTAGGCCGGGCAACCTGATCACCCGGTCATGCAGCGCGGCCCATTCGACGGTGCCGTCGGTCAAGGAGCCGACGGGTCCGATGAAGTGGCCGATCAGGTGTGCGATCTCGTGCACGGAGATCCGGAGTAGGTTGTCGGTCGCGCTCGTCATCTCGGTCCCGAACACCACCATGGACGGTCCGTCGAGCTCCCCGTCCGGCCCGAATGCGGCACTTCCGGTACCGCCGACGGTCACGCGCGTCGTGCCGTGTTCGGTGTATCCCCGGGTATCGGCCAGTGTCTGTCCGTTGCCGTAATCCCGGTGCAGACTGGCGAAGATGTCCTTGGCCAGCCCCCCGATGTATCGCGCGTAGCCCGTGCCGAGGTGCAACGAGCCATCGCGGCGCGCGAACCCCTGCATCAGCAATTGGTGCACTGCGTCCGGAAGCGCGGCCAGCACCGCGACATGTGCCTGGACCATCGGGCCGGTGTCGTCGAGCTGAAGCCGTTCACCGTAGAACTCGCGCAACCTCGCCAGGTTCCGCGGGAAATCCGCGGTCTGCGGGAACTCCGCCGCGCTGCGGTTCATCTCGATCGTGTGGTACAAGCCGTGCCCGAACACCTTGACCAGCTTGCTATCCACGAAATCCGGGTCGACAGGTGCGGTCGACAAGAACCGGGCGTAGCCGATGACCTCGTCGTCCAGTCGGGCACCGGCGCGTCCCTTGGCCGCCAGCAGGGTCCGGTACAGGCCAACCACCAGCACCTGGGTGTCGAACGAGTATCGCTCACTGCCGGAGGTCCGGTCGGTGGCCAGCCGGAAGACGCCACCATAGTTGGCTCCGAGCGGGTCGTGCAGCAATGGCCCCACCGGATTGCGCAGTGCCTCCGGGTTCGCCGGGTCCGGAAGCAACAGCCTCCCGTCCGCCATCACCGCGGTGGCAGCCAGGTCGTCGTCAGTCTGGTGGAGGCGCCCCACCTGGTCCGGCAGCAGATCCTTGAACACACCGGCTTCGTCCGCGTCGAGCACGGACCAGACGACCTCGTTGAAGGACCGGATCCGCTCGCTCACCACCATCAGCGCAGTCGCAGCCGCGAGGACGTCGTCCTGTGCGGCCGCCGCGTCGATGTACTGCTGCACCGCAGGACGGACTTGGCCGCGCAGGAAATGCAGTGCCCTTCGCGCGTCTTCCTCCGCCTGCGCGAATGCGGGCCCCTGCGCCTTGGCCGATGCCGCGAGGATCGTCCGCATCCACAGCTCTTCCTGGCGCGCAACGGCGTACTGCAGGTGCGCAGCTGGCGACGCGGCAGCCGGCTCCGTGCCGTCCCAGGGCTCTGCCGCAGGAACGTCGAACGCGGCACCCCGGTCAACGGCGCTCCGGGCACGCAGGTCATCCACCGCCATCCGGCGAGTCCGGTCGGCTTCCGCACGAATGACCTGCCGCCTACGAAGGTGTTCGACGTGCCGGATTCGCGCGGCGCTCAGCTCGTCCCGCACCCTGGCGGGGTCGTGGCCTTGACCGAGCTGCCGTGCCATCTCCAGCATGCCGACGTCGGCCGCCGCCTGCCGCACGTCGGCGTCGGCCCTCGCCTCCGGTCCGGCGGTCGCCTCGGGCGATGTTCCCTCGGCACCGAACACGAGTGCGCGATAACTGACAACCGTGGCGAAACTGTCCACGATGCCCGACGGCTCCGAGCCGACCGGTACCCCCAGCCGGTGCGTGTGCGGCTCCCCCGGCACAGTGAGCTCGAGGGTCGGCTGGCGCGTTCCCTGTCGTAGCCGGACTGGTACCTGGTACTCGCCGAACCGGTCGCGGCCCCGGATCGACAATCCGTTCGCGGTAACCTCCACCCGCACCTCGGGCCCGTGCCAGTACTGGAGCTGCTCTTCGAGACGTCGGCGCACCGCCTCGTCCGCGTGCAGTGGCCAGTCCTGCACCAGGCGAGCTGCAGGCGCCAGTTCGTTGGCCGCGATCCGATTCTCGACCACAGCGAACAGCTGATCGGCAATGATCGCCATCGCATCCGGGTCGAACCTGGGCACCTGGAGCCGGAGCAGACCGTCGCCGCGCGGGTCGGCCAGTTCGCGCGGCTCGACCTGCCTACCTTCTCGCAACGCTGTGAACAATGGCGAGTCCCCCAGCGAACGATGATTCCCTGCGATCAGCCAGAGGTCGGGGTTTCCCTGCCCGTAGGTGAGCCGGACGGCAATCTCGCCATTCGGAATCGCATGGGCCTCGACCTCCAGCACATGCCCGGCGAAGCGGGCGAGCACGGCATGCCGGATGCCACTCAGCACGGCCGGATCGATCGGTTGGACGCGCCCATCCGGCGCTGGGTCCTCCGACGGCGCACGGTCCCACGGCGAGCGGTGGACTGCTTCCGCCGACTGTGACCTTTCGCGCTGCGAAGCTCCGGGCCGGGGCGGTGTGGGCATCACTTCGCGAGTGATCGTGGCGCTGAGCTGCCTGGCGAGGCGTTCCTCGAATTCGTTCTGCTGAGGCCGGGACCACTCGCTGTCGGCGGCCCACAGGACGCGCACGGCGTCGCCCGTCCACCGCTCGGCACCGTCGAGCATCCGGTCGGCGGCACTGGCCGCGGCCTCGGCCGGCAGGCCGGGGTTCCCGCCGACGGTGATGGTGAACAAGCCCTGTGCCGGCAGCTCGGGTGCACCGATGGCGAGGCCACCCTCGAACGCGGTCATCGTGACGGCCGAGACCCGGCCGGAGAGCAGTGCCGAAGGCCCGGCCGGGGCAGGCACGTCCAGCCCCGCCGCGTCGATCGCCGCGACCAGCGAACCCCTCAGCCCGGTG
>DASZVT010000166.1:0-3635 GCA_035546915.1 Mycobacteriales bacterium | reverse complement strand
GCCCGATCCGTGCCAGAGTCGCGCCGGCGCCGCTGACCAGCGGTGCCGGGTTATCGACCCGGAACACGGTCCAGTTCTTGTCCCGGTACGCCACCGTCAGGTAGTCCGGGGGGTGCTGGAGCAGCGCCCGCTCCGCCCTGCCGCCGGGGTCGAGTGGAGCCCGCGGTAGCGCGACGAGGTCGACCGCGGATGCGTCCAGCCAGGACCGATAGGCCGCCGCATCCAGCGGGTGATACAGCAGGTTGTTGTACTCGAGGTCGACCTGCCGCTCCCACCCACGCGCCAGCGGGAAGTGCTGCGCGACGTACGACACTTCCCAGTGCCCGCGGGTGAGCGGGATCTCCAACCGTCCGGCGCGGGCATCCTCGGTGGACAGAAAGTGCAGCAACCCGCGGTAGAAGTGCGCATCCCGGGACGGATCGCCGGACGAGCGGACGACAGCGCTCATCACCGGGAAGGCGAACCAGGTCGCGGCGGCGGCGACCGCGAGCCACGCGACCGCAGGCCGAGCCCAGCCGACCCGCCAGCGCCGTCCCGCTCCCAACCCCAGCACCCACAGACTGACCGGCAGCGCTGCGAGTTGGGCCAGCCGGTTCACGTTGCCGCCGACCGGGTTGGGGACCACGAACAGCGCGACCGCGACGACGGCGGTGAGGATCACCGCGCGCCTGAGCACCCGCATGTCCCGCGGGATCAGGACGATGGCGAACGCGGTGAAGGCCGCGTACGGCGCCCAACTGGCGGGACTGAACGGGAAATGACCCGAATCGCCGCCGATCAACCAGGCGACCGCGCTGCCGCAGACCGCCCAGCCCAGTGGGAGCGCCCGCCGCCAGCCGAGATCAGGCAGCCAGGCGACCGCGATGAACAGGACGAACATCCCGGCGAGCGGACTCGCCAGCGACGCGGCGGCCGCGAGCAGGCTCGCGAGGTACGGGTGGCGGGAGCGGACTGCCAACAATGCCAGCGCACCAGGCGCGAGGCCGAGCAGGAAGGGCACCTGCCCACTGACCAGGTTCCCCAGTACGCACAGCGCGACCGCGACATGGATGCTTGCCCAGGTGAGTTTTCCGACCCGGCCTACCTCGCCGCCGCGGTGCGGACCATCCACCTCGGGAACCGGGAACAACCGGACGCCGGCCCAGGCCACGACGGTGGCCGCGAGGAGCCCGGTGATGCCGGCACCGAGCGTGCCGGCAACCGGGGGATACAGCACCGAGTAGCCGAGTAACGCGTGTCCCGCGTACCACTCGTTGTTCCAGGCGTGCAGACCGACGTTATGGGCGAACCACGATCGGAACTCCTGCGCCGGCCAGTCCGGGCCGATTCGGCCGTACGCGATGATGACGGCGCCGACCGCGAGCGTGAGCAACCAGGACTGGTGTGAGACCTGCCGCCGCGGGAGCGCTACGCCGCCGAACGCCATGTGCCCATCTTCGCGCAGACGGGCGATCGGTGCGGGCACCGCGGACCGTGCGGTCAGCGGAGGGTGAGCTGCCCTGCGTCCATTCGGTTCGCAGTGGTATCCGCTACGTTCGCAGCCTCGTCGAAGCGGGTCCGGATCTTCCGAGCCCAGGTCGGGTGGGTGAAGATCCAGAACTCGTCACGGTCGATCCCGTCCAGGATGACCCGGCCGGCCTGGCTCGGGCTGATCAGCTGTGCACGTGCCTTGACCGTGTCCGGGGATTCGGGGATTACCCGACCGTTCGGGGCGCCGAATCGCAGGTGCCGGTTGCGCTCGGACTGCGCGATTTCGGTGTCCACTGCCCCGGGGCAGACGACACTTACTCGCACCGGGGTGCCCTCGAGCTCCATCCGCAGCGACTCGCTCACCCCGAGGACCGCTTGCTTCGACGCCGCGTACGCGGCGACCGTCGAGCTCGGTGCGAAGCTCGCCATGGACGCTGTGTTCACCACCCGCGCCGGAATACCTCGCTCCAGCATTCGTGGTACGAACGCGCTGACGCCGTTCAGCACGCCGTACAGGTTGACCTCGACGAGCCAGCGCCAGTCGTCGAGGCTGGTCTGCAGTAGTGGTCCCACCGGCATCACACCGGCGTTGTTGAACAGCAGGTGCACGTCGCCGAAGTCAGCCCATGACCGTTCGGCGAGAGCCTGCACCGAGCTCGGGTCCGCGACGTCGACGCCGACGGCGAGGGTCGCGGCGCCGTACCGGTCGGCGAGTCGCTTGGCGACCACCTCGGCCGCCGGGAACTCGATGTCTGCGATCACGACCGCCATGCCTGCGGCCGCGAACGCTTCGGCCGCACCGGCTCCGATGCCGCTGGCGGCCCCGGTGACCACCGCTGTTTGCCCGCTCAGATCGTGCATCTCGGTCCTTCCGCATCGGACTGCGGCCGCTGTCGAAAACTCAATTTTCGACAAAAGAACTCTGCCCTGGTCTTGGTGTCAAGTCCGACCGAGGATCGCGTCGGTGGCGGGGTCCGGAATGCCGTCGAAGAAGGCGTCGAGAACCTGCTGGAAAGCAGGCTCGTGCGGCGCGGCCCGGGCAAACAGGGTCATGGACGAGCGCAACTTCTGGGCGTCGATTTCCCCGAAGATCTGCGCCGCGCTACGGCCGGAGGTGGCGGCGACGACGCCGGCGCAACGCGCCAGCCGAGCGCCGAGAACAGGGTGCCGGAAGTACGCGCCGGCTTCGGCGAGGCTGGAAATGGCGTACCGGCGCGACGTGGGGCTCTGTCCGAGACCGGCGATCTGTGGGAACACGAACCACATCCAGTGACTGGTCTTGCGCCCGGCGCGCAACTCGGCCATTGCGCGGTCGATGACCCCGTCGTCCTGCGCCGTGATGAACCGCCCGAGGTCGAACGGATCGTCGCAGCCGGGCACCGGCGGCTACCGCGTCCCTGGCTGCGACTCACCCAGGGCGAGGTGCGTACGCAGGAACCGGATCGCGTCCGCCCACGATGCGGCGTCCGCGTCCGCGTTGCGCATCGGTCCCACCGGGGCGCTGAACGCATGACCCGCGTCCGGGTACATCGCGAACTCGTGTTGGATCTTCCATTGGTCCAGTCGGTTTCGCATGTCTGCGACGACCTCGGGCGTGACCACCGGGTCCTGGTCTCCGTAGATCACCAGCAGCGGGCAGGCCACGTTCCAGAGCAGGTCGACCGGCTGCACCGGCCGTTTCGGAGTGAGCTCCGGAAACGTCGGTTGGCTCGGGAAGAACAGCACGCCGGCCGCCAGCCGTCGATCGAGCGATGCGGCGAGCATCGCAAGGGTGCCACCGGTGCAGTATCCCCAGACGGCGACCCGGGCGGCGTCAACCTCCGGCAGGTCACGGGCGTGGTCGACTGCCGCGAGCACGTCGTGGGTGGCCTCGGTGAAGTCCAGCGCGTCGATGAATCGGGTGACCTCTTCGAAGTCCGTGTAGCTCTCCGGGTTGCTCAGCCCATGTCCACGGTAGTAGTCCGGGACGACGGTGACGTAGCCCGCGGCAGCCAGCTCGGACGCGACGTGCCGGGTGAAGGTGTTGATGCCGAACGCCTCGGGCGCGAGCACCACCGCGGGCCGCGGGCCGTCCGCGTTCGGCAGGTACAGCAGGGTGGGCACCCGCGCGCTTCCGTGCTCGAGCACGAATTCTCGTGTTGCCACCATCGGTGGCTCCTTCCTAC
>DASZVT010000165.1:0-5332 GCA_035546915.1 Mycobacteriales bacterium | reverse complement strand
CAGAACGGCGCAGTCGCGACCGGGGCGCCGGCCCGGCGGCGGGCGAGCCGGCCGACTGCGGCCGCGAGCGCGGACGCGGCGAACGGCGGCACGGCGACAGCTACGCCCGCAGCGGAGCCGACTGCCGGCGCGCGGACACGCACCTCGGGCGGTTCGCTGTCCGCCAAGCTTCTTCCCGACTTGCAGCAGATCGCCAGCGGCCTCGGGATCACCGGCGTTGCCCGCCTGCGCAAGGGCCAGCTGATCACTGCCATCCAGGAGGCCCGAGCGGCCACCTCGGCCGGCAACGGCGTCGTCTCGGACGCCGGGAACGCACCGGCTTCCGACGCGTCCGCGACCAAGCCGGAACCAACCGAACGTGCGCGCACCGGTTCGGCACCGGCCGAGCGAGCGGATGCCGGTGGCGGCGACGGGCTGGAGGCGCCCGCCGCGTCGGGCCGGGACGGCGGTGATCGGGCCGACCGCGGTGACCGCGCGGAGCGCAGCGGCCGGCCGAGCAGCTCGGACCGGGAGCGCAGCGCAGGAGCATCGCGTTCGCAGGGCGGCAGCCAGAACGGGCGTGGCGAGGGCGGCAGCCAGAACACCGGCGGCCAGGGCGGGAACGGTCCGGGCAGCGGTGGCAACGACGGCGACTTCGAGGGCCGCCGGGGCCGCCGGGGTCGCTACCGGGATCGCCGTCGCGGGCGTGACCGCGGCCAGTCCGGATATCAGAACGAGCCAGAACCGCAGATCCGTGAGGACGACGTGCTGGCTCCGGTCGCGGGCATCCTGGACACCGCCGACAACTACGCCTTCCTCCGTACCAGTGGCTACCTCGCCGGTCCGAACGACGTGTACGTGTCGATGAACCTGGTGCGCCGGCACAACCTGCGCCGCGGTGACGCCCTCACCGGCATGGTCAAGGCCAACGCCAGCGAGAACGAGCACCAGGGCAACCGGCGGGAGAAGTACACCCCCCTGGTACGGCTGGACACCGTCAACGGGGTCGCCCCGGACGAGGCCAAGAACCGGCCGGAGTTCCACAAGCTGGTGCCGCTCTACCCGCAGGAACGGCTCCGGCTGGAGACCGACCCGACGGACCTGGTCACCCGGGTCATCGACATCGTGATGCCGATCGGCAAGGGGCAGCGCGCGCTGATCGTCAGCCCGCCCAAGGCCGGCAAGACGACCGTGTTGCAGCGCATCGCCAACGCCATCACCCAGAACAACCCCGAGTGCCACCTGATGGTCGTGCTGGTCGATGAACGGCCCGAAGAGGTCACCGACATGCAGCGGTCGGTGAAGGGTGAGGTCATCGCCTCGACGTTCGACCGGCCTGCGCAGGACCACACCACGGTGGCGGAGCTGTCCATCGAGCGGGCGAAGCGGCTGGTCGAGCAGGGCCATGACGTGGTTGTGCTGCTGGACTCGATCACCCGGCTCGGCCGCGCCTACAACCTGGCGGCGCCGGCGTCCGGGCGGATCCTGTCCGGCGGTGTCGACTCCACCGCGCTGTACCCGCCGAAGCGCTTCCTCGGTGCGGCGCGCAACATCGAGAACGGCGGCTCACTGACGATCCTGGCGACCGCGCTGGTGGAGACCGGCTCGATGATGGACACGGTGATCTTCGAGGAGTTCAAGGGCACCGGCAACGCCGAACTCAAGCTCGATCGAAAGATCGCGGACAAGCGGGTCTTCCCGGCCGTCGACATCGACGCGTCCGGGACGCGCAAGGAAGAACTGCTCATGTCCAGCGAGGAAATGGCGATCGTGCACAAGCTGCGCCGGGTCCTGCACTCGCTCGAGTCCCAGGCCGCGATCGACCTGCTCATCAGCAAGCTGAAGGAGACTCGGACCAACATCGAGTTCCTGATGCAGATCGCGAAGACGACACCGGGGGAGTGACCCGGGCGCCACGGGCGAGCCTCCGGGCCGGATCGAGGTCAGCCGCCGGCGGAGTCCGGACTCCTGCGGACGGCTGCCGGCTCGCCCCGACCAGCGCGGTATCGGTACACCATCCCGTTGTCCCAGACCAGGTACGTGGTGCTGGCCCCGGTCTGCAGCTCCATCACCACCGCCTCGTACTTCTTCGCGAGTTCGATCAGGGCGGTGAAGCTGCTGACTTCGGCGACCGGGCGGTCGCCGAAGGCGAAATCGCTGACCGGCACGATCAGCGAGACATGCTTTCGGCGCAGGCGGGTGACCTCGTCACTGGCTCTGACGCGTCGACCGGACACCGTCGGGACGTTAGCAGTACTAGGCGTGGACACGACGCCGTCGGTGCCGTGACTTCTGCGGTCGCCGCTCCGCGAACGCCCACATCCCCAGCAGGCCCAACACGACGGCACCGACCCACGGCGTGCGCAGGTTGAGTAGCAACCGACCGCCGCCGGGCAGGTAGATCCACTTCTTGCCGACGAGGTCCTGGGCGGTGGGATGGTACGGGTCGGTGAAGTCGTTGTTGTCGCCTTTGAAGACGTACCGGTCGCCGTCGCGGGCGACAATCCGGTGCAAGACGACCTCGTGCAACCGGCGGTTGTGGTACGCGACGACGTCGCCGATCCGGTAGCTGTCGCTGGTCCTGGTGAGCACCAGCGCGTTGCCGTGGACGGTCGGCAGCATGCTGGGCCCCGACGTCACCACGTAGTTCGTGCTGCCGCCCAGCACGGGCGGCGCCAACAGGTACCACCCGGCTGCCACCAGCGCGAGCGGGATGAGCCATCCCGCTCGGCGGGCGCGCTGGGGCAGCCGGGTTCGCAGCACCGTCTCGATTCGATTCCTGCCGAGTCGATCCGTCACCGAGCGTTCGCGCTCAGTGCGCGACGGTCACTTCGAAGTGGTTGGCTGCCGCCGACGCACCGGTGCCCGAGGGGCCACGCAGGTCGCAGATCCAGGAGCTCTCCGGCGTGCCGGTGCCACTCGTGTCGGTGGCGGTGTAGTTGCGGTCCAGGCTGTCGGCGCCGCCGAAGGCGGTGCTGCGTTCGCAGTCCACCCAACCGGACCCGTCGAACTTCACCTGCGCGAACGCGGCATCCGCGGCCTCGCTGTGGCTCAGATCGGTCGGAATCACGTCGAAGTGCGCGTAGCAGATGTTGCCGTTCGCGCTGTCGCACTGGGTATAGGCAATGTTGTAGACGGTGTACGCGCCGACCTCACCGCTGCCGGTGCCGGCGTAGCTCTTGTCGACGGTGTTCGTCGACAAGAAGGCGAAGCCACTGGTGGCAAGAGCCACCCCGACCGCCGGAATCAGAAGCTTGCGTCCCCATCGCTTCATGACTGGCTCCTCGTCGAGTCCGCGACCGCCGCCGTGCTGGTCACGGTGGCGCGCACGCATCGCGCCCGAGGGCGCGAATTCGCTCATCGTCGATTCCGGTGGGGACGACGGCATCATCAGAATTGAGGAAAGGCGCCCGGCCGGAGGCGGCGGCCGGGCGGGCACGAATGCGGCCGGTCGGGCGACGAATTCTCCCCGAAACCGCCCGCATGTCGTGGCCGCGTGCCACCCTGGCCGCTGTGATGGGCCGTGGGGGGGACCACCGGCCGGCATATCGGGGGCCGGACCGGCGTTCGCCGGTGGTCGCGGTCGACGCGGTGGCCTACCGCGGGCCGGACCGGCGTTCGCAGCCGCGCCAGCGGTTTAGCCCGATGCTGGTCGATGTCGTGTCGTGGATCCTGATCGTGGGGTCATTGCTCGTCGTCGTGATTGCCGCGTCGACGAGTACGGTGCGCATCCAGGCGTCGTACGTGTTCCTGCGCAACATTACGGACGGGCTGTTCCTGCTGACCGGTGTCGTGCTGATCTTCGTCTGGCGGCTGACCGGTCGAGCTGGCCCGGCGTTGAGTGGCGCCGCGTTCGCCGTGTTCGGCGGTGTGATGCTGCCGGTGCAGGCATGTGGTCCGCTCCTGCACGACGACCAGCTCGCTGCCCTGCTGCTCCCCGGCGGCCAGCTGGCCCTCGGTCTACCGGCCGCGGCGCTGCTGCTGCGCGCTGTCTTCCTGTCCCCGGTCGACACCGCGATGCGCCCCGGGCGGCTGGTCAGCCTGGCGGTGGCAGCCGCGGGCACCGCGCTGGTGTTGCTCGGGGCGCTGCGGCTGGCGTTCGGCGTGCTGGACGGGGCGACCGGCTGGTCGTGGTGCCTCGCCGCGCTGTCCCTGCTCTGGACTCTGGTGGCCGTTTGCCACCGATGCGCGAGCCGAGACGCGGAGCGGCCCGTCGCGGCGGGCACCGCGGTAGGCATCGCTCTGCTCGCGGTCAGTGATGCCGTGCTCGCGGTTGCCGTGCACGGCCGCATGGTGGCGGCGGTGGCGGCGGGCGCGATCGAAGCGCTTGCCGCGGGAGTCGTATTGGTCGCCGCGCTGGACGTCGTGTCCCGCGTGTTGCGTCGCGACGGGACCCGAACGCTACGGCTCGTCGGTGAGTTGGGCGATACCGTCCGGGTGCTGGCGGATGAACAGGCGTCGCGGGAGGAATTACTGCACGACGCGCGCAGCACTCTGGCCGCGATTCGGTTCACGGACGGCACCCTGCGCAGCCAGGCGGAGCGGCTCGACCGCAAGCTGCAGCGCCAATTACGGGATGCGCTCGCATCCGAGTTGCAGCGGCTGGAGAACCTGCTACTCGCCCAGCGCGTCGACCGGCGCGAGCACTTCGACCTGACTGCTGCGGTGCTGCCGGTGATCCGGCTCGCGCAGGACGCGGGGGCACGGGTGACGGTGCAGGTGCCCGCGGCGCTGTGGGCGACCGGCAAGCCGCGTGACACCGCGACGGCAGTCCACACGGTGCTGACCAACGCGGCTCGCTATGCGGTCGGTTCGACCGTCGACGTCTGGGCGGAGCAGGGCGAGCACGACATCCGGCTGTGCCTGGGGGACAGGGGGCCCGGCGTTGACCCGGACGAGCGTGAAGCCGTCTTCCGGCGTGGCTTTCGAGGCCGCGCGAGTGACGGATCGGACGGCAGCGGCTTGGGCTTGTTCATCGCCCGGCGGTTGATGGCTGACCAGGACGGCAGCCTGACTGTGGTTCCCCGTGACGGCGGCGGGGCAGTGTTCGTGATCACGCTGCCTCGTCGGGTTACCGGCCAGTTGGGTGCCGTTCGGGCGGATCCAGTTCGCGCGGATTTCGTCGGGGGCGGGTGATGGACCGGCGGTCATGCGTCCACTCGCTGGTGGCGGACGCGGATCTGGCGCCGTCGGCCCAGCTAGGTCCCGGTCCGGAGGCGGGCGTGCGCGTATTGATCGTCGAGGATCACCAGCTGCTTGCGCACAGCCTGCGGTTGGCGCTGAGCGCTGAGGGCATGTCGGTGACGGCAGCTTCGCTCGGGCCGGGCGCGATCGTCGCCACCGCGGCGCGGCT
>DASZVT010000164.1:0-11437 GCA_035546915.1 Mycobacteriales bacterium | reverse complement strand
CACGGCCAAGGGTCGGGCGATTCGTGACCGCATACAGAGCTCCTGATTCGAGATCGATCCGCGTCAAATGAGTGGCATGAACGCCGCTCTCGCGGAGATTACCCAGCAGCCGCCCGTGAAGGCAAGCAAATCTTGATACTTTCGTCAGATCAGCGCTGGTCGCGGCGCAGCGGATGGTCCGCGGGCACTTCGATCAGCGCGATCCGGGTCCCGTCCGGATCCGCGATCCACCCCTCGATCAGGCCCCAGGGCTCCCGGCGCGGTTCCCGCAGCACCGTCACCCCCGTATCCCGCAGCCGGTCGTACTCGGCTTGCGCGTCCCGGACCTGCAGCCACAGCGACAGGTTTCCCGGCTGCTCCGGCTCGACGTGCCCGGCGACCTCCAGGAACCCGTGGCCGAGGAAGAACACGATGCCGGGGCTGTCGGGTGGACCGAACTCGCGGTAGACGGCCAGTCCCAGCACATCCCGGTAGAACCGCTGGCTGCGCTGGGGATCCGGCGAACGCAGCAGCACCCGGCTGCTCAGGACATCCATCGGAGCGGACCTCGGTCAGCCGCCCAGCGAGCGGGCGGCCTGTGCTGCCGCGGCGTGTGCCGCTTCGGCGCTGGCACGGCCCTTGCCCACCAGCGCGGCCATCGCCTCGACCTTGGGCGCGAGGGTGAGGTCGACGGTGATCGAGGAGACCTTCATGCCGAGGGACTGCCCGAGCACCAGCTCCAGTGGCGGGATGGTGTGATCCCAGCCGGCGGTCGGGGAACCGTCGCTGTAATCGCCGCCACGACTGGACACCACCACGGCCGGCCGGCCCGCGAGTGGTTGCTCACGGGTGTCGAACGGCGCGGTCACGCCCATCACGTGGATGTAGTCCAGCCACGCCTTCAGCGTGGACGGCAGCGACCAGTTGTACATCGGGGCGCCGATCAGCAGCACGTCCGCCGCCAGCAGTTCGTCCAACAGCGTCTGCTGCAGCGCCAGCGCGGCCGGTTCGGGCGCGCTGCCGGGCTCGCGCAGCCGCGGCGCCCAGTGCAGCGCGGCGTCGGGCAGGTGCGGCGGCGGATCGGCCTGCAGGTCCCGGTACGTCACCTCGTACCCGGGCACGAGCCCGCACCAGGTGTCGGCGAAGGTGCGCGTCACCGCCCGGGAGACCGAGTTCGCCGGGTCGGCGGAGGCATCGAGGTGCAGCAGTCGCGGCATGTTCTAGACCTCACTGATGGTGGCGTAGTCCTTACCCCGGATCATCCGGACCGGAGTGAAGACTTGCACATCCTCCCCGCGCTGGTTGCGTACCGTGACCCGGCTGGCCACGATGCCCCGCCCGGGCTTGCTGGTGGGACGGGCCGAGGTGGTCTCCACCACCGCGTGCAGGGTGTCCCCGACGTAGGTCGGGCCCAGCACCTTCAATTCCATCGACAGGAAGGCCAGCCCGGTGCCGTGCAGCGCAAGCGACTGCAGCACCAAGCCTTCGGCGAAGCAGTAGACCAGCGCACCCGGGCAGAGCCGGCCGGTGTAGCCGCCCTCCCCCGCGTGCGAGGCGTCCCAGAACAGCGGCTCGTTGAAACCGCCCCACTGCACGAAGGTCATCAGGTCGGCCTCGGTGATGGTCCGGGCCGCGGTACGGAACGTCGGCGCCTGCGCCATCTGCTCCCACGTCATGCCGGGGTGCAACTCCCGCACCTGGGAACTCGGCGGTGCCGGCGTGTCGAAGTCGAACTTCACGGTGGTGCTCCTCAGATCTCGGCCAGCGCCGCGGCGGCGGCGTCGACGGCCAGGAAGTCCGGGGTCCGCTTCTCCCGGATCGCCGCGATGCCCTCCTGTGCGGCGGCGGTGCCGAACCCGTAGAACTCGTGCGCCAACGAGGCCTCGAACGCGGGCAGTTGCAGCCGGTACCAGTGGTTCAGCGACTGCTTGGTGGCGCGCAGTGCCTCCCGCGCGCCGTTCGCCAGCGACGTCGCGATCTCCAGCCCACGGGTATGCACCTGGTCGTCGTCGACCGCCAGTGACACCAGGCCGATCCGCTCGGCCTCCTCGCCGCTCATCCGCTCGCAGGTGAGCAGGTAGTACTTGGCCTTGGCCATCCCGCACAGCAGCGGCCAGCACAGCACCGCGTGGTCACCGGCCGCGACGCCGAGCCGGGTGTGCCCGTCGACGATGGTGGCCTTGCGACCGACCACCGACACGTCGGCCATCATGCCGACCGCCAGGCCGGCGCCCACCGCGGGTCCGTGCATCGCCGACACCACCGGCTTGGACAGGTCCAGCACTCCGAGCACCATGGCCCGTGCCTCGTGCAACACCCGGGTACGGACCGCCGGGTCACCGGCCATCTCGCCGAGCAGGTCGAACGTGCCCCCGGCCGAGAACGCCTTCCCCTCGCCCTGTACCAGCACGGCCCGGGTGTCACGATCCCGTTCGATCACCGGCCAGATCTCGGCGATGTCGCGGTGCATCCGCGGACTGACCGCATTGAGGTTGGGCGCGTCGAACACGATGCGCAGCACCCCGTCGGCCGGCCGCTCCAGCCGCAGGCTCGGAAAGTCCTCGTACCCCTGCATCAGGCAGTCGCTCCTCGCTTCGTCCGGGGTTCACGCGGCAGCCCGAGCACGGTCTCTGCCAGGATGTTGCGTTGCACTTGGCTGGTGCCGGCGTAGATCGTGCCTGCACGCGAGGCCATCCAGACACCCAGCCAGGACATGGTCGAATCCAGCGGCACCCCGGGGTCGTCCGACCGGAACGCGCGCAGCGGGCGCCGGCCCCGGGTGATCATGGACTCCATCCCGAGGATGTCCACGGCCAGATCGGTCACCCGCTGGTGGTATTCGCTCCAGTACAGCTTCGACACCGACGCCGCAGCGCCCAGTTCGGCGCCGCTGGCGAGGCGGGACAGCACCTGGTAGCCGAGCGTGCGCATCACCTCGACCCGCACCAGGCAGTCCACCAGGCGGTCGCGAATCACCGGGTCGTCGCTGACCCCGCGGTGGCGCGCGACATCGATGAGCCGGTCGAGCTCGGCGCGGAACAGCAGCGGGTTGGTGGCGGCCTCGTCGCCGCGCTCGTCGCCGAGCAGGCCCATCGCGACCTGCCAGCCGCCGCCGACCTCGCCGACCACGTTGGCCACCGGGGTGCGGGCCCCGGTGAAGAAGGTCTCGTAGAACTCCGATGCCCCGGTCATCTGCTTGATCGGGCGGATCTCGATACCGGGCTGCTTCATCGGCACCAGCAGGAACGAGATGCCGCGGTGCCCCTGCGCCTGCGGGTCGGTCCGGGCGAGCACGAAGATCCAGTCCGCACGGTGTGCGCTGGACGTCCAGATCTTCTGGCCTTCCAACACCCACTCGTCGCCGTCCCGGACCGCCTTCGTGCGCAGCCCGGCCAGGTCCGACCCGGCTCCGGGCTCGGAATAGCCCTGGCACCACTGCTCCTCGCCGGACAGGACCTTGGGCAGGAAGCGGCGCTTCTGCTCGTCGGTGCCGTAGCGCAGCAGGGTGTTGCCCAGCATCTTGATCGCGAACGTGTCGTTCGGGCAGCCGTACGGGACGCCGGCTCGGGCGAACTCCTCCACCAGCACGACCTGGTGCAGCCTGCTCAGCCCGCGGCCGCCGTACTCGACCGGCCAGGTCACCCCGAGCAGCCCGCGGCGATAACAGGTCGCCCGCCACTGGTCGACGAAGGCATTCGCCGCCGCCAGATCGGTAATGCTGCCGACGCCGGTGAAGCCCGCCGGCAACTCCTCGCGCAGCACCTGCTGTACCTCGACCCGGAACGACTCGACCTCGTCGGAGAACCGTATTGCCATGAGAGCACGCTATCCAATCGGTGTACTGATCTCGAAACCGGCTCAGCGGCCGGTGAACTCTGCCTTGCCCGGACCGTTCTCCAGGAACGAGCGCATGCCGATCCGGCGGTCCTCGGTCGCGAACAGAGGCGCGAACGCCTGCCGCTCGACGGCCAGCCCGGTCTCGAGCGGGACGCCGAGCCCCTGGTCAACCGATTCCTTCGCCGCGCGGAGCGCAAGAGCGGGGCCGCCCGCGTACCTGCGGGCTCGCTCCAGCGCGGCGTCGTACACGCCGTCGGCACCGACCACCTCGTCGGCCAGGCCGATGGCCAGCGCCTCGTCGGCCCGCACGTGCCGGCCCGAGTAGAGCAGGTCCTTCGCCCGCGCCGGGCCGATCAGACGGGCCAGCCGCTGAGTCCCGCCGCCACCGGGGATCACGCCCAGCTGGATTTCCGGTACTCCCAGCCGCGCGGTGTCCGCGACGATCCGGAAGTCGCAGGCGAGCGCGATCTCCAGCCCTCCTCCGAGCGCGACCCCGGTGACCGCCGCGATGGTGGGTTTCGAAATCGTCGCGGTGGCGCCGAGCGTTGCCTGCAAGGCCGCGACCCCGGCGACCATGTCCTGGTAGCTGGCCTCGGCCAGTTCGCCGATGTCGGCGCCGGCGGCGAACGCCTTCGGGCCGCCGTAGACCACCACCGCGCCGACATCATCGCGCTCGCTGACCTCGACCGCAGCTGCCGCCAGCTGCGCCCGCAGGGTCGCGTTGAGCGCGTTGAGTGGCGGACGGTCCAGCCGGATGGTGGCGACCCGGTCGGCCACCTCGACGCGGACGAACTGATCCGCGGCTTCCTGCTCTGCAACGAGATGCTCGGTCATGAGCCCGACCCTAACCGCTCACCGACCGGTGTAGACCGGCGAGCGCTTCTGCACGAACGCCTGCATGGCCTCCTTCGAGTCGTCGGTCGAGACCGCCAGGATCTGGGCCCGGTTCTCGATCGCGATCGCGGTCTCGAAGTCGTTGTCCACGTTGGCGCGCATCACCTGCTTGGTCTGCCAGATCGCGTACGGGCTGTGGACCGCGATCTCGCGGGCCAGGTCGAGTGCGGCCGCGACCAGTTCCTCGCCCGGCACCAGCCGACTGACCAGACCGAGCTTCTCCGCCTCCTGTGCCCCGATCGGGCGGGCGGTGAGCATGTACTCGTACGCCCGGGAGGCGCCGATGAGACGCGGCAGGTGGTAGCTGATGCCGCACTCACCGGCGGAAAGGCCGATCTTGACCGCCGCGATGTGGAAGGCCGCCGTCGGCGAGGCCAGCCGGATGTCGGCGGCCAGCGTGATGGCCATGCCGGCTCCAGCCGCCGCACCGTTCACCGCAGCGATCACCGGCTGACGCAGGTTGCGGATCGTCCGTGGCATCGCCGCGAAGGCTTCTTGGCCCTCGTAACGTTCCGGTACCGACCGCGGGCCGGCGGCCTCTCGCGCGACCCCGGCGGCGATGTCCATGCCGGCGCAGAACCCGCGGCCGGCTCCGGTCAGCACCACGACCCGGCAGCCCGGGGTCGCAGACGCCTGCTGCAGTGCTGTCACCAGGCCTTGCACTACCTCGTAGGTCAGCGCGTTCAGGCGCTCCGGCCGGTTGAGGGTGATCAGCGCGATCCCCTCCCGCGGCCACTCCAGCAGGACCTCGTTCGCGGTCTGCTCGTCCGTGCTCATCGTGTCGTCCCTTCTCGGTCCGTCAGGCCCGTGCAGGTTCAGTGCCAACCGGCTCGGTGTGCAACGGTGCCACGTCAACCGCGCACGGCGGCGACCACCTCCGGCCAGATCGCCGGGTCGGAGGTGTAGGTCGCGTACAGCGAGACCCGCGATGCGATGGCGCCGAGCCGCTCGGCCAGCCCGCGCCCCACCTCGGTCGGCGAGCCGACCAGGGAGATCGTGTGCAGCATCTCGTCGGTGATCAGGTCAGCCATCTCGACCCACTTGTTCTCCTTCGACATCCGGGTGAGCTGCGGCTGCACGTCGCCCCATCCGTGCATGTCGAGCACCCCGCGGTAGGCCGGCGTGGATGCATAGAACGCGATCTGCTGCTTGGTCCCCTGCGCCGCAGCCGCGAGTTCCTTCGCGTCCCGGCCGACGGTAACGAAAACCGGCCCGCAGACGGCGATGTCGTCCAGCTTCTTGCCGGCCTTCGCAGCTCCCCGCTGCAACGCCGGCAGGGTCACCTCCTGCAGGTACTGCGGGGTGGTGAACGGGTGGAAGAAGAAGCCGTCTGCCACCTCGCCGGCGACCTCGGTCATCAGCTCACCGACACCGGCCAGGTAGACCGGCGGCGGACCCGAGGTCACCGCCGGCGGGGAGAAGAACGGCGTCATCAGGGTGTGCGTGTAGAACTCACCGGCGAACTCCAGCTTGGTCCCGTGCTGCCAGCTGTCCCAGATCGCGCGCATGCCGAGGACCAGTTCGCGCATCCGCGCCGCCGGGTGCGACCACGGCATCGAGAACCGTCGCTCGATATGCGGTTTCACCTGAGAGCCGAGCCCGAGGATGAAACGGCCGCCGCTGTAGTGGGCCAGGTCGTAGGCGGTGTAGGCGAGCGTCATCGGCGTGCGGGCGAAGGCGATCGCGATGGACGTGCCGAGCTGCAGACTCGAGGTCGCATTCGCCGCCTGCAGGCACATCAGAAACGGATCGTGCTGTGTCTCCCCGACCCAGGCCCCGTCGTACCCGTCCGACTCGATGCGGACTGCCTCCGCGCCGACTCCGTCCAAGTCCTTGCCCAGGGTGGCATCGATCTTCATACCGGTCCTTCCGACGTGATCATGCTGACGCGCGACGCGATAAGAGTGCACCGTACTGGGCTCGAAGAGCCCACCCGGACACAGCAACCGCGCTCGCCGTGAGATTCTCCCGCAATGGAGAATCAGGAGTTGGACGCGATCCTCGCCGGGGTCCGCGACTTCATCCGCACCGCGGTTGTCCCGCGCGAGGACGAGATCGAGCAGAACGACGAAGTGCCAGCTGATCTGGTGCAGGCGGCGAAGGACATGGGCCTGTTCGGCTTCGCCATCCCGGAGCAGTACGGAGGGCTGGGGCTGTCGATGACCGAGGAGGCCCGGCTGGTGTTCGAGCTGGGGTGGACCACGCCGTCGCTGCGTTCGCTATTCGGTACCAACAACGGCATCGCGGGCCACGTTCTGATCGAGGGCGGCACCGAGCAGCAGAAGCACGAGTGGCTTCCCCGGTTGGCTTCTGGCGAGGTGATCGCGTCCTTCGGCCTGACCGAGCCGGATGCCGGGTCCGACCCGTCGACCCTCACCACCCGCGCGGTCCGGGACGGCGCCGACTGGGTGATCAGCGGAACCAAGCGTTACATCACCAACGCCCCGAACGCGGACGCGATCTTCGTGTTCGCACGGACCGACCCGGACCTGCCTGCCACCAAGGGCATCGCCAACTTCATCGTGCCGGCCCACTCCAAGGGGCTCACGGTCGGTCCGAAGGACCACAAGATGGGGCAGGCGGGGGCGTGGAGCGCCGACGTCTACCTCGACGAGGTCCGGGTCCCGGCCCGCAACATCGTCGGCGGGCCGGACGCCACCGGCAGTGGCTTCGCCACCGCGATGCGCTGCCTGGCCCACGGCCGGGTGCACATCGCCGCGCTGTGCGTCGGGCTCGCCGACCGGCTCGTCGACGAGACGGTCCGGTTCGCCGCCGAGCGCAAGCAGGGCGGCAAGCCGATCGCGGCCTACCAGCTGGTGCAGGGCATGATCGCCGACTCGGTGACGGACCTGCACGCCGGCCGGGCGCTGGTGCTGGAAACGGCGCGCGGCTTCGACGCCGGCACCGACCGCAAGGTCGGCCCGTCCGCGGCGAAATACTTCTGCAGCGAGATGGTGGGCCGGGTCGCCGACCGCGCGGTCCAGGTGCACGGCGGCTCCGGCTACATCCGAGGCGTGCCGGTGGAACGCTTCTTCCGTGACGCCCGGCTGTTCCGCATCTACGAGGGGACCAGTCAGATCCAGCAGGTGATCATCGCGAAGGCGGTGCTCGGGGCGGCTGCCCGGTGATGGCACGCGGCTGGTCGGCGGCCGTGCACCACTGGGCGGAGCGCGACGCGTGCCGACCGGCGGTGGTGACCGCCGGCTACAGCTGGTCCTGGGCCGAGCTACTCGGCCGGGCGGGCGGAGCGGCGCGGTTCCTGACCGATCTCGGTGCCGCGGTCGACGCGCCGGTGCCAGCGCTGGTCGACGACATCGGCCTGTCGATGGCATTCACGCTGGGCGGCGCGTCGGCGCGTCGGCCGTACGCACCGCTCGGGACCCGGCTGACTGCGACGGAGCTGGCCGCGATCGTGGGGCGGATGGACGCTCCGGTCCTCGTCGCTGAGCCGCCGCACGGCGAACTGGCCGAGCAGGTGGCCCAGATCTGCGGCTGCCGGATCGCGACGATCACATCGCTGCCGAACGCGTCCGCGCCGCCGCCACCCGGGCCGGACGCGGTGGTCGCGGTATTGCACACGTCCGGGACCACCGGGCTGCCCAAACCGGTCACGGTCGTCGAGCGGGCGCTCGCCGGGCGGCTGCGCACACTCGACGGTCTCGCTGCGCTCGGCCCGGGCGACACGTATCTGGTCGCCAGCGCGTTCCACCACGTTGCCGGCTTCGGCAACGATGCCCTCGGCATCGGTCTGGGTGCCGCGGTCGCATCCTTCCCCCGCTTCTCGGTAGACGGGTGGAACGGGCTGCAGGACAAGGGGATCACCCACGCGCTCGTGGTGCCGTCGATGGTGGTCGACCTGTTGCGGACGGGAGCGCTCGCCGCACACCGCAGGCTGCGAGTGCTGCTCTACGGCGGCGCGCCGATGCGCCCGGACTTGCTGCAGCAGACGATGGACGCGCTACCGGGAGTGGATCTGCTGCAGCTGTTCGGACAAACCGAGGGCAGCCCGATCACCGCGCTGACGCCGGACGACCACCGCCGGGCCCGCGCCGGCCGGCCGGAACTGCTATGCAGCGTCGGGCGCCCAGCACCGGGCGTCGAGCTCCGCGTGCACGCGCCGGACGCCGACGGCATCGGTGAGGTCTGGGCTCGGGCCGAGCACATGAACGCGACCGACCGGGAAGGCTGGTGCCGTAGCGGCGACCTCGGCCATCTCGATGCGAACGGCTACCTCTACCTCGACGGGCGTCACGGAGACACCATCAACCGCGGCGGCGAGAACGTGCGGCCGGTCGAGGTTGAGGATGTGCTGCGCCGGCATCCCGCCGTCGCCGAGGTCGCGGTGGCCGGGGTGCCCGACGACCAGCTCGGACAGCGGGTCGCCGCCTTCGTAGTCCCGGTGGACCCGGCGGCGACGCCCGACTGGGACGGGCTGCGCGCCTTCGCGCGCGCCGAGCTCGCTGGCTTCAAGGTTCCGGAGCTGTGGCGCGCGGTGCCGGATCTGCCCCGTAACGCGGGTGGCAAAGTGTTGAGAAGAGTGCTTGTGGCACAGGAGGTTTCGTGAATCATCAAGGACGGGTCGCGATCGTCACCGGCGGCACCCGCGGCATCGGCGAGGCGATTACCCGGATGCTCGCCGCAGCGGGGGCACACGTCGCGGCCGCCTACGCCGGCAATCACGACCGGGCGCGCGCGCTGGTGCAGGACCTGCGGGACTCGCCCGGCTCCGTGTCGGTCCACCCCGGCGACGTCGGGGACCGGGCGTTCTGCCACCGGCTCGTGGACGAGGTGCTCGCCGCTCACGGCCGGGTCGATTACGTGGTGAACAACGCCGGGCTGCTGGTGGAGAACAGCTTCGGCAAGATGACCGAAGACGAGTGGGACCAAGCGGTCGCGGTGAACCTCTCCGGTCCGTTCCATCTGTCCCAGGCGGCACTCGCGCCGATGCTGGACGCCGGTTACGGGCGGGTCGTACACGTCGGGTCGATCACCGCGCTGCTGGGGAACCGGGCCGAGATCGGCTACGGCGCCGCCAAGGCCGGCCTGATCGGCTTGACCCGCTCAATGGCCCGTGCCACCGCGCGCAAGGGAATCACGGTGAACCTGGTGGTACCCGGGGTTTTCGACACCGACATGACACGGGCGATGCGCCCGGAGGACCAGGCCGCGATCGCCGCCACCATCCCGATCGGGCGCCGCGGCGACCCGGCCGAACTGGCGCACGCCGTCGGGTTCCTGCTGGACGAGAAGGCCGCCTACATGACCGGTTCGGTGGTGACCGTCGACGGCGGGATCAGCATGGGGGGCTGACCCCCTGCGCACCGTCAGTACGTTCGCAGCCCCATGCTGCGGGCGATGGCATTGCGCTGGATCTGGCTGGTGCCGCCGCTGATCGTCGCGACGATCGACTCGCGGTAACGGAAGCTCATCACGGACTCGGTGGAGAAGCCGTGCCCGGCGAGCACCTGCATCCCGAGACGCGCTGCGGCGACGTAGGTCTCGGAACCCTTGAGCTTGGCCATCGCGCCTTCGCGGCCGCACGGTAGGCCGTGTGCATGCAGCCAGGCCGCGCGGTAGGCGAGGAGCCGGGCGGCGTCGATCTCGGTCTGCAAGTCGGCCATCGCGTGCGCCAGCGCCTGGAAGGTGGCGACCGGCCGTCCGAAGGCCTCCCGCTGCTGGCCGTAACTGAGCATCTCGTCCAGCGTCGCTTGCGCCGCCCCCAGGTAGCCGCCGCAGATCAGCACCCGCTCCAGCTCGAGGTTGGACAGCATCACCTCCCAGCCCCGGTCCTGCGGCCCGACCAGCGCGGACTTGGGGACCACGACGTCCTGCAGGAACACGTCGTTGGTACCGAGGATGTGGCGGGCCAGGGTCGGCACCCTCCGTACCTCGACGCCGGGAGTCTGCGGGTCCACCAGCAGCAGGCTGATCCCCTGGTGTTTGGGCTCACTGGCGCCGGTCCGCACGTACATCAGCAGGCTGGTGTCCGGCACGCCCGCGCCGGTGCACCAAGCCTTCTGGCCGTTGAGTACGAAATGATCACCGCGGTCCTCGGCCCGGCAGCGCAGTGCAGCCGCGTCCGAGCCGGCGTCCGGCTCGGACAGCGACACCGCCAGCCGCCGCTTGCCGGTCATCACCTGTTCGCGGACGAACGAGCGCTGCTGCTCACTACCCCACTCCCACAACGTCATCCCCGGAATGAAGACACCGATATAGCTCATCGCCACGTCGAACGAGGCACGTCCGAGCTCCTCGGCGATGATCAGCAGCTCGGTGGGGCCACCGCCGTCACCGCCGGCCTCCACCGGGAACGGCAGCGAGAACCAGCCGACGTCGGCGAGCGCCTTGAACAGCGCGGGAGCATCACCCTGCTCGTCCCACTCCTTGGCCTGCTCGGCGGGTGCGACGCGGGCAACGAAGTCGCGCGCGCTGCGACGGAGCATCTCCTGCTCGTCGGTGAAGTCGAACCGCACGTGGCCTCCCGGACCCTCCGTAATGAGTGTCCTTAGTCTGCCATGTATTGGTCAGCCGGTCTGAGCCGGCGGGCCGGGAGGAACCTGTGGCGCAGCGTCCATCACGGTACGGACGTCGAACGCCGGATCCAACGGAATGAACTTCGGTGCTCTCTTTTCCTGGAACGACGAAATGCCCTCGGCGAGGTCCGGGTGATCGAAGAAGTAATACATGCCCTTGTACGCGCGCCGCGCTGCCTCGGTGAGATCGACAT
>DASZVT010000163.1:0-14509 GCA_035546915.1 Mycobacteriales bacterium | reverse complement strand
GGCACGCCGACCCTGCTGCCGTCGGGCGACCTCGGCCGGGTGCTGCGGGCCGTCGCCGAGGAGTTCTCGCTGGCGCCCGGCGCCGAGGTCACGACGGAGGCCAACCCCGACTCGGTGACGCCGGAGTCGCTGGAGTCGTTGCGGGCCGACGGGTTCACCCGGATCAGCCTGGGCATGCAGTCCGCTGCACCGCACGTGCTGCGCACCCTCGACCGGGTGCATACCCCGGGCCGCGCAGTCGACGCGGCCCGCGCGGCCCGCGCCGCCGGCTTCGGGCAGGTCAGCCTCGACCTGATCTACGGCACGCCGGGCGAGCAGGCCGAGGACTGGGCGCGCTCACTCGATGCCGCGCTGTCGGCCGAGCCGACGCACGTCTCGGCGTACGCGCTGGTGGTGGAGGACGGCACCGCACTCGCCCGGAAGGTGCGGCGCGGCGAGATCGACCGGCCGGATGACGACGTGCTTGCCGACCGGTATGCGGCCGCGGACGCGGTGCTCGGCGCGGCCGGCCTGCCCTGGTACGAGATAAGCAACTGGGGCGCGCCCTGCCGGCACAATCTGGCGTACTGGCGCGGACACGATTGGTGGGGTATCGGTCCCGGGGCGCACAGCCACGTCGGCGGCGTGCGGTGGTGGAACGTACGACACCCGGCAACGTACGCGGACGCGCTCGCCGGTGGCCGGTGGCCGGCACAGGCGCGGGAGGTCCTGGACGGTGCCACCCGACAGGTCGAGCGCGTGCTGCTCGGCTCCCGGCTCGCCGCCGGCCACCCGGTCGACGACCTGCCCGCTGGCGGTTCGGCTGCCGCCGCAGTGCTGGTCACGGACGGCCTGCTCGATCGCGCGGCCTTGCGGCGTGGGCGGATCGTGCCGACGCTGCGCGGCCGGCTGTTGCACGACACGGTGGTGCGCGCGCTGCTGCCGTGAGCCCGTCGGGGCTTGCACCTCACCCGGCGTCAGGGACGAGGCTGCTCGCATGAGTACGCACAGCACGTGGAAGGTCGGCCCGCTGGCCACGGCGAGCGGCTTGACGGTCCGCACGCTGCACCACTGGGATGCACGGGGTGTTGTCCGCCCGTCGGGATGCAGCCCGTCCGGTCATCGGGAGTACACCGAGGCGGACGTGGTCCGGCTGTACCAGGTGCCCGAGATCGCCCGGGCCGTGGAGGCGCTCGGGGATACTGCGGGATCGGCTGCAGGAGGTCAGTATCGCGGGCAGCGCGCGACGAGGTCCTGGCCCGGCACGTCGATGATGCCGGCCGGGAAGCCATGGCACGCGCCCCGGCGGACGACTGGCGCGCGCTGGCCGACTACCTAGACGAGGTGCGCAGCCGCCGTCGGTGACCGCGCGGCGGCCGTCAGCCGCGGTGTTGTCGGCAGCCCGACCCCGCGGCCCGTAGAATTGGCACTCAGGTACTTGGAGTGCCAATCGCGCGACCAACGGAGGGCGACATGGACGATCGCAAGCTCGACGTCCTACGCGCCATCATCGAGGACTTCGTCGCCACCCAGGAGCCGGTGGGTTCGAAGAGCCTCGCCGAACGTCACAACCTCGGCGTCAGCCCTGCGACGGTGCGTAACGACATGGCCTCGCTCGAGGAGGAGGGCTACATCACCCAGCCGCACACCAGTGCCGGGCGAGTGCCGACTGACCTCGGTTACCGGCTGTTCGTGGACCGGATCAGCGCGGTCAAGCCGCTGTCCGGGGCGGAACGGCGTGCCATCCAGACGTTCCTGGAAGGAGCGGTCGACCTCGACGACGTGGTGCGGCGCAGTGTCCGGTTGCTCGCCCAACTCACCCGTCATGTGGCGGTGGTGCAGTACCCGAGCCTGGAACGTTCCGCGGTCCGGCACGTGGAACTGGTCGCGTTGCAGGGGAGCCGGTTGCTGCTGGTGTTCATTACCGACACCGGACGGGTGGAGCAGCGACTGGTGGACGTCGGGACGGCTCATACGGCGGACGAGGTCGGCGAGCTGCGGGACGTGTTCAACGCGGTACTCGACGGTGCGATGCTCACCGACGTCCCTACGCTGCTGAGCGACCTACCGGACCAGGTCCGGCCGGAATTGCGGCCGTCGCTGGTCAACGTCATCGCGGTTGCCCTCGAGGCGCTGGTGGACAAGCGGGAGGAGCGGGTCATGCTCGCCGGCACCGCAAACCTCACCCGGGCCGCGGCGCTCGACTTCCCCGGGACGCTGCGCCCGGTGCTCGAAGCGCTGGAGGAGCAGGTCGTGTTGCTCAAGCTGCTCGGCGAGGCACACGACCCGTCCACGATGGTGGTGCGGATAGGGCAGGAGAACGAGCTCGAGCAACTGCACTCCACCTCCGTGGTCAGCATCGGATACGGCAGCGGAGATACAGCGCTGGCCAGCCTCGGCGTGCTGGGCCCGACCCGGATGGACTACCCCGGGACCATGACCGCGGTCCGTGCGGTGGCCCGCTATGTTGGCCGGACCCTCGACGTGAACGGACCCTCGTGACTGGTACCCCGGCTCCCTCTCCGCTGCGGGCCTCGCCTGCGGCTCGTGTCCTCGCTTCGAGGTCGCCTCGTGACTGGTATCCCGGCTCCCTCTCCGCTGCGGGCCTCGCCTGCGGCTCGTGTCCTCGCTTCGAGGTCGCCTCGTGACTGACTACTACGCCGTGCTGGGTGTCTCCCGAGACGCGACCAGCGAGGAGATCAAGCGGGCGTACCGCAAGCTGGCGATGCAGCACCACCCGGACCGCAACCCCGGCGACGCCGCCGCGGCGGAGAAGTTCAAGGAAATCGGCGCCGCGTACGAGGTGCTCTCGGATCCGCAGAAGCGGCAGATGTTCGACCTGGGTGCCGACCCGCGCGGGCCCGGTGCCAGTGCCGGCGCGGCCGGCCAGGGGTTCGGGTTCGGCGGGCTCGGCGACATCATGGACGCGTTCTTCGGCGGCGGCACCGGCGCCGGTCGCGGGCCGCAGCCGCGGGTTCGGCCCGGCAAGGATGCCCTGCTGCGCGTCGAACTCGACCTTGCCGATACCGCGTTCGGCACCACCCGCGATATCCCGATCGACTCGGCGGTCCGCTGCGACACCTGCCACGGCGACGGTTGCGCGCCGGGCACGACGCCAGTGACCTGCAGCACCTGCGGCGGCCGTGGCGAGGTGCAGAGCGTGAGCCGTACCTTCATCGGCCAAGTGATGACGGCGCGACCGTGCCACACCTGCGGCGCGACCGGCGTGGTGATCCCGCAGCCGTGCCCGACCTGCGGCGGTGACGGACGGGTCCGGGCGCGCCGCACCCTGTCGGTGAAGGTGCCGGCCGGGGTCGAGGACGGCATGCGGATCCGGCTCTCCGGGGAGGGCGAAGTCGGACCCGGCGGCGGCCCGCCCGGGGATCTGTACGTCGAGATCAGCGAACGGCCGCATCCGGTGTTCACTCGCGACGGCGCTGACCTGCACTGCGAGGTGAGCATCCCGATGACGACGGCCGCGCTCGGCGGGTCGTTGCCGCTGCAGACCCTGGACGGGGAGGAAACGCTCGACGTCCGGCCCGGCACGCAGAGCGGCACCGTGCTCACGCTGCGCGCCCGGGGCGTGCCGCGGCTGCGCTCCGACGGCCGCGGCCACCTGCACGTACACGTCACCGTCGTGACCCCCACCAAGCTCGACGGGGAGCAGGAGGCGCTGCTCCGACAACTTGCCGCGCTGCGGGACGACGAGGACAGCCTCACCGTGGTCGGACAGGACGACGGGCATGGCGGGCTGTTCTCGCGGCTGCGCGGACGGTCGCGCTGAGCCGGCCCGTCTTCCACACGGATCCGCTGCCGGCTGCCGGTGCGTTCGTACTGGCCGGCCCCGAGGGCCGGCATGCGGCGACCGTACTCCGGCTGCGCCCGGGCGAAGAGGTCGAGCTCACCGACGGGGCCGGCGGGTGCGCGCGGGCAACGGTCCGCGGTGCGGGAGGCGGCTGGCTGGATCTTGAGGTCGCTGCGGTGCACCGGGAACCGGTGCCAGTTCCCTGGCTGGTGTTGGTACAGGCGCTCGCGAAGGGGGACCGGGGGGAGCTTGCGGTGGAACTGGCCACCGAAGTCGGGGTGGACGAGATCGTGCCCTGGCGGGCCCGGCACTGCGTAGCGCGGTGGGAAGGTGCTCGCGGCGCGAAGGCGCTTACCCGCTGGCGCAGTACCGCAGCGGCGGCGGCGAAGCAGTCCCGCCGGCACCGCTGGCCGGTCGTCGCCGAGCCCGCCTCCACAGCGGACGTGAAGCGCCGGCTGGCCACGGCGGCGATGCCGGTGGTGCTGCACGAGTCGGCGGGCACCCCGCTGACCAGCGCGCCGGTCCCGGCGGCCGGGGAGGTCGTGATCGTGGTCGGTCCGGAGGGCGGTCTTGCGGCCGACGAACTGGCTGACTTCGGCGGGAACGCATACCGGCTCGGCCCCGGGGTGCTGCGCACCTCGACGGCTGGCGCGGTCGCGGCCACGATCCTGCTGGCGGGTACGGCACGCTGGTCGTGAGCCCGTGGGCGCCTAGACTGAGCAGCCACGGAGGCGTGCCGGACGATCCGACGACCCGAGGAAGGGCGACCCTGAGCGAACCCACCACCCCGGCGGTCACGATCGTGGTGCCGTCCGGCATCGACATGGTCGCCCTGCTCGGTGATCGCGACAGTCTGCTGCGTACGGTCGAGCAGGAATTGCCCGCGGCGGACATCCTGGTACGGGGCAACGAGATCCGCATCGGGGGCGCGGACGGGCCGCTGGCGCAGCGCCTGATCAGCGAGATGATCGCGCTGCTCGAGCGTGGCCAGCACCTCGGTCCGGAACAGGTCCGGCGCACCCTGGTCATGCTGCGCGGTGGGCAGCCGGCTCCCGGCGAGCGGCCCGCCGAGGTGCTCACCCTCAACATCGTTTCGAGCCGCGGCCGCACGGTCCGGCCTAAGACGCTGAACCAGAAGCGGTACGTGGACGCGATCGACGCCAACACGATCACCTTCGGCATCGGCCCGGCCGGCACCGGCAAGACCTATCTCGCCATGGCCAAGGCGGTGCAGGCGCTGCAGTCCAAGCAGGTCAACCGGATCATCCTGACTCGGCCCGCGGTGGAGGCAGGCGAGCGGCTTGGTTACCTGCCCGGCACCCTCTACGAGAAGATCGATCCGTACCTGCGCCCGCTGTACGACGCACTGCACGACATGCTCGACCCCGATGCGGTGCCCCGGCTGATGCAGACCGGCACCATCGAGGTCGCGCCGCTGGCCTACATGCGTGGCCGGACCCTCAACGACGCGTTCATCATCCTGGACGAGGCACAGAACACCTCACCCGAACAGATGAAGATGTTCCTGACCCGACTCGGCTTCGGCTCGAAGGTGGTGGTCACCGGTGACGTGACCCAGGTCGACCTGCCGACCGGGACCCGCAGTGGGTTGCGGGTCGTCCGGGAGATCCTCGACGGGATCCCGGATGTGCACTTCGCCATGCTGACCTCGACGGACGTGGTGCGGCACCGGCTGGTCGCCGAGATCGTCGACGCCTACACCCGCTGGGACGAGCAGCAGCCGGGGGCCTCCGGGCCGCGGGGGGCCCGTAGCCACCGATGAGCGTCTTCGTGGCGAACGAGTCCGGTGTAGCGCTGGACGAGCAGGACCTGGTGGGCATCCTCCGGTTCGCGTTCGAGCAGTGGGGCATCAACCCGCAGGCGGACGTCAGCCTGCTCGCGGTCGACGTCCAGGCGATGACCGATCTGCATGTGCAGTGGATGGGGGAGCCCGGGCCCACCGACGTGCTGGCGTTCCCGATGGACGAGCTCACCGAGCACGGATCGTGGGAAGCCAACCCGAAGGCGCCCGGCCCGGCGCTGCTGGGTGACGTGGTGGTGTGCCCGGCGGTCGCCGTCAGCCAGGCGGCTGAACGCGGCCACACCTTCGCGCACGAACTGCGGGTGCTGGCCATCCACGGCTTGCTGCACCTGCTCGGTTACGACCATGCCGAGCCGGACGCCGAACAGGAGATGTTCCGCCGTCAGGACACTCTGGTCGCCGCGTGGGAAACCGACCTGGCCGGCCGGCGTCCGTGACCGAGGGGACACCGCGTGGGTGGTGACGTAGTGCTGTCGGTCATCGCGGTGATCGCGGTGGTCCTCGCTGCGGTGTTCGGCTGCCTGGAGGCAGCGCTGGCACGGATCAGTACGCCGCTCGCGGAGTCGCTGCGGGACGGTGGCGAGCGTGGCGGTGACCGGCTCGCGGCGCTCGTCGCGGTCCGCGCCCGGCCGCTGAATCTGTTGCTGCTGCTGCGGACCGCGACCGAGGTGGTCGGCGTGGTCGCGGCCACCATCGTCGTGGCGCGCTCCAGCGGCGAGGGCTACGCCAGCCTGGGGATCGCAGTGGCGATCATGGCGCTGGTCTCGTACGTCCTGATCGGGGTGGTCGCGCGCACCCTCGGCCAGCAGCACGCCCGGCGGATCGCGCTGGTCGCGGCGCCCTGGATCGCCGGCCTCACCGCGGTGTTCGGGCCGCTGCCGCGATTGCTCATCGTGCTGGGCAACGCGGTCACCCCGGGACGCGGCTACCGGGAGGGACCGTTCGCGACCGAGGCGGAGCTACGGGCCTTGGTGGAGCTGGCCGAACAACGGGGCGAGGTCGACGCCCGCGAGCGCCAGTTGATCGACTCCGCGCTCGACCTGGGTGACACGATCGTGCGCGAGGTGATGGTGCCGCGTCCGGACATCGTGTTCGTCGAGCACGGCCGCACGGTCCGGCAGGGGCTGAACCTGGCGCTGCGCAGCGGGTTTTCCCGCATCCCCGTGATCGGGGAAAGCGCCGACGACGTGGTCGGCATCGTCTTCCTCAAAGATCTCGCTCGGCGCAGCATCGGGAACCGCTCCACCGGTCATGTCGAGGACGTGATGCGGCCCGCGTCGTTCGTCCCGGACAGCAAGCCGGTGGACGAGCTGCTACGAGAGATGCAGGTCGGCCGGATCCACATGGCGGTGGTGCTCGACGAGTACGGCGGTACCGCAGGCCTGGTCACGATCGAGGACATCCTGGAGGAGATCGTCGGGGAGATCACCGACGAGTCGGACCGGGAGGCGGATCCGGTGGTCGCGCTCGGGCCGCACCGGTGGCGGGTCAGTGCCCGGTTGCCGGTGGACGAGTTGTCCGAGCTGGTCGGCAGAGACCTCGAGCAGGACGACGTCGAGACGGTGGTGGGGTTGATGGCGCAGGCGCAAGGCCGGGTCCCCATTCCTGGCGCCAGTGTCGACGTGGACGGGATCCGGCTGGAAGCCGAGGAGGCCAAGGGTCGCCGGAACCGGATCGGCAGCCTGCTGGTCACGGTGTTGTCGACGCAGCCACCGCTCGACCGCCCCGACGTCAACGGAACGACCGCAGGCACAGCGCCGGCCGCCGCCGGCCGCGCACCGGACGTCGATCAGCCGCGGGTGAAGGAGAACGGGTGAGATATCAGCAGTTTCCGGTACCGACGGATGACCTGGATCCGGAGGATGCCAAGATCGTGCGCCTCGCCCGGGTGGCTCGTCAGCGCGCGCACACGCCGCACGGCGGCCCCGCGCAAGGAGCCGCGGTCCGCGACCGCGACGGGCGGACGTACGCCGCCGCGACCGTCGAGCACTCCGACCCGGCCTGCACCGTCAGCGCGCTGGCCGGTGCGCTGAGTGCCGCGTACTCCAGTGGAGCGCGCGGTTTCGAGGCGCTGGTGCTGCTGGCGGCGCCGGACCCGGTCGCGGTCACGCCGCGGGATCGGCTGCTGCTGGCCGAGTTGGCGCCCGGGGTGCCGGTACTGCTCGCCGACACCAACGGCATCGTCGTCACCGTGCTCGACGGCAGGTCCGCGGGCGCCGCGGGCGGCACCGATCCAGGGCCGCCGCGTTGACCCACCGCAGCGGCTTCGCCTGTTTCGTCGGCCGTCCCAACGCCGGCAAGTCGACCCTCACCAACGCGCTGGTGGGCTCGAAGGTGGCCATCACCAGTGACCGGCCGCAGACGACCCGGCATGCGATACGCGGCATCGTGCACCGCCCGGACGCGCAACTGGTGCTGGTCGACACCCCCGGCCTGCACCGCCCCCGCACGTTGCTCGGGATGCGGCTGAACGACGTCGTGATGCGGACCCTGGCTGAGGTCGACGTGGTCGCGATGTGTGTCCCGGCGGACGAGAAGGTGGGCCCCGGAGATCGTTTCATCGCCGAGCGGCTCGCCACCCTGACCGGCAAGACGTTGTTCGCCGTGGTGACCAAGACCGACAAGGCCGCGCCGGACCAGATCGGCGCGCAGCTCCTGGCGGCCAGCGCGCTGGCGGATTTCGCCGAGGTGGTACCGGTCAGCGCGGTCGCCGACGACCAGGTGGACCTGCTCGCGGACCTGCTGGTGGCCCGGCTCCCCGAGGGGCCGCAGCTCTACCCCGGTGGGCAGATGACCGACGAACCCGAACTGGTGATGGCCGCGGAGCTGATCCGGGAGGCGGCGCTGAGCGGGGTGCGGGAAGAACTGCCGCACTCGCTGGCTGTTGTGGTGGAGGAGATGCAGCCGCGTCCCGATCATCCCCGCGGGCTGCTGGACGTTCGCGCCGAGATCTATGTCGAGCGCCCGTCGCAGAAGGCGATCGTCATCGGCACCGGCGGCCGCCGGTTGCGTGCGGTCGGCACCCAAGCCCGGCAGCAGCTCGAGGCCCTGCTCGGTGTGCCGATCTTCCTCGACCTGCACGTGCGGGTTGCCAAGGACTGGCAGCGTGATCCGAAACAGCTGCGGCGGTTGGGTTTCTAGCCCCGGCATCCCGGTAGCCCGGCCTGCGCCAGCACGAGCTCGCAGTCGGGTGCCGAGGCTGCGGCATACTGCGGTTGGTTCCTACCTCAGCAGCCACACCTGGAGGGGCGTTGGCGACGTCGCCCGTATTGCTTTCTGTCTCGGACGGAATCGCGCACGTGGTACTTCATCGTCCGGACGTGCGAAATGCCGTGAACGACGAGATGCAATTCGAACTCATCCGCGTCGCCGCGGAACTGCGGAGTCGCTCCGGCCTGCGGGCAGTGGTCGTCTCAGGGTCAGGCAAGGGTTTCTGCGCGGGCCTGGACATGGCGGTCTTCGACTCCATGCGGTCGGGGGGAAGCGATGGTGGCTGGCGACCAGCGGACGCCGATGAGCGGGCCGCCGCGCTCGGCGACGTCGATGGACTGACGTTGGGGCGAGGACAACGAGCGGTGCTCATCTGGCAGACGATTCCGGTCCCCGTGATTGCTGCGGTGCACGGGGCCGCTGTAGGGATCGGCCTTCAGATCGCACTCGGCGCGGATATAAGAATCGTGAGTCCGGATGCGAAGCTCGGAGCGTTGGAGTCGAACTGGGGCCTCGCGCCCGACTCCGCCGGTACACAGTTGCTGCCTCGGCTCGTCGGTCCCGATGTCGCGCTCGAGATGTGTCTGACCGGCAAGCTGATCGGTGCGGAGGAAGCCGTCCGGATCGGACTCGCGACCCAGCTCGCCCCCGATGCCCTCGACGCCGCGATGGAACTGGCGCGTCGCATCTCTTCGCGGAGTCCGGACGCGATGCGGAGCGCGACGCGTCTCATCCGGTTAGCTTCTACAGGCTCGTTTCAAGACGGGCTACTCGCCGAGCGCGAGGAGATGCGGCGCAATGTGGGAAGTCCCAACCAACGCGAGGCAGTGGCCGCAGCGCGCGATCGACGTGCTGCGGTATTCGAAGACAGCTGACCCTTCGTGACCGACCCTTCACCCGGTTACAGCGCCAGGTAGCGGTAGAGGAACGCGGCGGTCGCCTGCCGGGTGACGGTGGCCGCCGGGTGGAAGCCGCCGTCCGCGTAACCGGTGGTGATGTCGTGTGCCACCAGGAACTCGATGTCGCCGCAGAACGGGTTCGAGGCGGCGACATCGTGGAACGGGATCGGCTGGGTGCAGGCGGTGGGGCTGGTTCCGTGTGCCTGCGCGTAGGTCCGGTCCAGGAAGGCGGCGGTAGCTTGCCGGGTGATCGTGGCGGCCGGGTGGAAGCCGCCATCGGCGTAGCCGTCGATGATGCCCATTCCGGCCAGCGTGTTGATCTGCACGCAGAACGGGTTGGTGTTGGGCACGTCGGTGAACCGGCTGGGCCGGGCGGAGGTACAGGTGCCGGCCGTCGCGGTCAGGTTCAGCGACCGGGCGAGGAACGCGGCGAACGCCTGCCGGCTGACCGCGATACCGGGCCGGAAGGACCCGTCCGAGTACCCGTCGATCACGCCGCGCTGCGCCAAACCGTAGATCTGGGTGGCGAAGGTGCTGCTGACCGGCACGTCGGTGAACAGTGCGCGGTGGTTGACGATGTGGCAGTTGCCCTCGGCGTCGACGGCGACCACGCCGACCACCGAACTTCCGGCGTCGAGTGCGACCGAAGACGGCGGGGCGCCGCCGGATGCGCTGGCACAGTCCGCGGTCGACAACGCGTGGCCTGCGGCCTTCCACTTGCTCAGCGCATTGCCGGTCGGCACTGTCACGCTCATCGGGATGGTGCTGCTGGGCGGGCTGACCGGTCCGGTGCCGACCTTCATCAGGCCGATTGCGCCGAGCTCAGCCCAGCGTGGGCTGCCCAGGCCCGTTACGGCGTCCCAGCCGGACTGGGCCACGTAGCCGCCGTTGCTGCCGCTGGTCACGTCCAGCAACCCGCTCGCGCCGCTGCCGTAGAGCCAGCCGGCGATGTAGCCGACCCCGGCGACGGTGTACTCGCGGGCCGCGAGGGTAGCTGCGAAACCACCGGCGGCGAGGGGGGCCGCGAGCGAGGTGCCGCCCGCGATGCAGGTACCGGAACAGCCGCCGGGGGAGTAGACCGGCAGTCCGGTGTCCGGGTCACCGTTCGCGGCGATGTCCGGGACGCCGCGTGCCTTGCTCGTGGTGCTGGAGCAGTCCGGCGCGCTCGCCGCGGACGGCAACGCCGGCGCCTGCTCGGCGGTCGCGCAGTAGATCGCGCTGTAACCACCGCCGCTGCCGTCCCAGCCGGACAGTGACACGCTGCTCCCGCTGACGTGGGTGGTGGTGCCGCCGACGCCGATCACGTACGGAAGTGACGCGGGTGCATCGACCGCGTTCGCCGCGATCGTGTTGCCGTTGGCGTCCACGCAGTCGAAGCTGCCGTGGTCACCGCTGGACGCGAAGATCGTCAGCCCACTGGCCAGCGCGTAGGACATCGCGTCCTCGTCCGCGGCCAATGTCGGGTCGGTGCGACCGGCGAAGAAGTCCGGGTAGGAGGCCTGCTCGCAGTTCCCCCATGAGGTGGAGACCACCAGGGTGTGCCGCGAGGCGGCATCTGCGGTGATCTTGGATAGCGCCTGTGCCTGGCCGAGTGCCGTGTTGGGCGCGAAGTACGCGGCCTGCCGCAGGTCCGGCGCGACGGTCGCGAGTGCTTCCTGGTCGAGAGCGACCTCCAGCTGACCGGAGTAATCGGCCGCACCGGAGCTGGTCACCGGCCCGGTACCGACCTTGATCGAGCTGTAGCCGCCGCTCGCCACCGGGTCGTACGCGGTGCCGCCGTAGACGTTGGCCCGGCTGACGTATCCGGTCAGGTCTGAAGGGTGCCAGTTGGAGAACTGGATGGTTGCGATCGTCGGCGAGCTGGCGCTCGGGACAGCGGTGCCGGTGCTGTCCAGGTGGTAGACGGAGCGTAGGTCGGATTGGCTCAGCGAGCCGTTCGCGCTGTTGAGCGGGTAGCGGGCGGGCCGGGTCTCGTCGCCGCCGGCCGCGACGGTGACCAGGCCTAGTAGCGACGGCGGCAAGTCCGGTAGCGATTGTGCGGTCGGAGACTTCGGGTTCTTCGCTCGCGCGCTGCCGAACAGCGAGCGGACCAGCTCGGCGGGGCCGCTCGCGGTGACCACGGTCGGCGTGGTCGACACGACCTGCAGGCCAAGTGCCTCCGCCCGGTCGGCCACTTCGTCGACCCGCGCGGTCCCGGGCATCACCTGGTTGAGTCGGGCCGCCCGCGCAGCCTCGCTCAGGGTAGAGGCGGTGGCCGCGAGGCGCCGTAGACCGGCCCGATCGCGCGGGGTGACGGCGAGCTGCACCTGCTCGATGGTGTCCGGCGCGACAACGGGGGCCGCAGCCGGGCCGCCGGCATCGGCGGTCGGCGCCACCGTGCGGTGTGCGAACGGCACGCTGGTCGTCACAGGCGTCGGGGCGCTGGAGCCTGAGACGGCAGCCGCCGACGCCGCGGTGGCCAGCGCCGGGAGCCCCCCGACGGCGATCCCGGCGGCGCCGACGAGGGCGACGAGCAGCGACTTGCAGTGGCGCGGCGTACGCAATGACACGATCACTCCAGAGCGAGGGGCTGGGGGCGGCGCTGCGAGCAAGCGCTGGGGCCAACATCGTCCGTTCCGGCATCTACCTTGACCGATCCTGCCAGTGCCGGCAGCCGACACGCCCGGACTCTCAGGTTCTGCCACCGGGAAATGCGACGATCAGCGGATGGCGCTGTATCGGGACGAGGGGGTCGTGCTGCGCGTCCAGAAGCTGGGCGAGGCGGACCGGATCGTCACCGTGCTGACCCGGCGCAGCGGCCGGATCCGGGCCGTCGCCAAGGGCGTCCGCCGGACCAGGTCGAAGTTCGGGGCACGGCTCGAGCCATTCAGTCACGTCGCGATGCAGTTGGCTGAGGGCCGCTCGCTCGACGTGGTCACCGAGGCGGTGTCGCTGGATGCCTTCGGGGCACCGCTGGCGGGTGACTATGCCCGGTACACCACCGGCACCGCGATGCTGGAGGCAGCGGAGCGCCTGACCGCCGAGGAACGGGAGCCGGCGTTGCGGCTCTACCTGCTGCTGGTGTCGGCGCTGCGGGCGCTGGCCGGCGGCGGGGATGAGGACCAGCCCGCGCGGCCACCGGTGTTGCTGTTGGACGCGTTCCTGCTCCGGGCGCTGGCGCTGTCCGGGTACGCGCTGGCGCTGGCCGAGTGCGCCCGGTGCGGCGCGACCGGGCCGCACATGGCGTTCTCGGTCCCGGCCGGGGGAAGCGTCTGCGCGACGTGTCGCCCCGCCGGGGCGGCCAGCCCGGCGCCTGCGGTGATCGCGCTGCTGCGGGCGTTGCAGGAGGCGGACTGGCCGCTCGCACTGACGAGCACGTCCGGGGAGCGCAGCGCCGCCAGTGGGCTGGTCGCGGCGTCGCTGCAGTGGCACCTGGAACGTGGGCTGCGCTCGCTGCCGCTGGTCGAACGCCGATGAGCCCACGTGCTCCGGAGCCGCACCCGTCCGGCGCGACTCCGCCGCGGCGGCCCCCGGAATTGGTGCCGCGGCACGTCGCGCTGGTCATGGACGGCAACGGACGCTGGGCGCAACAGCGCGGCTGGCCGCGTACCCGTGGCCACGAAGCCGGCGAGGCGGCGCTGCTGGACGTCGTGAAGGGTGGCATCCAGGTCGGGGTGAAGTGGATCAGCGCGTATGCGTTCTCCACCGAGAACTGGCGCCGATCCCCGGACGAGGTCCGCTTCCTGATGGGCTTCAACCGCGACGTGTTGCGGCGGCGACGGGACGAGATGCACGCGCTCGGGGTGCGGGTGCGCTGGGCCGGTCGCCGGCCGCGGCTCTGGCGCAGCGTGATCCGCGAGCTGGAGGAGGCGGAGGAGCTCACCGCCGGCAACGACGTGCTGACCCTGGTCATGTGCGTCAACTACGGGGGGCGGGCGGAGATCGCCGACGCGGTCCGGCGGCTCGCGGCGGACGTCCGGTCCGGCCGGCTCGCGCCGGAACGGGTCACCGAGCGGACCATCGCCCGCTACCTCGACGAACCGGACATGCCCGACGTGGACCTGTTCGTGCGCACGTCGGGTGAGCAACGGACGTCGAACTTCCTGCTGTGGCAGAGCGCCTACGCGGAGCTTGCCTTCGTCGAGACACTGTTCCCGGACTTCGACCGGCGCCACCTGTGGGCGGCGATCGAGGAATATGCCCGGCGTGATCGCCGGTATGGCGGCGTACAGCCCTGATCGCTCAGCGACCCACTTCGGTCGCCACCAGTGCGACGATCAGCAGGAGTACCAGCATCCGGATCGTCCGTGCCCCCGGGCTGATGGCCGGCCAGGCCAGGTAGTGGATCGCGCCGACGAAGGCGATCAGCGGGATTCCCGGGATCAGCACCAGCGGGCCGGTGATCACCGCCACCGCGATCACCAGCACCAGCGGCAGCACGCCCACCAGCAACCGTGACTGGCCGTGCAACCACAGCAGCGGGATCGCGAGCTTGCGTTCGACGGCGCGTCGGGTCGGGCCTGCGTTCGGGGTGAAGAACGTGTCGCCGGGCGGGAGCGGACGATTGGGCACGCCGCCCAGTTTGCCGTAACCGACGGGCACGGTTGCTCCGCGTACCCGCGCCCGGCTGCTTCGCGTACCCGCATCCGGCTGCTCCGCGTACCTGCACCCGGTCGTCTCGGGGGCTGTGCCTTTCCTGAGGTGTCCCTTTCGTGGGGTGTGCGACTTGGGGGTTGCTGGGGCGACGCTCATGTCGCACGAAGCTGTCCCTTTCGTGGGGTGTGCGACTTGGGGGTTGCTGGGGCGACGCTCATG
>DASZVT010000162.1:0-19871 GCA_035546915.1 Mycobacteriales bacterium | reverse complement strand
CGCCCAGCTCGGGGCGGCGACCATCCCGGTGCTGCTGGTGCTCTTCGCGGCATTGGCGCTCGGGATCGTGCTGGCGCTGCGAGTGCGCACCGTGCTGGACGGCATTTTCCTGGCCACCGCGTCACTGATGTTCACGCTCGGTCCACTGGACCTGCTGTATCCCAAGGACCTGCTCCGCATCACGGTGATTCCGGTGCTGTTGCTGCCGGCGGTACTGCACTCGCGGAGCGCCCGCGCCGGTCCGGCCGCGAGCTGAGGTCGTACTCAGCTGCGTTCGTCGAAGCGCCGGGCGACGGTTTCGAGTTGGGTCTCCAAGGAGCGCAGCGCGGCAGACGGCGGCCGTCGTAGCCGTGCCAGCGACACCGTGACGGCCAGGAAGTCGGGCGGATCGCAGATCGGCACGAAGGCGACGCCCTTGATACCCACCGATCTGACCAGCGCGTGCGTGAAGGACAGGCCCATCCCGCTGGCGACGAGGCCGAGCGTCGTCATCAGGGAGGACGCCTTCGGGCCGAACTTCGGTTCGAAGCCGGCCAGGTGACAAGCCGTCACCAGGTGCTCGTGCAGGACCGGGCTGTACATGGCGGCGGTGTCCACGAACGGGACGTCGGACAGTTCGGCCAGCCGAACACTCGCGCGGCGAGCGAGCGACCAGTGCGCCGGGAGCGCGGCGAAGAATCGGCTGTGCAGGACCGGCCGGAGGTGCAGGTCGTCCAGCGGCGGGGCTAGCTCTTGCACCACCGCAAGATCCAGCCGCCCCTCGCGCAGCGCTGTCAGCTGCTCGGCCGGTGTTCCTTCGTCGAGTTCGACGGCGGTGTCGGGTTCCACCCGGTGGAACTGGCGGATGGCGTCGGGCAGCAGTTCGAACATCGCCGATGCGAAGAACCCGATGCGTATCGGCGGGTTGTCCATGGCCGCTCGCCGTGCGCGCTGTTCGGTGAGGGCTGCCTGATCGAGCAGGCGCCGGGATTCATCGAGGTAGGCGCGACCGGCCGGGGTGAGGGTGACGTGCCGGCCGGACCGGTCGAAGAGCGTGACGCCGAGCTGCGCCTCGAGGCGCTTGATGGTGCGGCTCAGGGCCGGCTGGGCGATACCGAGCGTCTGGGCGGCACGGCCGAAATGCAGTTCGTCACCGACCGCGACGAACTGCCGGACGTGGTCGAGGTTCATCGGCGACTCTCATATCCATCATGTTATGGAAAGCGACGAAACAAGTATTGGACTGTTCTTATCTTCGTACGCATCCTGGCAGGGCGAGGTCGCGCCGGCGGCGCGGTGCGGGGTCCGACCACAGGAGGCGATCGTGCTGGCAGCACAGACCGACGACATCGGCACCGCGGTGCGCGCGCTCGGCAACCGGGTCCGTTGCAGCGTTCCCTTTCCCGGTGGGCCACTGCTGCACGTCGAGCCGGCGGGCTCGGCTGCATTCGGCGACATCGACGAGTTCGTCGGCTGGCTCGATCGACGTCGCGACTCGGTCGACGATCTGCTTACCCGCTTCGGCGCGATCCGCTGGCGTGACTTCGGCGTCCGGGACAGTCGCGCCTTCGAGCTGTTGGTCGGCATGTATCCCGCCCTCGAACAGGGATACACCGGCGGCTCGACCGCCCGTTCGCGCATCGCCGACACCACGAAGGTGTTCGAGGCCACGAAGGCCGCCCCCGAGGTGCTTCTCGGGCTGCACCAGGAGATGGCCTATCTCCCGACCTATCCCAGCAAGATCTTCTTCTACTGTCGTGCTGCGGCGCAGACCGGCGGTGAGACCCTGCTGGGGGACATGAGGCGCTACACCGCCATGCTTCCCGAGCCGTTCGTCCGTCACGTCGAACAGTCCGGCATCCGGTATCTGCGGAACTTCCGCTCGCTGCACCGTCCTATCCCGCGCGACGCGTCCGAACGAATCGAGTTCATCCACATGGCCTGGCAGGAGGCCTTCTCGACCACCGATCCGGCGGTGGTCGAGCGGGAGTGCGCGGCGCTGGGGCTCGCGTGCTCGTGGGAGGACGACGGCAGCGTCACGACCTACTACACGGCGCCCGGGATCGTTACGCACCCGCGCGACGGCGGGCGTGTCTCCTTCAACGTGGTCCAGAGCCAGTACGCGTTCCTGGACCTGCTCGGCGAGCAGTGGTGGCGGTCGTGCTGTGCGCAGTACCGCAACGGCGGGCCGCCGCCGCCGTACTACGTCGAGTACGGCGATGGCACGCCGATCGATCTGGACGACAGCCGGGTAGCGCTTGAGCTGCTCCGCCAGATCACGATCTATCCGCCCTGGCAACACGGAGACGTGCTCATGGTGGACAACGTCTATACCGCGCACGGCCGCAACTCCTATACGGGAGAACGCGACGTGCAGGTGGCCCTGATCTCCTGACCCGGTAAGGAAGCCTTGATGACAACCGTGACACAGCAGCCAGAGGTCGATCTGGCGACCGAGCACCTCTTTGCGATGGCCCCGGACGAGATCCCGCCGGTGCCGGCGCCGTCCGGCTTCACCGGGAGCGCAGCGGAGTGGAACGCGCGGGTGGATCTCGCCGCCTGCTACCGCATGGTGGCCCGTTACGGCTGGGACGATTTCATCTCCGCGCACATCTCGGCACGGGTACCGGACGAGGACGACGGCTTCCTGATCAACCCCTTCGGGCTCCTGTTCGACGAGATCACCGCGTCCAGCCTGGTCAAGGTGAACCTGGCCGGCGACGTGTTGGAGGTGGGCCGTGGTCAGGTGAACCCCGCGGGCTTCACCATCCACAGCGCCGTGTACCAGGTGCGGGCTGATGTCAACGCGGTTGTCCACCTGCACACGCTCGACGGCATGGCGGTGTCGACCAGCGCCGAGGGGGTGCTCCCGCTCACTCAGACGGCCATGACGGTTGCTGCCGATGTGGCCTATCACGATTTCGAGGGGCCAGCACTGGACCTGGCCGAGCGGGAGCACCTGCAACAGCACTTGGGCAAGCGCAATCTCATGCTGTTGCGGAACCACGGCACGCTGGCGGTGGGGGACTGCGTCCCGACCGCGTTCGCCCGGATCTACGCGCTGGAGCGCGCCTGCACCGTGCAGGTGCGCGCGCTAGGCACCCGGTCCGTGTTGACGCCGGTGGACCCCGACGCCGTCGCCAAGACCTTCGTGCCCGGCGCGATGGAGTTCATCGGCAGGTTCGGTTGGCCTGCCGTCCGCCGCACCCTCGATCGCACCGACCCGAGTTACCGCAGCTGACGGCCCGGTGGGCTTGCGTCAGGAGACGCAGACGTACTTGTCGCCCCGGGGTGCGACGAGCTTGCCGGCCTTGATCTGGACGTACCACATGCAGGGCTTGACGTCGGTGGCCTTGCCCGGCGTGAAGGTGAGCGGAGGTGTCCAGCCGCCGTAGTCGCTGCCGGCCGGCTGGGCATAGAGGCCCTGCATGACGGTGTCGGAGGTGACCACGTCCGGTGCGTTCTGCAGCGCCTTGCCGAACACCACGCCCGCCTGCCAGCCGAGGGTCGAGTGACCGCCCGCGGTGTCGTCCGGGAAGGCCGCGGCATAGGCCTGCTTCCAATCCTTGGTCAGCGGTGAGTCGCCGAACCACAAGGGCGAGACGTTGACGCCGAGCGCGCCCTCGAAGGCCGGGTCGGATACGACACTCTGATCGATGTTGCCTGCGGGCACGACGATCGCGGGGTGGTAGCCCTGCTCGGAGCAGGACTTCACGACGCTGACCATGGTCGTCGCGCTCGTCTCCGGCACGATGACGTCGGCGTGTGCGTCCTTCATGGCAGCGCACTGGGCGATGTAGTTGGTCGCATTGCCCGCGACCGCCTGTGCGCCGGCCCAGCCGAGCCCCAGCTTCTTGACGATTCCTTCGAAGGTGCTGATGCCCTCCTTGCAGGCGGCCTGCTCCACGCACACCAGCTCACCGACCTTGTTGCCGAGCGTCTTCGCGGCACCGATCTGCGAGGTCAGATAGCCCATGATCGTCACGTTCGTGGCCAGCATGTACGGATTGTCCAGCCAGTTGCCGTCCAGCGAGACCCCGCCGATGACCGGGACCTTCTTCTCCTTGACATAGTTCGCCCAGGCGTTGTCCGTCCCCTGCGCCACCGGCGCCAGGATTGCGACGACATGGTCGTTCTCGACCATCCTCTTGACGAACTGCAACGACTTCGCCGGGTCGTTCTGGTCGTCGTAGCTCACCAGCTTGACCGGGTGACCGGCCAGGCCGCCGTGCTCATTCGTCCACTGCACCCAAGCCTGCAAGCCGAAGAGCGTTCGCTTGTACTCGGTGGCGAAGGTGGTGCCGCTGTAACCGCCGATGTTGCCGATCACGACGGGCGACTTCGTCAGGTTGCTGGCTGGACTCGTCTGACCACCGGTTCCTGTCCCGCCGGCGCTGCTCGTCCCGCTGCTGCCGCACGCGGCGAGCGTCGCCGCGATCAGGGCGACGGCGCAGCCGGCCGCCCACCGTGCGAGCGACGTACGTGTCATCACTGGGGCCTCCGCTGAAGATTCAACGTTCTAGCGCTACAGAACGTTGATTCGCGCTGTGGAGAGCGGTTCTAGCACAGCCGCACGCAGCGGACAAGGGAGGCAAGCGGTCGAGGGGAGCCTCGTTGACGCTGTACCCACTGACGTTCTACTGTGCCAAAACGGTGTTCTGAGCGGAGGTGGCGAATGGACCGCGAGGTTCTGCTGACCGGCATCGGCGGCCAGGGCGTCCAACTGGCTGCCAAGACCCTCGCGGTGGCTGCCGTGCACGACGGCCTGTCGGCAATGCTGTTCGGCACCTATGGTGGGTCGATGCGTGGCGGCCGGACGGACGCGACGGTGGTGGTCAGTGATGACGCGGTCGGATCGCCGCCGACGGTGAGTCGCGCCTGGTATGCCATCGGCCTGCACCACATGTACTGGGACGACGTGCGCTCCCGGTTGCGTCCGGGCGGGCTCGCGATCGTCGACGCAGATGTCTTCCGTGGAGCGCCGGGCGAGGGCGTGCTCGGGGTGCATGCGACCACGGTCGCCTCCGACGCCGGGGCGCCCCGGGCGGCCGCGATGGCGGCGCTGGGGGCGCTGGCCGCGGCCACCGGTCTGGTCAGCCTGGACGCGCTCCGGACGGCCACCGCGGAGGTGCTGCCGCCGTACCGTGCGCAGCATGCGCAGACCAATGCCCGCGCCCTCGAAGCGGGCTTCGGCGTGATTCCCGGCGTCACCATGCCCGCGTGGCCGCAGCGATCGGAGGTGTCGGTCTGATGGCGGGCCCGGCGACGTCGGGGCAGCAGAGCGTCGAGGTTCGCGGCACGGTGGTGATCGACGTCGAGGTCTGTAAAGGCTGTGAGCTATGCATCGAGGCCTGCCCGCCTCGGGTGCTGACCATGACCGAGGTGGAGCGCAACGCAGAGGGCTATCTGTACCCGCGGCTGCACCAGGGATGCATCGCGTGCGGACTGTGTGCGCAGGTGTGTCCGGACTTCGTCTTCCAGGTCTGGCGCTACGACACGCCGGAGACCGTCTCGCTCGCAGAGGTGACCGGATCATGACGCGCCAGCTGCTGGAAGGTTCCGAGGCCATCGCACGCGCGATGGTGAATGCGGGATGCCGATTTTTCGCCGGCTATCCGATGACGCCGTTCACCGAGGTGCTGGAGCACATGGGCAAGCTGCTCCCCGATGCCGGCGGGGTCTGCATCAACGCGGAAAGTGAGCTCGAAGCGGTCGGAATGACTTGGGGTGCAGCCGCAACCGGCACCAGGGCGGCAACCGGTTCGGTGGGCCAGGGACTCGCGCTGATGCAGGAGTCGCTGTCCGAGTTGTGCCAGGCACGGTTGCCGGTCGTGGTGCTGAACATGGCTCGCGGGCAGGGCGACTACTACCAGTCCACCCGCGGCGGCGGGCACGGCGACTACCGCCACATCGTGCTTGCCCCGTCCGATGTGAACGAGGCAGCGAACCTGGTTCAGCTCGCGTTCCACCTGGCCGACACCTGGCGGAACCCGGCGCTGGTGCTCGGGGACTACTACCTGGCCCACGTATTCGAGTCGGTGGACACCGACCGGGTCGACTTCGGCCCGGTCCCCGACAAGGACTGGAAGCTGACCGGGGCGACCGGAGGGACCGGGCACGCACGGATCGTCTCGACCGTCGCGAACGACCGGCTGGACGTCCCGGATCGGCTGAACTACGGCCAGCTGCTGGCGAAGATGGACGACCGGATCGAGCGCATGCGGACGGGCATCGAACCGATGATGGAGTCGTTCCGCACCGACGACGCCGAGGTGGTGCTGGTCGCGTACGGCACCCCGGCCCGATACCTGCGCCAAGTCGTGCGGAACCTGCGCGAGGACGGCGTCCGGATCGGCCTGGTCCGGCCGATCACGCTCTGGCCGTTCCCCAGTGACCAGATGGCAGCCGTGCTCGAACGCGCCGGCACCGCGCTCGTCTACGAACTGAATGCCGGCCAGATGGTCGACGACGTGCGCCTCGCGGTCGCCGGCCGTGCCGACGTGCACTTCATCGGGCGTAGCAGCTTCGACGAAGCGGGCTTCGGCATCGCCCCGGACCTGGACGTCGAACTGCTGACCATCCGGGTCCGGTCCGCTCTCGACGCAGTGGCGAAAGAGGTCGTCTCATGACGCAATTGCTCCCGGTCATCCCGTCGAGCGAACCGCCTACTCGTCCGGGCAAGGTGGTCGACGACTTCGCGCCCCGGCTGATCCTGCCGGGAGAACACGCGCTGTGTCCCGGCTGCGGCGAACCGATCGCGATCCGCTCCGTGGTGGAGATGATCGACGAACTGGAGCTGGCCGCACGCAGCGTCGGCGTGTTCGGGATTGGCTGCTACACCGCGTTTTCGCCCAAGCTCGACGTCGAAGTGCTGCAGGCGCTCCACGGCCGGGCGCCGTCACTGGCCACCGGGGTGAAGCGGGCCAAGCCGGACTGCCTGGTGTTCACCGTCCAGGGCGACGGGGACATGGTGAACGAGGGGCTGCAGGAAGTCATCCATACCGCCGCCCGGGGTGAGAACGTGACCTGCATCCTGCTCAACAACGGCGTCTTCGGCGAGACCGGCGGTCATATGACCGCGACCACGGTGCTCGGTCAACGCACCAAGAACACGCTCGAGGGCCGGGACGCCAAGCGTCACGGATACCCGATTCTGATGTCGGAATTGCTAGCCCCGCTCGACGGTGTCGCCTTCATCGCCCGCTGCGCGGTGAACAACGCGGTGAACATCACCCGGACCCGGCGCTGGATCAAGCAGGCGCTGTCGATGCAGATGGCTGGCGCCGGATTCACCTTCATCGAGGTATTGACGATGTGCCCCACCGGGTGGTTCATCGAGACCGGTGAGGCACCGGATTACCTGGCGGACAAGATCGCGGCCGTGCATGCGGTCGGGGTCGTCAAGGACATCTCCGCAGCAGACAAGACCGCACCGGACAAGACGGCACCGGACAAGACAGGGTCGGACACGACGAGATAGGGGTCGCGATGAACGCGCTGTTGCTGCACGACCAGCTGGATTCGGCGACCGAGCGGTTCGGGGACCGTGTCGCAGTGCGTAGCGGTGCGAAGGCGTACACCTTCACCGCGTTGACCGATATCTCGCATCGGGTAGCGGCGGCGCTTCTCGAGCGCGGGCTGGGGCCCGGAGACCGGGTATGCGTGTCGGTGCACGCCGACGCGGACGCGGTCGTGGCCAGCTTGGCGCTAGGCCGGATCGGGGCGGTTCTGGTGCCGATGAACGCCAACGCGCCGGAGGTGGACCGGAAGGCGATCGTCGCCATGACCGAACCCGCGCTGGTGGTGGGGTCCGATCCGGATGCGGCGATGACCCTGTCCGAGCTGGTCGCCTTACGCGGGAAGCAGGACCGCTGCGCTATCGAGGTCGACGAGCGCGCGACGCACATCATGTATTTCACCAGCGGCACGACCGGAACGCCGAAGGGCGTGGAGATTTCGCACCGCGCGGACTACCTGCGGGCGCTGGCCATCGGCACGCCGGTCCCCCGCGGCCCGTTCGTCTGCATGTTTCCGCAGTTCCACATGGCCGGTTGGTCGCTGGCACAGGGCTGTTGGGCCTCCGGCGAAGAGGTCGTCTACGTCGACGGGGGCGACACCCGAGCATTGCTGGAAGCGCTCGCTGCCCACCGCGCGCACCGGATCTACGCGATCCCGGCGGTGTTGCGGCGGATGTTGGACGCGGACCGGTCGCAGCTGGACCTCAGTGCGCTGCAGGTGATCGACACCGGGACCTCTGCGACGTCACCCGAATTGCTCGCCGAGGTCGCCGCGCAGTTCCCCGGTACCGAGACGTCGGTGGCGTACGGCTCCTCGGAGGCCGGGGCGGTGTGCATGCTGCGGCCGTCCGAGATCGCCGATCACCCCGGTTCGGTCGGCCGTGCCGTTCCGGGGGTGCGGGTGCGCATCTCCGAGACCGGTGAGCTCGAGGCGTGCAGTCCGTTCCTGTTCTCGCGGTACTACCGCAATCCCGAGGCGACCGCGCGGGCACTGGTCGATGGCTGGTACCGAACCGGCGAGGTCGCCGAGCAGGATGCGGACGGCTACGTCCGGATCGTCGGTCGCGTGCACGACATCATTCGCAGCGGGGGCGAATCGGTCCCGCCCACAGCGGTAGACCGGGTGCTGGCGGACCATCCTGCGATCGCGGATGTCGCCGTGGCCGGCGTGCCGGACGAGTACTGGGGTGAGATCGTCACTGCCTTCGTGGTCCTCAAACCGGGCAGCCAGCTCGACCTCGACGGCCTGCGCGGGCACTGCGCGGCCCGGCTGGCCGCGCCGCAGCAACCGCGGCGGCTCGAGTTCGTCGACGCCATCCCGCGTAGCGCCGCGACCGGCCAGATCCAGCGACACATGTTGGTCAAGGCGCTCGCGGCCGGGACTGGATGATCGCCCCGTCGCCAGGCCCGCATGCGCATCCGCCGTCCGGGCCCGTCGTCGCGGCGATACTCGCACCGAGCTTCCCCACCCGCCACCTCGCAGCGCTGACCGATGCCATCGCACGCGAGTTCCCGGACGTCGAGGCGGTGATCGCCCCCTACGACGAGGGCCAGGCCGTACGCAGCAAGCGCGGCAGCGACCCCGCCGCCGCGGTGGACCCGCCGGTGTTGACCGCGGCGCAGCGCTCCGCCCTGGCGCGGGCGCATGTCGCGCTGGCGCTGGACCTGCCGGGGCCGATCGCGCAGTACGCACCGAACCTGCGGTGGGTGCAGGCGGTGGGTGCCGGTATCGGCCAGTTGCGCGCCGCCGGCGTGCCCGGTCCAGGGGTGCGACTGACCACCGCGGCGGGCGCTGCGGCGGTGGGCATCGCCGAGTTCGTGTTCGCTCGGGTACTGGAAGTCGTCAAGGACCTGCGCGCGATCAACCAGGCGCAGCACGATCGGGCGTGGCGCCCGCTGTTCGGGGAATCGTTGCAGGGCAAGACGATCGCGCTGGTCGGACTCGGTGCGATCAACCGGGAAGTCGCGCGGTTGGCCGGCGCCTTCGGGATGCGAGTGCTGGCCAGCCACCGGTCCGCGGTGCCCGGCGAACGAGTCGCCGGCATCGCGCAGGTGTTCGGGGCTGCGGATCTCGTCCCGATGGTGGGGCAAGCCGACGTCGTAGTCGCGGCGGTGCCGGAGGGCCCGAGCACCCACGGCATCCTGTCGGACGAACTGATGCGGGCGATGTCGCCGGGAAGCATCCTGTGCAATGTCGGGCGCGGCTCGGCCCTGGACGAGCAGGCTCTCATCGCGTTGTTGCGGGACGGGCACCTCGGCGCGGCCATTCTCGACGTGTCCCGTACCGAGCCACTGCCCCCGGACGACCCGCTGTGGGAAGCGCCCCGGCTGTACTACAGCGCGCACTGCGCGGTCGTGGTCGACCAGCTTTTCGAGAACTTGGCCGCGCTGTTCGTACAGAACCTGCGGCGCTGGCTGCAGGGCGATCCACTCGTCAATGACGTCATGGACTGACGCGTGATCGCGTGATTCGGGATGGGGGGTGATCCGATGATCTTCGCCAGCATGGCGCAGCTGGAATCGGAAGCAACGGCACGGCTCGACCCGTTCACCAGCGCGTACATCAACGGGGGCGCGGGCGACACCCCGACGGAGAATGTCCGGGGATGGGGCAGGTACCGGCTCCGCCCGCGGATGCTGTACGACGTCTCATCGATCAGCACGGAGACCGTGCTGATCGGGAACACCCCTGTCACGTGCCCGATCTTGGTTGCCCCGACGGCAATGCACCGGCTACTGCATCCTGAGGGGGAGCTCGCGACCGCGCAGGGAGCCGCGCAGGCCGGCGCTGTCTACGTGCTTTCGATGGCGTCAACCATTTCGTTGGAAGACGTGGCGAAGGCCGCACCGGGAAGCCCGCAGTGGTTCCAGATGTACGTGCTGAAAGACCGTGGCCTCACCCGCGAGGCATGTCAGCGTGCAGCTGCCGCGGGATTTGGCGCGATCGTGCTCACCGTGGACGCGTCCGTCGACCGGACCGAGGGAACTCTCGCGCTACGCCGGCCGGTGAACGCGCACCTTGCGTTGCCGAACATCGCTCCCGGAGTCGCTCATCCGGACGTGTTCGACGTCGCCGCGGGCTACGAGCCCAACCTCACCTTCGACGACATCGCCGACGTGTCCGCTTGGGCAGGCGGCCTTCCGGTCGTCGTCAAAGGGATTCTGCGCGGGGATGACGCGGTCCGTTGCACGCAGGCGGGAATCCGCGCCATCGCGGTGTCCAATCACGGTGGTCGACAAGTGGCCGGGTCTGTCTCGACGGCTCAGGCACTGGTCGATGTCGTCGCTGCGGTCGGCTCCGATGTTGACGTCCTGGTGGACGGTGGGATCCGGACCGGTACGGATGTCGTCCGCGCGCTAGCCCTAGGGGCGCGGGCCGTCATGGTCGGCCGGCCCGTCCTGTGGGGATTGACCGCCGACGGTGCAGACGGCGTGCACCAGGTCTTGGCCGCACTGCAGCGCCAAACACGGCAGGTCATGGGCTTGTGCGGTTACGGAAAGATCGCCGATCTGACAGCGGAAGCCGTTGTCGGATAAGGGAAGTCCGATGGTTATGGTCATCGAGAGGAATCGGCATGAGATCGAACCGCATCGTTGCTGCTTCGGCTGCATTGCTGGTCCTGTTGGCATCGCTGCTTGCCGGATGTGGGAGTAGTACGAAGGACGCAGCTCCCGGAGAATCGGCTTCCGCTGCCTTGTCGAAGTCTCCGGTCGTTATCGGCAACATCGGTGATTACAGCGGCTCGTCCTTCACCGACGAGTATCGACAGGCGCTGCACGGCCTTGAGACGTGGGTGCAGTGGACCAATGAACACGGTGGTCTGAATGGTCACCCGGTCAAGTTGGTGAGCCACGATGACCAGAACGATCCGGCGAAGTCGGTTCTGTACATGAAGCAGATGGTCGAGAGCGACCACGTTGTCGCGATTCTTTCGCCCATCGCGCAGGGGACCGACAGCTCTTGGGCCGAGTACGTCAAGGACAGGAAGGTTCCGGTCATCGGCGGCTCGGCGCTCGATGCCAACTGGATGACGAACCCCTACATGCTCACCGCGAATACGACGCCAGTCGGTTACATCACCGCACAGCTGGCGGCAGCAAAGACGATCGGCAAGAAATTCGGAATGTTCACCTGCATCGAGCAGGCTGCGTGCAAGAGCGGCGTCGCGCTATTTCAGCAGATTGCGGGCACGTTGGGTCTCGGGTGGGCCGGCGCGCAGTACGTCTCGACCACCGCCACTGACTACATCGCGCCATGCCTCGCGATGAAGGCGGCCGGGGCGGACGTCGTCGCGCCAGAGTCGAGCGCCGAGACGATCGTCCGCATCGTCGCCGCGTGCAAGCAGCAGAATTACCACCCAGGGGTCGTGCTACCTACCGCCAACCTGGACGAGACTGCTATTGCGAACCCGGCTCTGGACGGCTCGTTGGGCGTGTCATATACGCCGCTGTGGTACGAGGACACCCCGGTCACCCACGACTTCTTGGCCGAGTACAAGAAGATGTTTCCGGACGAGACTCCCGGTGGTCACGCGCCGCAGGGCTGGCAGGCCGGTGTCGTGCTCGCGGCGGCGTTGAAGGATGCGCCGGACACGGTGACCTCGCAGACCGTGCTGGACGGGCTATATGCGCAGCCGGCAAACAGCACCTTTGGCGGCTGGACACCACCGATCACCTACGTGAAAGGTAAGCCGGCGCAGGTGAAGCCGTGCCTGTGGTACACGGGGATTCAGAACGGCAAGCTCACGGCGCCCGATGGCACCGACCTGATCTGTTCGTAACGGCTGGCGCCTACAGTCCCAACGCGCGGAAGCAGAACGCCAGCAGCGACTCCTTCTGTGCCGCCGTCGGCGCGGCGCCCTCGAGGATGTAGTTCTCCATCACCGCGAGGATCAAGGCCAGCAGCCAGCCTGCGTCGGCACGTGCTGAGCTGGCCGCCTCCGGACGGGCCGGGCGGCTCGCTTCGATCTCGGCGGCGAACAAGTCCAGGAAGCCGGAATTGATCGTCTGCCCCAACCGCTCGCGCTCACGGTGCAGCCGCGCCTTGTGTACCAGGAAGGGCCGGGTTCGGGCGGCAGCGTTCGGGTCCTCCGCCTGTGCCAGGAAACCTTCCAGACAGGCTTGCAGTCGTGCCTTCGGGGTCTTGTGCTTGGCGATCCGGTGTTCGAGGTAGGTCAGCAGCTTCTGCTGCCCGTCCTCGAGCAGCACCACGAAGAAGTCGTCCTTGCTGGGGAAGTACCGGTAGAACTGCTGCGTCGACAGGCCCGCCTCGGCCAGCAGTTCGCGCATCTTCACGTCCACCGATTCGTGTTTTTCGATGAGCCGGTATGCCGCCGCGATCGCGCGGTCGATGTCGTCGGTGGCAGCCACGTAGTGGTGGTTGAGGCCCCGGGAGATGGCTTCGGCCGCGTAGCTGGACGGCGCGTGCCGCTGGGACAACGCCATCGACCGCTTCCTTTCCACCCCGGCCCATCGGACACGAGCCGTGCGGGGCAATCGTATCGGCGGGGCTCAGATCAGCGGCAGCTTCGGTGGTCTGCCCTTCCGGCGCAGGCGGCACAGTTGGACCAGCTCGGCGTAGGCCGCGTCGCCGATGAGCGCGACCAGTTCGGCCGCGTAGGTCTCGAACAGTGCCTTCTTGCCGCGGTGCGCGGCCTTCGACTCGGTGCACCACCAGTGCAGGTCGGCGCCGCCCTCGCCCCAGCTACGACGGGAGAACTCGGTGATGGTGGTGGTGCGCGAGCCGTCCTCGTGCACCTCCTCGCTGCGCGAGATCGGTACCTGCCAGCAGACATCCGGCTTGAGTTCCAGCGGATGCCGGCCGGTTCGCAGGGCGAGTGCGTGCAGCGCACAGCCGGCGCCGCCTGGGTGGTCGGAACGGTTCGCGTAGATGCAGGCACCGTCGGCCGTGGCAGTACGCCGAGCTGGCTCGCCGTCCAGCTCGTCCACTTCCACCAGCGTGCGGCGGCCGTGGCGCTGCCAGTCCAGCGGGGTCAGCTCCCGGGCTGCGCTCCGCACCCGCTTCTCGTCCGCCGCGTCGGTGAAGAAGGCGCCGTGGCTGCAGCACCCCACCTCGGCATCGCCGGTGATGCCCTGGCAACCGTGGCCGAAGATGCAGCTCCAGCCGGACAGCAGGAACGACAGGTCGGCCCGGATCTCGTGATCCGGGTCGACCGGATCCGGAAAGGTGATCCACTCGCGCGGTGCGGCGGGGACAAACGGCACGCGGTCACTCAACCACAGCCGTCCGGCTCCGTCGCTCCTAGGATTCGGGCATGACCGGAGGGGCGGGATGATCCACGGCCAGCGGCTGGCGGTGGTGCTGCCGGCGTACAACGCGGCGTCCACCCTGGGCCGCACCGTGGCCGAGCTCGACCGTTCGGTCGTCGACGACGTGCTGGTGGTCGACGACGCGAGCACGGACGGTACCGCCCAGATCGCCCGCGGTCTGGGGATCGAGCCGATCGTGCATGATCACAACCGCGGGTATGGGGGAAACCAGAAGACCTGCTATCACGCGGCACTGGGGCGCGGCGCAGACATCGTGGTGATGGTGCACCCGGACTACCAGTACTCGCCGAAGCTGGTGGTGGCGATGGCCGCGATGATCGCGTACGACGTGTACGACGTCGTACTGGGCTCGCGAATCCTGGCGCAGAACGCCGTCGCCGGCGGAATGCCCCGCTACAAGTACGTCGCGAACCGGGCGCTGACGGCGTTCGAGAACGTCGTGGTGGCCGGCAAGTTCTCCGAATACCACACCGGCCTGCGGGCGTACCGGGGATCGTTGCTGGCCCGGCTCCCGCTCGATCGCAACTCTGACGACTTCGTCTTCGACAACGAGGTGATCGTGCAATCGCTGGCGGCGGGAGCCAGAATCGGCGAGATCTCCTGCCCGACGCGCTACGACGCGGAATCGTCGTCGATCGACTTCCGGCGCAGTGTCCGGTATGGCCTCGGCGTGCTGCGCGCGTCAGTGCAGTATCGGTTGCACCGCAGCGGATTGCGGGACTATCCCTACCTCCAGGTTCCGCCCGGGTGACGCGCCCCGGCGGCGATGATGCTCTAGCCTGCGCGGCATGACGATCGCATTGCTGGGCGCCGGCATGCTCGGCGAGTCCCTCCTACGTGGCTTGCTCGCCGCCGGTCACCCGCCGGACGCGGTGGTCGTGGCAGAGAAGCACCCGCCCGCGGCGAATGCGGTGCGCGAACGCTACGCGGTGCGGGTCGCCGGCCCGATCGAGGCCGTCGCCGGTGCTGAGGTGGTGCTGGTCGCGGTCAAGCCACCGGACGTGCCTGCGTTGCTCGGCGAGATCGGCCCCGCCCTCGCCGGCGGTACCGTCGTGGTGTCGCTCGCCGCCGGTGTCACGCTGGCCACCCTGGAGGGTGCACTGCCGCCGGGCACGGCAGTGGTGCGGGTGATGAGCAACACTCCGGTGCGGGTGCGGGAGGCGATGAGCGCGCTGTCCGCCGGTGCGCATACCTCCGAGGAGCTGTTGGCCCGCGCCGAGCGGGTGCTGGCCGCGGTCGGCCGCACGGTGCGGGTGCCGGAGGCCCAGCAGGACGCCGTCACCGCGCTGTCCGGCAGCGGCCCTGCCTATGTATTCCTGATGGTCGAGGCGCTGATCGACGCCGGCGTGCTGCTCGGGCTGCCCCGCGCGGTAGCGACCGAACTGGTCGAGCAGACGGTGTACGGCTCGGCCGCGCTGCTGCGGGACTCCGAACAGTCCGCGGCCGCGCTGCGCGAGGGGGTGACGTCCCCCGGTGGCACCACCATCCACGGCCTGCGGGCGCTGGACGACGGCGGGGTCCGGGCAGCGATCTACGCGGCGGTGGAGGCCGCGCACCGCCGGTCGCGCGAACTCGGCCGCGGCTGATCCCAGCACTGGGCCATTCGGTCGTCCTAGGCCCCTCGCGTCACGGCCGTCCCAGCGGATAGCCTGAACCACAGGCGGGCGCCGTCCTTCGCCGTCGGTGGGGAAGCCGATGGCACGGCGTTGCGCGAAGGAACGGTGCCTGATGGCTGCTGGAGACAAGCCCGTGGCGCTCGGCGAAATGCGCTTTCTCACCGTCGCCGAGGTGGCCGCAATGATGCGCGTATCGAAGATGACGGTCTACCGACTGGTGCATTCCGGCGAGCTGCCGGCGGTGCAGGTCGGTCGTTCGTACCGGGTCCCGGAGAAGGCGGTTCACGACTACCTGCAGGCCGCGTTCATCGCTGCCGGCTGACCACCTCTAGACTCGGGCGGTCCGACTCCTCCGACGACAGGCGTATCCGTGGGCTCCGTCATCAAGAAGCGCCGCAAGCGCATGGCTAAGAAGAAGCACCGCAAGCTGCTCAAGAAGACCCGCGTCCAGCGCCGCAACAAGAAGTAACGGCGCGGGAGCGGCGCCGCAACGCCGCGCCGGCTACTACCGCTCCTGCGACCATCCCGATCCCGCCCGCGGCGGGCACGCCGATGCGGGCCACCTTGCGGCCGGTGCGGAAGTCACGTACCGGCCAGCCCTCGGCTCGGGCCGCGCGGCGCAGGTCCGGGTCGGGATTGACCGCCATCGGGTGCCCGACCAGGGACAGCATCGGCAGGTCGTTCGCCGAGTCCGAGTAGGCCGCGCACCGGGTCAGGTCGAGGTGCTCGCGTTCCGCCAGCGCGCGGACCGCTTCGGCCTTGGCCGGTCCGTGCAGCGGCTCGCCCAGCAGCCGCCCGGTGTAGACACCGTCGACGGTCTCCGCGACGGTGCCCAGCGCCCCGGTCATCCCGAGCCGTTCCGCCACGATCCGGGCCAGCTCCACCGGCGTGGCGGTGACCAGCCAGACTCGCTGCCCGGCGTCGAGGTGCTGGTGTACCAGCGCCAGCGTGCCGGGGTAGATCTTGTCCGCCATCAGTTCGTCGTAGATCTCCTCGCCGAAGGTGACGATCTCCTCGACCTTGCGGCCCGCCACGAAGGCCAGCGCCGCTTCGCGCACGTCCACCATGCCCCGGGGACTTTCCCGGCCGGCGACCCGGAACATGACCTGCTGCCATCCGAACGCAGCCAGGTCGCGGGTGGTGAAGAACTTGCGGGCCGCGAGGCCGCGGGCGAAGTGGTACATCGAGGCGCCCGACATCAAGGTGTTGTCGCAGTCGAAGAAGGCTGCGACCGGCGGTCTCGCACCCTGCGCGTCGACGCCGACATCCGCCGCGGCCGCGGCAGCCGCGCCCGCTACCGCAGCCGCCGCTCCGTCGGGCTGCCGCCGGAATCGCATAGCGGTCAGCGTACGAGGCAGCGGGCGGTACCGCGAACGGGACGCAGACGACGGATGGCCCGTCCCCCAAGGGGACGGGCCATCCGTCAACGCGCTGACCGCCTGCTGGCGGCTACCGCTCAGACCTGAGCCTGCCGGCGGCGACGTGCCGCCCAGGCGCCGGCCAGGACCAGCACCAGCGCGATGCCACCGGTGATCGGCAGCTCGGCACCGGTGTAAGCCAGCGGCTTGTTCGGGGTGGTCGTCGGCGTGGTCGGGGTGGTCGGCGTCTCCGGAGTCTCCGGAGTAGCCGCCAGGGCCTGCGCCGAGGCGCTGGCCGAGCCGACCTCGAGGTCCACCAGGCTGATCGGGTCGGTGGTGGCGGCTGCCTTGCGTGCGTTGGCCGCCTTCGCGACGTCCGCGTTGGCCTGCGCCAGCGGCAGGTTGCCGAGCAGGCCACCGAGGCCGCCGAGGCCCCCACCGGTCAGGCTGGTGATCAGGTCGCCGAGGCCCGGGATCTGGCCGAGCAGGCCGGTCAGGCCGCTGAGCGAGGGCAGCGCGGTGAGGCCGCCGGCCAGGTTCGGCAGGTTGATCGAGACGCCGAAGCCGGAGATCTCGCCGGACGCGGAGGTACCGTCATCGGCCACCTTCACGTTCTGCGCCTGGTCCACGTTGATCGAGATGAGCCCGTTCAGAGCGCCTTCGAGGGTGTCCAGGTTGCTGGTCAACGTGCTCACCAGACCGCCCAGCAGGTCGAGCCCGTTGCCGAGCTCGACGCCGGTCAGGCCGTTCAGCAAATCGGTGAGCGGGCCGAGGTCGAGAACCAGGCCGCTGCCGTTGATGCCGCCCATGGCACCGGCGATGTGCAGCGCGCCGAGGCCACCGTTGGTGATCGTCGGCGTGAAGCTCGCGCTGCCGGGCTCACCGCCGGCGGTGGCGGTGACGGTGTTGTTGAAGCCGTCGACGGTTGCGAACCCACCGAGCAGGCTGATCTTGCCCAGCTCGACGTGTGCGGTGCTGACCATCTTGCCGTCCACGACCTTCAGCGAGTGGTCGCTGACCAAGCCCTGAATGTCGGCCACCGAGCCGGTGGTGATCTGGTCGAATGCCGCCTGCGCCTCGGCCTGGATGTTGTCCAGCGTCTGGTTCAAGCCGCTGATCACGCCGCCGACGCCTGGGATCAGGGTACCGGCGGTGCCGATGGTCCCGAGCAGCGTCTGCACGGTGTCCAGCTGGGCGAGCAGCGTCTCGAAGCCGGTCTTCAGCGGCGTGATCGCGTCGACCGGGAGCAGGTCGCCGAGGGTGATCGCGCTGAGATCCAGCCCGTCCGCCGAGGAACTCGCGCTGAGCGGATCCGCGGTGCTGGTGGCGGTGATGTTCGGTAGTGAGAGCTGCAGCAGCCCGCCGAGCTTCAGCGGGTCCGGCAGCCCGAGCAGACCGGTGCCCTTGTTCGGGCCAAGATTGCTGAGCGAGGAACTGGACGCCGGGACGAAATCGCCTCCGCCACTTGCTGAGACCAGCTTGGCCAGCGTCCCGGTCAGGAGCTTCACGTCCGCGTTCGCGAGGTCGGGATTCGCTCCAGTCGCGTCGTGTCGCAGCTCGGAACTGGAACTCAGCACGCCGACAGACACTGGTCCGTCACCGCTGATGCTGCCGAGGAGCGGCAGTGTGCCGATGCCCGGGATGTTCTTCAGTAGCGAGAGGCTGAGCGCGTTGCTCGATGCCGTGCCCTGGTAGGAGGCCGGCGGTGTGGTCGACGAGTCCGTTCCGGCGGCCGCGGCCCCCGAGGCGGCCAGGACGACGGCAGCGCCGGTGAACAGCGCGACACCGGCGACGCGGCCCCGCTTGGACAAGAACTGGCTCATTCCGTGACTACTTTCCGTAACAGCCGCACTGCGGCCACTCAAGATCCCCCCGGCGGCAGGTCCCCCTGAGAGACCGGATCACTGCCGCCTCAACGACGGTGCCAACCGAGCGGTTACGCCGCCGCCCGGGCGAATCTTGCCACGGACTGCCGGGCGCGCGGCGCAAGAGATGATCGATTTCGTCACGAAACTCACTGGGATGGAGTAGTTACGGTCAGTAGCTGACCGGTCAACGTGCGCACGATCGTCTGCAACAGCGGACCGACGCCCGCCAGCACCGGCGGTGTCGGCACGACGGGCAGTGCGATCGGTATCGACGGCAGCGGTACGGACGGCAGCGGCAGCGCTGGCATTGGTCGCGTGGTCGCCACGGACGAGGCCGGCGGTGGCAACGGTGCCGGAACGGAACGAGACGGCGGGGCAGACGGCTGGGTGGACGGCTGGGTGGACGACCGGGCGGACAGCTCAGTGGACGGCGTCGGAGCGGCCGGCACGACCGTCGGTTGCGACTCGGGCTGGACGGGTGGTCCGGGTGCGATGGCCAGCGCGGCTTCGGTCGCGACAGCGCTACGAGCGGTGCTGGCGATCAGTGCCTGGCTCCGTTGAGCCCGGTACCGGCTCGGAGTAGGCAGCTCGGGTAGCAGCGTGGCCAGGTCGTGCTGTTGCCGGACGGCAAAGGTGGTCAGATAGCCGGTCGCCCGGGAGTGACCCTCGCCGGCGGCGCGCAACAGATACGCAGTGGCGCTACGGGTCGCGTCGTCCATGTCCTGCAGGGTGCGGTTGATCGTGCCACTGGCGCTGCCGCCAGCGGTCAGCCCGCCTGCGGCAGCCAACGTCTGGCCGTGGCTGAGCGCGGCGACTTCGTGCAGTCGAGTCCGTGCGAACGAAAGTTCGAGTCGGCCGCGCGCCTCGTCTCCGTGCGTCCAGCCCAGCTGGACGGACTCCATCGTGCGTTTCAGCGAGTACATCGGCTGGCCGGGAAGGGCTCGGGTGCTCAGTGTCATCAGGGCCACCAGGATCACGGCCAGGGCCGCCAGGGCGATCCCCGGTCGAATCCATCGACGACAGCGACGCGGCGCCGCCAGCGTCTGTACGGCGGTGACATGCCGGAGCTCCACCGGGACGGTCGCAGCGGCCGACGCCGCTGCGGCAGCCACCAAGCGCTGCCGCAGCGCATCCCGGAAGTCTGCCGACGGCATGCAGCGCGCGTCGGCCTGCCGCCCGAGCCGGCCGAGAACGGTGACCGTCGCGCCGCGCGGATCGGCCCGGATCGGTACAGCCAGCCCG
>DASZVT010000161.1:0-3358 GCA_035546915.1 Mycobacteriales bacterium | reverse complement strand
ACGCTCGAACAACGCACTGCCGTGCACCCGCGGCAGCACCTCGACCTCGGCCGACAGTGCGCGGATGTCGGTCGAGCGCCGGCCGTCGATGCGGACGCCCTCCTCGACCAGGCGCTTGCGCACCAGCTTCTTGGTGAGAGCGCGGACGGCGCCGCCGATCTCCTTCTCCCGTCCGGCGAACTGGGCGGCGAGCTTGTCCGCCGCCAGGTCGCGGGCCCGGTCCAGAGCGGCGTTGCGCTCCCCCTTCGCGGCGATCTGGATGGCGGCGTTCACCTCATCGGTCACGACACCGGCGACGGCCTCCAGCACGTCGTCCTGGTATTCCAGGTACACCGGGAACTCGGCCACCGGCTTCGCCGCCTTCGCGGCGAGTTCCTGCTGCGCCTTGCACAAGGCGGCAATAGCCGGCTTCGCGGCCTCGAGGCCACCGGCGACGACCTCCTCGGTCGGAGCAGTGCCGCCACCGGCGATCAACTCGATCGCCTTCGTGGGGGCCTCCGCCTCGACCATCATGATCGCGACGTCACCGTCAGCGAGCAGCCGGCCGGCGACCACCATGTCGAAGGTCGCTGCCTCCAGTTGGGTGTAGGTCGGGAATGCGATCCAGTCGCCGTTCACCAGCGCGACGCGGGTGGCACCGACCGGGCCGGAGAACGGGAGTCCGGACAGCTGGGTGGACGCACTCGCTGCATTGATCGCGACCACGTCATACAGCGTGTTCGGGTCCAGCGCCAGAATGGTGCCGACGACCTGCACCTCGTTGCGCAGGCCCTTGGCGAAGGTCGGGCGCAGCGGCCGGTCGATCAGCCGGCAGGTCAGGATCGCGTCGGTCGACGGTCGGCCCTCGCGCCGGAAGAACGAGCCGGGGATCTTGCCCGCGGCGTACATCCGCTCCTCGATGTCGACGGTGAGCGGGAAGAAGTCGAACTGGTCCTTGGGCCGCTTCGAATAGGTCGTCGCGGACAGGATCACGGTCTCGCCGAGGTAGGCGACCACCGAGCCGGCGGCCTGCTTGGCCAGCCGGCCGGTCTCGAAGCGGATCTGAAGGCTGCCGTGGGCACCGTTGTCGATCGTCGCGGTGGCCTCGACGGCTCCCTCCATCACGGGAGGGAGCAGGGGTGTGGTGGTGACGGTCAAGGATTCTCCTCGTACATGTGCCCGCCGCCGGCGTACGAGGGCCGGTCTTCGATCGAAGCGCCCGGGTGTTCGTGACAACGAGATCGCCCCGGGGGCCACCACCGAGGACCGGGCTCTGCGATCGCGCCGGTCGGCGGTCGGGGTGCGCCCGCGGCACGTCACCGCGGGCGATGGAACAGGACTAGCGGCGCAGGCCGAGACGCTCGATCAGCGCGCGGTAGCGGTTGATGTCGGTCTTGGCGAGGTAGTTCAGCAACCGGCGGCGGCGGCCGACGAGCAGCAGCAGGCCGCGACGGCTGTGATGGTCGTGCTTGTGCTCCTTGAGGTGCTCGGTGAGGCCGATGATGCGCTGGGTCAGCAGCGCCACCTGGACCTCGGGCGAGCCGGTGTCGCGCTCGACCGTGGCGTACTCGGACATGATCTTGCTCTTGGTCTCGCTGGCCAGCGCCACGATGCGGCTCTCATCCGTACGGTGTGCGCCCCAGGTCGTCGTCACGGGGGCAAGAAGACACACGGCCACGGCAGGCGCGGCTGGATTCAGGGTAGCAGGGCGCGCCGGGTCGCCTCCACGTCGGCCGCGATCTGGGCTCGCAGGTCGTCCACCTGCTCGAAGCGCACCTGTGCGCGCAAGTGGCAGGCGAACTCGACACCGACGTGCTCGCCGTACAGGTCCCCGTTCCAATCGAGAACGTGGGCCTCCACGCGGCGCTCAGTGCCGGCGAAGGTCGGGTTGGTACCGACGCTGACCGCGGCGGGCAGCCGCTGAGGCCCGACCCGGATCAGGTAGCCGGCGTACACACCGTCCGCCGGAACGGCGGTGTAGCGAACCGTCTCCACGTTGGCCGTGGGGAAGCCAAGCTCGCGACCCCGCGCGTCGCCGCGCACTACCACGCCGGTCACCCGGTGCGGCCGCCCAAGCATCCGATGCGCAGCGGCGACGTCCCCGGTCTCGATGAGCTCACGCACCGTGGTGGAGGAGAAACGCATCTCACCGTCGGAGGCCATCTGCACGCCGTCGACCTCGAACCCCCACACGTCACCGAGGCGGGCCAGCAGCGTGAGGTCCCCGGCCGCGCGCGCGCCGAAGCGGAAGTTCGTCCCGATCACGACGGCCCGGGCAGCCAGGCCCTGCAGCAGGAACTCACGGACGAACTGCTCCGGTGCCAGCTGGGAGAACTCCCGGGTGAACGGCTGCACGCAGAGCACGTCGACCCCGCACGCTTCGATGAGTTCCGCCTTGTGGTCGAGGCTGGTGAGCAGTGCGGGATGCGTACCTGGCCGCAGCACCTCGACCGGGTGCGGATCAAAGCTGACCACCACGGCCGGGACACCCAGCACCCGGGCTCGCTCGACCGCGCGGCCGATAATGGCCTGATGACCTCGGTGCACGCCGTCGAACACCCCGATGGTGACCACGCAGCCGTCCCAGTCGGGGGGACGGGAGCCGACTCCGTGCCACCGCTCCACGGCCGCGAGCCTAGTGCGCCCCGGCTGGCCGGGTGACGCGGCCTGAGGTGCCGCACGTACGGGGTCAGAGCGGCTCTGGCGACGTCGGCGCGCAGGGGTCAGTCCGACTCCCCGCGGAGGGCACTCAGGCAGACACGCTAGAAAGCTGTCCCGTGACCATCGCCGCCGCAGCCGCGCAGACGAAGGGCCGGGACGAACGGGACCTGACCCGCGGTCACCTCTACCAGGTCGACATCGTTCGACTGCTGACGTTCCTCGCGGTGATGGCCGTGCACTCGGTCGCGTTCACCCAAACGAACGAGAACGAGGTCGCCGGCGGCGTTCTCATGGTGCTGCAGTTCGGTCGCGAACTGTTCTTCGCGCTCACCGGCTTTGTCCTGGTGCATGCCGCGCGCCGGCCGACCAGGCTGTGGCCGTTCTGGCGCAAGCGGTTCACCTATGTGCTGGTCCCGTACCTGGGTTGGAGCGCGATCTACATCGCCTATCGGCAGGCCCAGTCCTGGGCGCCGCCGCTGACCTGGCACGGGTTCTGGTGGGACCTGCTGACCGGCGGCGCGCAATACCACCTCTACTTCCTGCTGGTGTCGATGCAGCTGTACGCCGTCTTCCCGTGGCTGCTGCGCTTCCTGCGGGCCACGGCCGCGCACGCGGTGTCCGTGCTAGCAGTCGTCAGCGCGCTGAACCTCGGCTGGCTGGCACTGCTCCACTTCGGCCAGGTACCCGCTGGCGGCGCCGGTCGCACCGTCTGGATCCA
>DASZVT010000160.1:0-6615 GCA_035546915.1 Mycobacteriales bacterium | reverse complement strand
CCGAGCAGCGACGACCTGCAGGAGGCGTACGGGCGATTGCGCCGTACCCGGCTCGGTCAGCGCCTGACCCCGGTCTGGTCGGTGATGGCCGTGCATCGGCCGGCGGAGTTCAACAAGAGCCACATTCCGGCGTTCCTGGCGGACGAGGAGCCGGGCGCGTACATCTGCGTCTACCCGTTCGTCCGGTCGTACGAGTGGTACTTGCTGCCGGACGAGGACCGGCGGCGGATGCTCGCCGAGCACGGGACGATGGCGCGTGAGTATCCCGACGTGCGGGCTAACACGGTCCCGGCGTTCGCGCTCGGCGACTACGAGTGGGTGCTGGCGTTCGAAGCGCCGCAGCTGCACCGGATCGTCGACCTGATGCGGCACCTGCGCGGGGCCGATGCCCGGCGCCACACCCGGGAGGAGATCCCGTTCTTCACCGGCCGCCGGCGCGCCCTCCCCGACCTCGTCGCGGCGCTCCCCTAACGCGCGGTCGAGCCACTTTCCGCGGGTCTCACTGTCAGGCGTCGAACTTGTAGCCAAGGCCGCGGACGGTGAGGAGGTAACGGGGCGCGCCGGGCTGCGGCTCGATCTTCGCCCGCAGCCGCTTGACGTGCACGTCGAGCGTCTTGGTGTCGCCGACGTAGTCGCTGCCCCAGATGCGGTCGATCAGCTGCCCGCGGGTGAGCACCCGGCCGGCGTTGCGCAGCAGTAGCTCCAGCAGCTCGAACTCCTTGAGCGGCAGCTGGATCGGCGCGCCGTCGACCGACACCGTGTGCCGGTCGACATCCATCCGCACCGGGCCGGTGGCCAGTGTGCTCGACGGCAGGTCCTCCGGCTCCGTGCCGCGCCGCAACACCGCGCGGATGCGGGCGACCAACTCGCGGGCCGAGAAGGGTTTCGTGACGTAGTCGTCGGCGCCGAGTTCCAACCCGACGACCTTGTCCACCTCGCTGTCCCGGGCGGTCAGGATGATCACCGGGACCGAGCCCCGGGCGCGCAGCTGGCGGCAGACTTCGGTGCCGGACAACTCCGGGAGCATCAGGTCCAGCAGCACCAGGTCCGCGCCGTGCCGGTCGAACTCCGCGAGCGCTTGCGTCCCGGTCTCGGCGACCGCTACCTCGAATCCCTCGCGCTGCAGCATGAACGTCAGCGGCTCCGAGATCGACTCCTCGTCCTCCACGACCAACAGCCGGGTCACAGTGCGTCCTCTCCGTTCTCGGGGTCTTCCTCGGGTAGGTAGGCGGGTAGCCGCAGGGTGAAGGTGGATCCCTTGCCTTCGGCGCTCCACAGCACTGCCTCACCGCCGTGGTTCGCGGCGATGTGCTTGACGATCGCAAGGCCCAGCCCGCTGCCGCCGGTGGCCCGGGCCCGGGCCGGGTCGGCGCGATAGAAGCGCTCGAACACCCGGTCCTGGTCGGCGGCCGCGATGCCGATGCCCTCGTCGGCGACGGTGACCTCGACGACGTCGCCGCGACGGTGCAGGCCGACGACGACCAGGGTGCGCTCGGGTGAGTACGCGATCGCGTTCTCCACCAGGTTCGAGACCGCGGTGGTGAGGTTCGCCTCCACCCCGAACACCCGGTAGCGCTCCGAGCCGGCTGGCTGCTGCGCGTCGATGACCACCTGCACCCGGATGTTCTTGGTATCGGCGGCGTGACGGTTGCGGTCGACAGCCTCGCGCACCACCTGTTCCATCGCGGTGGGATTAGCGTCGCCCCGTAGCTCGCCGCTTTGCAGCCGGGACAGGTCGATCAGCTCCTGCACCAAGCCTCCGAGCCGGGCTGCCTCCTTGGTCAGCCTGGTCGCGAAGTGACGGACCGCGGTGGGGTCGTCGCTCGCGTCGTGCAGTGCCTCGGCCAGGAGCTGGATCGCGCCGACCGGCGTCTTGAGCTCGTGGCTCACGTTGGCGACGAAGTCGCGACGTACCGCGTCGACGCGTAGTGACTCGGTCAGATCCTCGAAGACCAGCGCCACGTGCCCGTCGGTGTCCAGGGCTCGGGCCCGGACCCGGACCGTCGGGCCGTCGCGGGTGACGATCGACCCCTGGGTGGGTGCGACCGGCGGGGCGAGTGTGAACTGCTGCACCACGGTGCCCGGCTCGACGCGGGCGGACGCGGCGAGCGCTCCGATCGCCGACGGCAGCGGCGCGCCCGGACCTCGTAACCCGAGCTTGCGTGCGGCCGGGTTGGCGTACTGCACGGCGCCGTCCGGCGCGGCTACCAGCACCGCCACGGTCAGTGTGTCGAGCGCGGCGAGCGCGAGGCCGGTCGGACCGGACACCCCGGTATCGCCGGCGCGCAACCCGGATGCCAGATGCGCCACGCCAGCAGGATAGGTGTCCTGCGACGGCCGGCCGGCCCGGACGAGGACATTTCATCTGTGCGACGCCAAGCGTTCACCTGAAGCATCCTCCCCGTCGTCCTGCGTCATTACCGTCCTGCCATGCGCACGGCCTACGTCGAGGAACTCGAGTCCATCACCGATTCGCTCGTGCAGATGACCAACCTGGTCGGCTCGGCGATGAACCGGGCCACCACAGCGCTGCTCGACGCCGACCTGGCGGTGGCCGAATCGGTGATCAGCGCGGACGAGACGGTGGACCTGGTCTATCGCGACGTCGAGGAGCGCGCGTTCGACTTCCTGGTACGGCAGGCACCGGTCGCGGGGGACCTGCGGGTGATCGTCACCAGCCTGCGGATCGTTGCCGACCTGGAGCGGATGGGCGACCTCGCCCTGCACGTGGCCGAAGTCGCACGCCGGCGCTACCCAGCCAGCGCAGTGCCTGCGGAGGTCCGGGACACGATGCTGGAGATGGGCCAGGCAGCGCAGCGGATCGTCACCAAGGCCGGTTCGGTGATCGCGAGCCGCGACCTGGTCAAGGCCGTCGAACTCGAACGCGACGACGACGTGATGGACGCATTGCACCGCACGCTGTTCGTGACCCTGCTGGAGCGCGAATGGCGGCACGGGCTGGAGGCCGCGATCGACATCACGCTGTGCGGTCGCTACTACGAACGCTTCGCGGATCACGCGGTCTCGGTCGCGCGCCGGGTCGCCTACCTGGTGACCGGGGACCGGGGGAGTCTCACCGGCTGAGGGGTGGTGCGCCCCGGTGTCCCGGTATCGCGGTGTTCGGGTGCGTCACTCGCTCTCGTAGCTGACATCGGCGCGCGCACGCCGGAACCCGGAGCGCTCGTACATCCCGAGCGCGCGCGGGTTGTCCTCGTCGACGTAGAGCATCACCTCGTCCAACTCCCGGTCGCGCAGGTACTCGAGGCCGTGTACCAGCAGTGCCTTCCCGAGGCCGGTTCCCTGCTGGGACGGGTCGGTTCCGATGACGTACACCTCGCCGATAGGGGAGGTGCGCTCGGGCGGGTCGGCCGGATGGATCTTGGTCCAGTGGAACCCGGCGAGCTCGCCCGGCCGCTGCGGGTCGTCGACGACGAAGAAACCGGCCGGGTCGAACCAGTCCTCCGCGCGGCGCAGCAGCAGGTCGTCGGCGTTCCATCCTCCTTGCTCGGGGTGGTCGGCGAAGGAGCGGGCGTTGCAGCGGAGCCAGGCCGCGTCGTCCTGGCCGGGAACGAACGTGCGGACCGTCGCCCCGGCCGGCCAGATGGCCGCGCCGACGCCACCCGCAGCGGTCAGCGGCAGGATCAACTGCCACAGCGTCCGTACCGACCGGAAACCGGCCCCCGCGGCCAGGCCTGCTGCGGCCGGGAGGTTCCCGTGCGCCCACAACGCGAGCCGGCCGCCCGGCGCGCGTTCGCGTAGCGCACGGATCGCCGCGCTGCCGAGGCCCTGGCGGCGGTGCGTGGGCGCCACGACCAGCTCGGCATGTGCGCGCAAATCGTCGGTCGTGTCCAGCTGGGCGTAGCCGGCTAGCTCGTGGCCGGCGGTCCCGCCGCCGGCGGCCCGCAGCAGCAGGTGCTGGGCGGCCCGGCTGTCCCGGGCGGTCAGGTGCAGCAGCGCGTGCTCGGACAGCGGAGCAACCCCGTCGACGGCGCCGGCAGCGGTCACAACCTGCTGGATGCCGGCGCGCTGATCGCCGTCCAGTGTCGTCGCCCACTCGGGCGGCGAGGCGCTCACTGCGGGGTAGCGCCGAGTTCCGGGGCAGGCGCGTGCTCGTCCTCGGCTGCCGGTAGTGGCAGCACCGGCGGGGCGACGAACTTGTACCCGACCTGCCGCACGGTGCCGATCAGCTGCTCGTGATCCGGCCCGAGCTTGGCGCGCAGTCGCCGGACGTGGACGTCGACGGTACGGGTGCCGCCGTAGTAGTCGTAGCCCCAGACCTCCTGCAGCAGCTGCGCGCGGGAGAACACCCGGCCGGGGTGCTGGGCGAGGTACTTGAGCAGCTCGAATTCTTTGAACGTCAGGTCCAGCGCGCGGCCGCGCAGCTTGCAGGAGTACGTCTGGTCATCGACCACCAGGTCCCCGGTGCGAATGACGCCGTCGTCGGAAGCCACTTCGGTCGGTTCGGTAGCGCGTCCGAGTGCCAGCCGGAGCCGCGCCTCGATCTCGGCCGGGCCGGCGCTGGTCAACAGCACGTCGTCGACCGTCCACTCGGCATTCAGGGCGGCCAGACCGCCCTCGGTGACGACGGCGAAGAGCGGGGCAGCGAGGCCGGTGGCTCGCAGCAGCCGGCACAGGCTGCGGGCCGCGATCAGATCGGTCCGTGCGTCCACGACGACGACGTCGGTACGGGGCACGTCCAGCAGCGCGGACGCCTCCGCCGGCCGGGTATGCACGGTGTGGCCCAGCAGGCCGAGCGCCGGAAGGACATCGGTCGACGGGCCGAGCGAGGACGTGAGAACCAGCAATGCGCCCATATCAGACAGCTCCCCTGCTCCGCGCTTGGTGCGGCGCGACGGACGTGGATCGTCAGGGCCCGGGGCGTCGTTGCCAGTGCAGCATGCGGGACTCCTATAGGCGACGATATCGCATGTGACCCAGACCCTTCCCCCTGCAGCATCGCTGTGGCTACGGACGGTGGACGGCGTGAGGCTGTGCGCCGAGCACCTGCCGCCGGGGCCGCAGGCCGCTCCCGGTGTCGCGATCGTGCTCGCGCACGGCTTCACCGGTGCGTACGACCGGCCGGCGGTACGGGCGATCAGCGCCCGGCTGGCCGGCCGTGCCGGGGTGATCGCCTTCGACTTCCGCGGCCACGGCCGTTCGCAGGGCGAGTCCACCCTCGGGGACGCGGAAGTGCTCGACGTCGACGCCGCGGTAGCGGCAGCCCGCGACCTCGGCTACCGGAAGGTGGCGACGCTGGGCTTCTCGATGGGTGGCGCCTGCGTGCTGCGGCACGCTGCGCTCGTCGGTGCACGCACCGCCCATCCAGTGGACGCGGTGGCTACGGTCGGAGCGGTGAGCCGCTGGTACCGGACCGAGACAGGTCCGATGCGGCGGCTGCACTGGGCCGTGCAGACCCGGCTCGGCCGGCAGGTCGCCCGGTGGGGTCTGCGGACCCGGGTGTCGCCGCAGCGATGGATCGACCCACCGGTACCGCCGGACGAACTGGTCGACCGCATCGCGCCGGTCCCGCTGCTCATCGTGCACGGAGAGCAGGACGCCTATCTCGACCTGAGCAACGCGCGGGATCTGTACGCGGCCGCGACCGAGCCGAAGGAGCTATGGGTGTGGCCCGGATTCGGGCATGCCGAGTCGGCCATGACACCGGCGCACACCGACCTGGTCGCGGGTTGGCTGTGTGCGGCGACGAGCGAACAGGTGTCGCAGTGAGCGTCACCGTGCGGCTGTTCGCCGCTGCCCGCGATGCCGCCGGTGGTGCGCAGGAGAGTGCCGCACCGGGCTGGCTCAACCAGGTGCTGGCCGAGTTGGTCACGGCACATGGCGGGCCGGACGGGGCGCTGGCCGGCGTGCTGCAGCGCTGTACGTATCTGGTGGACGGAGTACGCGCGGACCTGGACACCGCGGTGCCGGACGGCGCGGTGGTCGACGTCCTGCCGCCGTTCGCCGGCGGTTGAGACGCCGGGGGTCGCGACGCCAGGGGCGGAGACATTGCGCGCAGCGGCGACCGGCTCCGCCACGGCCGGCCCGGGGGCGATGGGATCATGCCGGGTGCCCGCGCCCCGGATCAGCGTTTCCGCCGTGCTGCTCGGGGCCGTGCTGGGATTCGCGGCCTGCGGTGCTGCCTATGCCGGCCGCGACTCGCTGGTCGCCGTCCTGTGGGTGCTGCAGGCGCTGCTGGTGCTCGCCTGGCTGGCGTTCCTCGGCGTGCCGGGGCGGCCGCTCGGGCTGGTGATCGGCGCGGGCGCCGCGCTCGCGGCCGACCTGCTGTTGGCGCGGCAGGCGCCGAACGTGCTCGGCGCGCTGGCCGGGGTGCTCGGCCTCGCCTTCGTCGGCGAGGTGATCGTGCTGCTCGCCTGGCGGCATCGAACCCGGGTCACCGACACGCTGGCTGCGCAGACCTCCGGGGTGGTGCTCGCCTGCGGGGCAGCGTGTTTCGTCGCGCTCCGGCACGCAGAGCGGGGCCGGGACGGCGCGGTGGCGGGGTTGCTGGCGCTGGCCTTCGGCGGGATCGCCGGGCGCCTCGCCTGGCTCGCCGTCCGGCGCTCGGACGTCGGTGCCGTATCGGCGGGGCTGGTCTGCTGGGTGGCTGTCGGTGCG
>DASZVT010000159.1:0-6481 GCA_035546915.1 Mycobacteriales bacterium | reverse complement strand
CGACACTGCTGTCCGGTACGTCCCTGACGGCTGAGCAGGCGAGCTGGGCGATGCGCCAGGTGATGACGGGCGAGGCGACGCCCGCCCAGATGGCCGGTTTCGTGACGGCGCTGCGTACCAAGGGCGAGACGGAACAGGAGGTCTCCGCGCTCGCCGACGTGATGCTCGAGTTGGCGCAGCCGCTGCTGCTCCCGCCGGGACTGCGCGCCGTCGACACCTGCGGTACCGGTGGGGCCGGTGCCAGCACGGTCAACATCTCGACGATGGCAGCCTGCGTAGTCGCCGGGGCCGGTGCGCAGGTCGTCAAGCACGGCGGCCGATCCGCCTCGTCCTCATCCGGGTCCGCGGACGTACTCGAGGAACTCGGCGTCGTGATCGAGCTACCCCCGGCTGGTGCCGCCCGGGCGCTGGCGACCGGTGCGCCGGTGTTCTGTTTCGCGCCGGTCTTCCACCCGTCGATGCGGCACGCCGCGCCGGTCCGGCGGGAGCTCGGCGTGCCCACGGTGTTCAACATTCTCGGGCCGCTGACCAACCCGGCGCGCCCGGCGGCGCAGGTGGTCGGCGTCGCGAACGAGCGGCTCGCCCCGGTGATGGCCGCCGTGTTCGCCCGGCGCGGGGTGGACGCGCTGGTAGTGCACGGAGACGACGGGCTGGACGAGCTGACCGTGGCGACCACGTCGCGGGTGTGGTGGGCGCGGGGCGGCGCGGTCAGCGAGCACGTGGTCGACCCGAGCCGTCACGGCCTGACCGCCGGCGACCTCACCGGCGGCGACGCCGCGCACAACGCGGCGGTCTGCCGGCGGTTCCTGGCCGGGGAGGCCGGACCGGTCCGGGACGCGGTGCTGCTCAACGCCGCCGCTGCGCTGGTGGCGTACGCGCCGGGCTCGGACACACTGGACGAGCAACTGGGACGGCAACTCGCCGCCGCGGCGGCGAGCGTGGACAGTGGGGCTGCGGCGGAGGCGCTGCAGCGCTGGGTGTCGTCCAGCCGCGCGGCCAGCGAGGCCTGAGCGCGCGTCCCCCTTCTCGTACCCCTGCCCGCGGTGGCTGCCTCTCATCGAGCTCCAGACCGGCGAGAGGAAGCCGCAGCGGAGGGGGTCAGGTATCGCCGAGCGAGAAGGCCGCTTCCAGGTCGTGCCTGCTGTACGCCTGGAACGCGATCATGGTGGTGGTCGCGACCACGCCGTCGGTCTTGTTGATGGCGCCGGCGATCGTGTCGGCGAGCTGCTCGTGCCGGTGCACCCGGACCAGTGCGACCAGGTCGACGTCGCCCGCCACGGAATACACCTCGCTCACGCCGGGGATCGCTGCGACCGCTTCGGCCACCTCCGGGATGCGGTCCACTTCCGTGCTGATGAGCACCACCGCCGTGACCACTGGGCGCTCCCTCCACCGCGGACCTGGACCAGCTCGATCCTAGTCGCGGCGCGCTCGGACGAGTCGTCGCAGACGTATCAAGCCGTCCGACGTAGCGCGCTGCCCGCCGCCCGCTACGTCGGACAACACGGACTTTCGAGCCTCAGCGGTCGAGATCGTCGCTGAGTAGCTCCTCCAGGGCGGGCACCGCGTCGATCAGCGCTCGGCGGCTCGGTTCCGGGAGCGCTGCCATCCGGCGCGCGAGCATCGCATCGCGTCGCTCCCGTACCGTCTCGAGCCGCCGTCGACCCGTCTCGGTAAGGCTGACCAGGCTGGAGCGACCGTCGTCCGGGTCGGGGCTGCGCTGCAGCAGCCCCGTCTCCTCCAGCGCCGCCACCACCCGGGTCATCGTCGGTGCCGCCACGCCCTCGCGGGCGGCCAGATCACTCATTCGCAGCGTGCCGACGGTGCTGACCGTCCACATCACGGAGAGCTGGCTCGGGGTCAGGCCGCCGGGCTCGAGCTGTCGTTGCAATCGCGCCAGCCGACCGATCGCCAGCCGCAGCCGGATCGCGTCCGCAGCGATCTGCATGCTGACCTCGCAGTCGGCGACAGCCGGTTCCATGGGGACATGGTGCCTTCTCGCCAGGTCGGATGCATCGCGGCCGGTCACGGGACCGTCCCCTCGGCGGCTCCATCGGTGGCCGGGCGGGTTGGTTCCGACCCGTCACCGTCGAGCGGGGGCGATGCTCCGGCAGCGGCTACGTAGGTCATCCGGGGCGTCGACGGCAGGGTGTCCTGCGGTGCGGCTACACCGGTCGCCGCGGCGAGCGTGTCGTCGTGGATATAACGCGAGCCACGTAGCAACGACGCGAAGGCGGCGACCACCGCCATCGCGATGGCCAGGGAGAACACGATCACCAAGCCGTGGTGGAAGGGCCCGGACAGCAACTGCGGGAAGAACTGCTTACCGGTCAGCGTGCTCGCCTGTTGCGAACTCAGGTGCGAGAGCGTGTCGTTGCCGAGCAGGGTCTGGATCGGGTTGAACCCGAGGAACGCCGCGAACAGGGTGCTCACCGGCGGCAGGGTCGCGATGGTGTGTGCCTGCCCCGCCCCGACGCCGTTCGAGGTCAGCCCGTTGCTCAGCGTCGTCGGCAACGTGGACGCCAGGCCGACGATCATCAGCGAGAAGAAGACGCCGATGGACAGCACCGTGCCGGAGTTCTGGAAGGTGGCGCGCATGCCGGAGGCACCCCCGCGCTGCTCCGCCGGCACGCTGTTCATGATCGCCGTGGTGTTGGGGGCCGAGAACAGCCCCGAGCCGACCCCGTTCAGCGCGATCAGGCCGGCGAACGCCCAGTAGTTGAAGTCGGTCGGGAGGGCCAGCAATCCGCCGAAGGTGGCGGCCACCAGCAGGAGCCCGCCGGTGGCGAACGCGCGCGCCCCGTACCGGTCTGACAGGTAACCGGAGAGCGGGCCGGCTATCAGGAACCCGCCGGTCAGCGGCAGCAGGTAGATGCCCGCCCATAACGGCGTGTCGACGTAGTCGTAGCCGTGCAGCGGGAGCCAGATGCCCTGCAGCCAGATGATCAGCATGAACTGCAGGCCGCCACGTGCGATGGAACCCAGCCAGCCGGCCAGGTTGCCTGCCCAGAACGCTTGGATCCGGAACAGCTTGAGTTGGAACATCGGTTGCTCGACGTAGAGCTCTACGAAGCAGAAGATCACCAGCAGCGCGACGCCGCCGATCAGCCCGGTCATCACCCAGGGGTTGGTCCAGCCCATCGTGTGGTTCCCGTAGGGCTGGATCCCGTACGTGATCGCGGCCAGCAGGGCGGTCAGCCCGACCGCGAACAGGCTGTTGCCCCACCAGTCGATCCGTGCGTTGGTGGAGCGCTGCACCGTTTCCCGCAGGCTCTTGTATGCCCAGACGGTGCCGAGCAGGCCGAACGGCACGCTCACGATGAACACCAGCCGCCAGGAGACCTCGGAGAGCAGTCCGCCCGCGACCAGCCCGATGAACGAGCCGGCGAGCGCGGCCACCTGGTTGATACCCATGGCCATGCCGCGTTCGTTAGCCGGGAACGCGTCGGTGAGGATCGCGGTCGAGTTGGCGAACAACATGGCGCCGCCGATGCCCTGCACGACCCGCCACAGGATGAGCCACATCGCCGCGGATCCGCCGTGCAATGGCTCGACCGCCAGCGCGATCGACCCGATGGTGAAGACCGCGAAGCCGGCGTTGTAGATCCGCACCCGGCCGTACATGTCGCCGAGCCGCCCGAGTGAGACCACCAGCACCGACGTGACCAGCAGGAAGCCCATCAGCAGCCAGAGCAGGTAGCTCACGTTGCCCGGCGCCAGCGGGTCCAGGTGGATGCCACGGAAGATCGCCGGCAGCGAGATGATCACGATCGACGAGTTGATCGTCGCCATCAGTACGCCCAGCGTCGTGTTCGAGAGTGCGACCCACTTGTAGTTCGGGGCGCGTCGGCGGGCCTTCGCCGGCCCGGCCGCGGATGGCGTGGTGGTCAACGGCGGACTCCCGATAGTTGCTTATCGCTAAGTAAGTAGTTCCAGACTAGTCCTGCCCGCGCAAGGGGTTGATCGCTCGTAGGCTCGTTACATGCCCAGCCTGTTCACCCGCATCATCGAAGGCGAGTTGCCCGGCCGGTTCGTCTACCAGGATCCGCAGGTGGTCGCGTTCCTCACCATCGCGCCGGTCCGCCCGGGCCACACCTTGGTCGTGCCCCGGGTCGAGGTCGACGACTGGCTCGACCTGGACGCCGACAGCCGGGACGCCCTGTTCCGGGCCGCGCACACCGTCGGGCGTGCGGTGGGGACTGCGTTTCCGGCGCGGAAGGTGGCACTGCTCGCACTGGGCCTGGAGGTCCCGCACGTACACCTGCACCTCATCCCGATCGATGCCGAGGCGCAGGTCGACTTCGCGCGCGCGGACCAGAACCCCGACCCGGCGGCGCTCGACGACGCCGCGGAACGGATCCGGGCGGCGCTGGGCTGACCACGTCAGGCTCCGGGCAGCGTATGGCCGCTACCCTGGCCCGGTGCCTATCCCGCTCCCCGACAGTCGCACCCGGTGGCGCTGCACTGCGTGCGGCAACCTGACTCGATTCGATGTGCACCGAGCCACCCGTACTCGTGAATTCGTGCACGTGGACCTGGCCGGCGAGCAGGTAGTAGAGGAGCGCGACGTGATTTCCGACGTCGCCGAGCACGTCAGCTGCCGCTGGTGCAACACCGTGGACAGCATCGAGGTCGTTCCCCGCCCCGCAGCGGAACCCGCCGGCGGTTGACGACGTCGCGCACGGTCGGCGCGGAATGTCCGAGGGGCTTCCTAGCGTGCTCTCGTGACGCGGCGAGCGCCGCGATGGACGGGAGGCAAGATGATCATCGACTGTGCGTCCTGTACGGCATCCCGGGATGCGTGCAGTGATTGCGTGGTAGGCGTCCTGCTCGAGGAGAGCAGTTGCTTCGAGGCCGATGGCGCGGAGCATCGCGCACTGGTGTCCCTGGCACAGGTGGGTCTGGTGCCCGAACTGCGGCACATCAGCGCGGCAGCCGCGGGCTGAGTGCTGCCGCCGGGGTCGGCGGCAGCCGGGCGGATCGCGGCACGCCGACGCCCGCTGTCGCGTCGTTATCTTCCTGTGACTATCGTGGACCCGCTCCGCCGCTCACCAGCGTCCGAACCTCGGGTGCGGTGGTGGAGCACCGCCGAGTTCGCGCATCCTGGTGGATCGCGGAGCCGGGGACCCAAGTCCTTGGGGTGAATCGGGATACGCCAGTCACTGGCCGATCCCGTAGGGCCGACTTCCCGCCCGAACCCGTCAGCTCACCTGGTAGGCGGTCGACGGAAGTAAGGAGAGCCGCCCACGTGGCGACCCGCCTCGTGCTGCCCGCGCGCCCTCGGCGCCGGCGCAGCCTTCGGATTGTTGTCCTGACCACCGCCCTCGCCGTCCCGCTCACCCTGTTCACCGCTGGCTCTGGCTCGGCCGCTCCGACGTTGACTGTCGCGCAAGCGCAGGCGCAGCTTGCCGCCCTTCAGGCGCGCGCGGATGCCGCCGTGGAGGCCTTCAACGCCGGTCGGATCGCGACCGACGAGGCAGCGCGTAAGTCCGCTGTCGCCCAGTCGCGGGTCGATGCGGAGCAGAAGAAGCTGCAGGCGGCGCAGGCCAAGGCGGCGCGCTTTGCCGCGGCGGCGTACACCATGGGTGGCGCCGACAGCCTGACCGGTTTGCTGGCTGGTCAGAGCCCGGCATCGGTTCTCGATCGCGCGGCCAACCTGAACCAGGTCGCTCGCAGCCGGCAGCGGGACATGCTCGCGCTCGCCGCGCAGCGCACCGCGCTCGCCGGGCTGCAGAAGACCGCCGCCGACCGGGCCGCCGACGCCGCTGACCAGCAGAAGCGGTTGGCCCAAGCCAAGGAATCGGTGCAGGCGCTGGTCACCGCGCAGCAGAAGGTGCTCAGCCGGTTGCAAGCCGACCAGCGCAAGGCGTTGGAGGCGCAGCAGGCCGCCCAGCAGGCCTCGGCGCTGCGCGCGTCCCGGTCGGGGACCCGCGTCGCGCCGCTGGCCGCCGCCGGACCCGCGCCCGCCGCCTCCGGGGTCGCGGGTGCGGTCCTGGCTGCGGCCTACGCACAGCGCGGGAAGCCATACGTGTACGGCGGCGCCGGACCGAACGCATTCGATTGCTCGGGGCTCGTGATGTGGGCGTTCGCGCGGGCCGGTATCTCACTGCCGCACAGCGCTGCTGCCCAATACGGCTACGGCAGGCATGTCTCGCGCAGCGAACTGCAGCCCGGCGACATCGTCTTCTACAACGAGGGTGGCGTGATCGGGCACGACGGCATTTACGTGGGCGGCGGAATGATGATTGACGCCAACCACACCGGTGGCTGGGTCGACGTGCGGCCGCTCTACTCGGGGTTCGCCGGCGGCACGCGGCTGTGACGTAGCACGACGGTGCCCGGTTTCGGCCATCATGGGCCGGTGCCGGACCTGACCCGGCGTACCTGAAGACAGATGAGGTGTCGGGGTGCGAGAGCTGCATGTCGTAGGGGTCAGCCGCGACGGGCAGAGTCTCCTGCTCGCTCCGCGGGCGGATGCGCG
>DASZVT010000158.1:0-3429 GCA_035546915.1 Mycobacteriales bacterium | reverse complement strand
TGAACACCGTCACCCGGGCGATGAGCCCGTCCGCCGGCTCGAGAACCTGGATGCCGTGGGCGGAGAACGATCCGTCCGCGACGCGGCTGTACGTCGCCAGGGCGGGGTACCCGTTGGCGGACGTCAGCCGGGCGCGGTGCGGGTGGGTGAAGACGCGGCGGGTGTAGTGGTCGACCACGGCGTCGCGGCCGAGGAACCAGACCGGGTGCGGTGGCATCTCGTACTCCACGTCGGCCTTGAGCAGCTCCGCGATCGTCGCGATGTCCCCGGCCTCGAAGGCGCGGAGGTAGCGGCCGAGCAGGTCGGCGTCCAGCTCCGGGGCGGAAGCCGGTTCCCGCGCCGGCGGCCGGCCGGCGACGGTGGCGCGGGCTCGTTGCAGCAGGCTGCGGGCCGCGGTGACGGTGACCTCGAGCAGGTCCGCGACTTCGGCCGGCGTGTAGCCGACGACGTCGACGAGGATCAGGGCGGCCCGCTGGCGCGCGGGCAGCGACTGGTAGGCGGCGATGAGCGCGAGCCGGGTGCTGTCGCGCAGCGCAACGACCGCGGCGGGGTCGGCGCTCGGCCCGACCAGGTCGGCCGTGGGTACGGGTTCGAGCCAGGGGACGTGATCGGCCCGCTGCAGGCGGGCGTGGGCGGAGTCCTCGGTCCCCGGGCCGAGGCCGGAGGGCAGGACCCGCCGGTACCTGCTGCTCAGCGCGGTCAGGCAGGTGTTGGTGGCGATGCGGTAGAGCCAGGTGCGCAGTGACGACCGTCCGTCGAAGTTGCCGTACCCGCGCCAGGCCCGCACCAGCGTCTCCTGGACGAGGTCCTCGGCGTCGTGCAGTGAGCCGACCAGGCGGTAGCAGTGGGCCAGTAACTCGGAGCGATAGGGATCGGCGAGTGCGGCGAACTGCTCGTCCTGGGTAGCGGGCTCAGCGGGCACCGGCGGTCTCCTCCAGGACCCGCGCCGGCGGCGATGCCGGCGGCACGACGACCGGCTTGCGTCCCGGCGCGAACAACCCGCTCGCGGCACCGACGAAGGCCATCACCGCGGCCGCGACGATCGCGGCGGCGAATCCGTTCGCGAACGCCAGCGGCGACCGGTCGTTCCCGTGCGCGGCGAACACGGCGGCGAGTATCGCAATGCCGAGCGCCCCACCGACCTGCCGCACGGTGTTGAACGTGCCGGATGCCTTGTTCATCAGCGCCACCGGCACCGTGCTCATCACCGCGCTCTGCTGGGCCGGCATCGCCATCGACGTGCCGATGCCGGACAGCATCAGCGCCGCGGCGGACGGCCCGTAGGAGTCGTGATGGTGCGCGGTGATCGCCAGCACCATCAGGCCGGTACCCTGCAGCGCCAGGCCGACCGAGATCAGCCACCGCGGCCCAATCCGGTCCTGCGCCCGCCCCGCGAGCGGCGCGATGAAGAACAGCGGAACGGTCCAGGGCAGGAACCGCAGGCCGGCGCCAAGCGGCGAGTACCCCAGCGCGACCTGCAGGTACTGGGCCACGAAGAACACGGTGCTGAACAGCGACGCGGTGAGCATCAGTGTCGACAGGTTGCCCGCCGCGAACTCGCGGCTCGCGAACAGTCCCATCGGCAGCATCGGGGCGCGCGCGTGCCGTTCCCGGATGACGAACAGCACGAGCAACGCCCCTCCACCGATCAGGGTCCCGAGCACCTCGGCGCTGGCCCAGCCGGACGGGCCCGAGCGCACGAGTCCCCACACGATCGCGCACATCGCTCCGGCCGCCAACACCAAACCGGAGAGATCGGGCCCCGCCGGCCTCCCCTTCGTCTCGGACAGCTTGGCGGCGGCGACCGGCGCAACGAGCGCGATGAGCGGGATGTTGATCCAGAAGATCCACCGCCAGGCGATGCCCTGGGCAACGGCGCCGCCAACCAGTGGTCCGCCGACGACCGCCAGCCCCATGACCGCGGCGTAGATGCCCATCACCACGCCGCGCCGGTTCGGCGGCGTCGCGCCGGTGAGCAGGGCGAGCGCCGCCGGCATGATGAGTGCCCCGCCCGCGCCCTGCACGACCCGCGCGGTGATCAGCAGGCCGACGTTCGGGGCCAGCGCGCAGCTGGCGGAGGCCACCGCGAAGACGATCAGGCCGAGCAGGTAGGCCCGTTTGCGGCCGATCCGGTCGCCCAGGTCCGCGCCGGGGATCATCAGCGCCGCGAAGCTGAGGCTGAACGCGTTGACGGTCCACTCCAGGCTCGCCATCGACGCGTCCAGATCACGGCGGATCGTCTGCAACGCGGTGGCCACCACGAGCTGGTCCAGCGCGACGATCAGCCCGGCCGCCGCGGTGATCACCAGTACCCAGCCCAGCGACGGCGCGGGTCTCTGCTTCGCAGTCGTGCCCATGGGAGTCCTTCCAGTAGTCGGTCACTGGTATCGACTCCATCGGCCCGTCGAGTTCATCGCCGGCGACCGGTGAATCAGGGCCCGTCACCCGGTCTGTTGTGCATGACCACTTTCCACGTCGTCCAGTACCCGACCCGGCCGGACGCGACCGCCGAGAACACCCGCCTCGTGCGAGCCGTCTACGACGAGCTCGCCCAGCGACATCCTGCGGGGTTCCGCTACGCCACCCTCCTGCTGGGCGAGACCGAGTTCCTGCACCTCGCAGTGAGCGACGCCGGGCCCGCCCCGTTACCGGATCTGCCGGCGTTCCAGGCCTTCCAGCGCGACCTGGCCTCTCGTGTGACCGCCCCGCCGCGCCGCAGCGAGGCAACGATCATCGGTAACCATCGGCTGATCTGACGAAGAAGAGGACCTGCTCCCGATGAAGCTCAGCCTGTACCTGCCCACCGGCACCACGCAGGAGTTCGCCGGCCACCGCGACCCCGTTGCCGCCTTCGACACGATCGTCGAGCTGGCGACCGTCGCCGAAGAAGTCGGGTTCGCAACCGTCTGGGCACCCGATCACTTCGTCCCGTTCGGCCCGCCGGGCGCGTACGTCTTCGAGGTCTGGACGACGTTGGCGGCCCTGGCCCGCGAAACCAGCCGGATCAGGCTCGGCCAACTCGTCACCGGCAACGGCTACCGGAACCCGACCCTGCTGGCCAAGATGGCGTCCACCCTCGACGTCGTAGCGGCCGGACGACTGACGTTCGGCATCGGCGCCGGCTGGTACGAGGACGAGTACCGCGCCTTCGGGTACGACTTCCTGCCCGCCGCGCAGCGGCTACGGCAGCTGGAGGAGGCACTGCAGATCATCACCTCGGCGTGGACCGAGCCGGAGACCACCTTCGCCGGCCGCTACTACACGGCGTCCGGCGTGGTGAACTCGCCCCGCGGGGTGCAGTCACCGCGCATCCCGATCATGATCGCCGGCGGCGGCGAGAAGGTGACCTTGCGATTGGTCGCGCAGTACGGCGATTTGTGCAACGTGCAGGAGCCGCCCGCGGAGGTCGCCCGCAAGTATCGCGTCCTC
>DASZVT010000157.1:0-5811 GCA_035546915.1 Mycobacteriales bacterium | reverse complement strand
GGTACTGACGGGTGCGGAGCCCGTCGCGCCCGCACCGGCCGCCGAGACGTCCGACCAGCCGTCGGTGGAGCAGCCGGCGACGGCTGCCGAACAGCCCGCCGAGCAGTCCTGACGCGGCCCGTAACCGGTAGACACCGTTCGGCCGGCCGCCGGCGGCTTTCCCTGCATCCGAACCAGATTCTGAGGAACAACGAACATGGCTGACATCAGCGTCGCTGCGATCAAGCGGGTCCGGGAGATCACCGGCGCCGGCATGAGTGACGTGAAGGCCGCCCTGGTGGCGGCGGACGGCGACGAGCAGACGGCGATCGACGAGCTCCGGAAGAAGGGTGCTGCGAAAGCGGTGAAGCGCGGCGCGGAGCGGGTCGCGAGCAACGGCATCGTGGCCGGTGCCGAGGGCGCCCTGATCGAGCTCGCCTGTGAGACCGACTTTGTGGCCAAGAACGAACAGGTTCAACAGCTAGCCGCTGACATCGTCGCGTATGCCGCTAAGAGCGGCGTCGGGACGCTGGATGCCCTGCTCGGCGAAACCCTGGCCGACGGTGTCACCGTGGCCACCAGCATCGAGCAGCTCGCCGCCGCGATGGGCGAGAAGATGGAGCTGCGCCGGGTCGCCTACTTCGATGGCAAGGTCGCCAGCTATCTGCACCGCCGGGCCACCGACCTGCCACCGCAGATCGGCGTCCTGGTCGAGTTCACCGGGGACGGCGACGACGCGGCGGAGGTCGCGAGGGGCGCGGCGATGCAGGTCGCCAGCCTGCGCGCACAGTATGTGACGCGCGAGCAGGTACCCGCCGAGGTGGTGGCGAAGGAAAGGGAGATCGCCGAGTCCATCGCCAAGGAGGAGGGCAAGCCCGAGGCGGCACTGCCGAAGATCGTGGAGGGGCGGGTCCAGGGCTTCTACAAGGAAGTCGTGCTCACCGAGCAGGCCTCCGTGCGGGACAGCAAGAAGTCGGTCAAGGCCGTGCTGGCTGAAGCGGGTGTCACGGTAACCCGGTTCGTGCGCTTCGAGGTGGGCGAGGCGCTGGACCAGTAGACCCACCGGTGCGGCCACGGCTCTGGTCGCGACGTTGGCGGCGGACGTAGCCCGACCCGGCCGGTAGGGTGATGGTTGTGGGTGAGCATCCGGAGTCGAGCGGTCCCGCCGCGTACTCCCGGGTCCTGCTGAAGATCTCGGGTGAGGCCTTTGCCGGTGGGCAGGGGCTCGGCGTGCATCCGGAGACGGTGATCGACATCGCGCGGCAGGTGGCTGCGGTGGCCCGTAGCGGCGTGCAGGTCGCGGTGGTGGTCGGCGGGGGAAATTACTTTCGCGGCGCGCAGCTATCCGAGCGCGGTATGGACCGGGCTCGGGCGGATTACATGGGGATGCTCGGCACCGTGATGAACTGCCTGGCGCTGCAGGACTTCCTCGAGAAGGAGGGCGTCGAGACGCGGGTGCAGACCGCGATCGCGATGGGCCAGATCGCCGAGCCGTACGTGCCGCGCCGGGCGATCCGGCACCTGGAGAAAGGACGGGTCGTGATCTTCGGCGCCGGTCTCGGCGCACCGTTCTTCACCACCGATACGCCTGCCGCACAGCGGGCACTGGAGATCGACGCCGAAGTGCTGCTGATGGCCAAGACCGTGGACGGGGTGTACGACGCAGACCCGCGCTCGCATCCCGACGCGGTGCGGTTCGACGCGATCACCTTCACCGAGGCGTTGCAGCGCAACCTGCGGGTGATGGATGCGACTGCGTTCAGCCTCTGCATGGACAACGATCTCCCGATCGTCGTGTTCGATCTGCTGCGCGACGGCAACATCGCCCGCGCAGTCCGTGGGGAGAAGATCGGCACGCTGGTGAGTGCCGGAACTGAAGGGACGAGCCGGTGATCGACGACATCCTTCTCGAGGCCGAGGAGAAGATGGAGAAGGCGGTCGCGGTGGCTCGCGACGACTTCGGCGCCATCCGGACCGGCCGGGCGACACCGGCGATGTTCGCGAAGATCGTGGTCGACTACTACGGCGCGCCGACGCCGGTCCAGCAACTCGCGTCCTTCCAGGTGCCAGAGCCCCGGATGGCCCTGATCACGCCGTACGACAAGAGTTCGACCGCAGCGATCGAGAAGGCGGTGCGCGACAGTGACCTCGGGGTGAATCCGAGCAACGACGGCGCGGTGATCCGGGTGGTCTTCCCACAGCTCACCGAGGAACGCCGACGCGAGATGATCAAGGTCGCCCGCGGAAAGGCGGAGGACGGTCGGGTCGCGATCCGTTCCGTGCGCCGGCACGCGAAGGACGCTCTCGACAAGCTCGTGAAAGACGGCGAGGTCGGTGAGGACGAGGTCGCCCGTGCCGAGAAGGAACTCGAGAAGACGACCCACGAGTGGGTGGACAAGGTCGACGAGCTGCTCAAGACAAAGGAAGCCGAACTGCTGGAGGTGTGACCCGGTGGGGTCCGCTCCGGTCTGTGCGGCGTCATGAACGCATTGCCTGCCGCTCTTCCCGACGACTCGCCACCCGCGGGCACGTCACGGGCCGGCCGTAACGTGCCGCTGGCAATCGGCGTCGGCGTCGGCATGGGCGCTGCGGTACTCGCGTCCCTGTACGTCTACCGGCCGGTATTCGTCGGCTTCGTCGCTGCCGCCGCGGCCTACGGATGCTACGAGTTGACCAACGTGCTACGAACCGCGGCTCACCGGAGGGTGCCGCTGGCACCGCTGATGATCGGTGCGGTCGCGAGCTACATCGCGGCCTACCAGCGCGGTACTGCCGCCCTCGCCGTCGGGGTATTGCTGACCACGATTGCGGTCGTTGCCTGGTTGCTGCTCGAGGGCGGACCGCGCGCCGCGGTACCGCCGGATCTGTCCGCCGCGCTGTGGGTCCTGTGCTACGTGGTGCTGCTGGCCGGTTTCGCGGTTCTCATGGTCGCGCCGGACGACGGGCATCGCCGCGTCACCTGCTACGTCGCGACGGTGGTCTGTAGCGACGTCGGGGGGTTCGCGACCGGGGTGCTGTTCGGCCGTCACCCGATGGCGCCGACCGTCTCACCGAAGAAGTCGTGGGAGGGCTTCATCGGTTCCGTCGTAGCCTGCGCGGTCGCCGGGACACTGCTCGTCGGGCTGCTGCTGCACGGTGCGCTCTGGCAGGGGCTCGTCTTCGGCCTGGCGATCGCGTGCTGCGCCACGCTCGGCGACCTGGCGGAGTCGCTGGTCAAGCGCGATCTCGGGGTCAAGGACATGGGCACGCTGCTGCCCGGGCACGGTGGGATCATGGACCGGCTCGATTCCCTGCTGCTGTCCGCACCGGTCGCCTATCTGTTGTTGACCGCGTTCGTCTCGCCCGGCTAGCCGTCCCGACTTGAACGAGTTGGCGGCCTGGCTGCGCCGCGGATGAGACACTGATGCCCTGATGTCCACCATGTTGCGCGTAACGGCGCGCGCGCCGGCGCTGCCGCTGGTCTTCGATGCGCCGGTGCGCGGGATGCCGCCCATCCACCTCGCCGACCTCGATCCGACGGCGCGCCGACAGGCGGTGGAGGCGCTGGGGGAGCGCGGTTTCCGCGCGGACCAGTTGGCCCGGGCTTATTTCGGGGGGTCGGGCCTGTCCAGCCTGCCTGCCGGTCAACGCGATCGACTCCGCGGTGCGCTGTTGCCGGATCTGCTGACTGCAGTGCAGGAACGCTCCACCGACGCCGGCGCCACGTGCAAGACGTTGTGGCGTTGCCACGACGGGTCGCTGGTCGAGTCGGTGTTGATGCGCTATCCGGACCGGGTGACGGTGTGCATCTCCAGCCAGGCCGGGTGCGGCATGGCCTGCCCGTTCTGCGCGACCGGCCAGGGCGGGCTGACACGCAACCTGTCGACCGCGGAGATCGTGCACCAGGTCGTCGCGGCGCAGCGAGACCTGGACCGTGGCGCGGTGGCTGGCGGGCCTGGGCGGGTCGGCAACGTCGTCTTCATGGGGATGGGTGAGCCGCTGGCGAACTACCCGCGGGTGCTGGGTGCGATCCATCGGCTCACTGACCCGGCGCCGGATGGGATGGGGCTGTCGCAACGGCACCTCACCGTGTCGACGGTCGGGCTGGTGCCCGCCATCCGCCGACTTGCCGCCGAGCGGCTCCAGGTCACCCTGGCGATCTCGCTGCACGCCCCGGACGACGAACTGCGCGACACCCTGGTTCCGGTGAACACCCGGTTCCCAGTGCGCGAGGTGCTCGCCGCCGCCTGGTCCTATGCGGGTGTGACCGGCCGCCGGGTGAGCATCGAATATGCGCTTATCCGGGACGTGAACGATCAGCCGGAACGCGCCGAGCACCTTGCGGCGCTGCTGCGGGGGCGCCTCGCGCACGTCAACCTGATCCCACTGAACCCGACGCCGGGGAGCGCCTGGGACGCCAGCACCGCTTCGCGACAACGGGAGTTCGTCCACCTGCTGCGGCGTCGCGGCATTGCTACCACGGTCCGTGATACCCGGGGCCGGGACATCGACGGAGCGTGCGGCCAGCTCGCGGCCAGCGCGCCGGCTCCGTCTGGGGCAAGACGGGGGGCGTCGTGAGGACCGTCACGGTGCTGGGTTCCACCGGCAGCATCGGAACGCAGGCCTTGGACGTCATCGGCCGCAACGCCCAAGCCTTCCGGGTGTACGGCATCGCCGCCGGCGGGTCCGACCCGAAGGCTCTGGCGGCCCAAGCGCTCGCCACCGGCGCAGAGGTGATCGCGGTAGCCCAGGCGAGCGCGGGTGAGGACGTGCTGCTGGCGCTATACGCTGAAGCCCAACGGCGGGGTTACGCGCGCGGTGAGTTCCGCGTGCCGGCCGTGCTCACCGGCCCGGACGCGGCCGCGGAACTCGCCGGGCATCGCGTCGACGTCTGTCTCAACGGGATCACCGGCTCGATCGGGCTGGCACCGACGCTGGCAGCACTGCGAGCCGGTTCCACGCTGGCCCTCGCCAACAAAGAGTCGCTGATCACCGGGAGCGAGCTGGTGTTCGCCGCTCGAGTCCGCGACGACCAGATCGTGCCGGTCGACTCCGAGCATTCCGCGATGGCGCAGTGCCTGCGCAGCGGACAAGCCGACGAGGTGAGCAGGATCATCCTGACCGCGTCAGGAGGGCCGTTCCGCGGCCGGCGGCGCAACGAACTCACCGCGGTCACCGTCGAGCAGGCGATGGCGCATCCGACCTGGAACATGGGGCCGGTCATCACCATCAACTCGGCGACCCTGGTCAACAAAGGGCTTGAGCTGATCGAGACGCACCTGCTGTTCGACGTGCCGTACGAACGGATCGACGTGGTCGTACATCCGCAGTCGTTGGTGCACTCCATGGTGGAGTTCAGTGACGGGTCGACCATCGCGCAGGTCTCGCCGCCGGACATGCGGCTGCCGATCGCGCACGCCTTGGCGTGGCCCGGCCGGGTGCCGGGAGCGGCACCGACCTTCGACTGGCGCCAGCCGCTGCAGCTGCAATTCGAACCGCTCGACGCTGACGCGTTCCCGGCAGTCTCCCTCGCCCGGTACGCGGGCGAGCAGGGCGGCCTCGCGCCGTGCGCGTTCAATGCCGCCAACGAGATCGCGGTGGACGCCTTCGTGCGGGCCCGGATTCCGTTCCTCGGGATCGTCGAGACCGTGTCCCGCGTTGTCGAAGAGACGGTGACAGGACGGTCCGGCGTCCAGGTCACGCTGGCGTCGGTGCAGGACACGGAAGCCTGGGCGCGAGCCCGGGCGCGGGAGCTGACGAGCACGGGAGCCGACTAGTGGCGACGGCGATTGGCGCGATCCTGATCGTCGTCATGCTCGTCGTCTCGGTCGCACTGCACGAGGCTGGTCACCT
>DASZVT010000156.1:0-7040 GCA_035546915.1 Mycobacteriales bacterium | reverse complement strand
TCCTGGGACTGGGTGGCGGACGAATGGAGCCGGCTGCTGGAACGGGACGGCGCGGTGGTGAGCAGCTGGCGTGCGGCTGGTCGCACCGGTGACGAGGGTGACCGGATGCTGGTCGAACTCGACGCCTTCCTGGTCGGCAAGGACGCGGCCGTCGTCGGGCTCGCGAACTGTGGTTCGTGCACGTCCTGGACGATCCACGACGCGCTGCGCGCAGCGAGTACCGGCATCACCGCCGCCGCCGTCTGTACCGACCACTTCGGTGATCTCGCCGCCGCCCTCGCACGCCGCGGCGGCCGTTCCGGCTTGCGCCGCCAGATCCTGCCCTATCCGCTCGACACGTTGCCGGAGGCCGAGGTCCGTGACATCGCGCGAACCCACTATCGATCGCTACTGCGGACCCTCGGGGTGCGAGGTTGACTGGCTGAGCAGCCCGCGCCATGAGGTGGACGACGACGTCATGTCCTTCACCCGCTGGGCACTGACCCAGGGCTGGGGGGACGGGCTTCCGCTGGTTCCGCCGACGGAGATGCGAGTACGTGAGTTCCTCCGTGCCTGCGGGCGCTTCCCGGACGAGCTGGTCGCGCTGGTCCCCCCGCTCGGCGGGGAGTGCACGGTGGAGAAGATCGCGGTGAACGCGGTGATGGCAGGCGCACCACCCGACTCGATGGCGCTGCTGTGCGCCGCGCTCGAGGCCATGGTCGACCCGGCCTTCAACCTGGGGGCGCTCAACGCGACGACCGGCTCGGTGGTCCCGGCGTTGATCGTGAATGGGCCGCAACGCGACGCTCTCGGCATCCCGTACGAGGTGAGCTGCGTGGGCGGCGTGGCGAGCGCGGCCCCGGCGATCGGCCGGGCACTGCGGCTGGTGGTCCGCAATGTCGGCGGCCAGGCTGCGGGCATCACCTCACAGTCGGTGTTCGGCACGCCGGGGCGGGTAGCCGGGATCGTGTTCGGCGAGTGGGAGGAGCGCTCGCCGTGGGCACCGTTGGCGCAGCGCCGCGGGGTGCCGGGAGACGCCGTAACGGCCTACGGGGCGATGGGCACGACGAATCTCTGCGACGTGATCGCAGACAATGGCCGTGCGCTGCTGGAGTACGTCGGCAAGGGCCTTGCCCGGCCCGGGGACAACGGCACGCTGCCGTCCAGCGCCTTCAGCCAGACGTTCGTCGCCTTCAATCCGGTCTGGGCTCCGATGATCGCCCGCGAGGTCCCCGACGTCGCCGACGTGCAGGAAATCCTCTGGCAGCACGCCTCGATCCACGTCGACGACTTCCCGGCCGGCTATGCCGGCCCGCTACGCGACATGTCCCGGACGCACGGCGACCGGGTGCACGTCGCGCAGTCGCCGGACGATGTCCTGGTCGCGGTCTGCGGCGGCATGGGCAACCTGCATGCGCTCGTGCTGCCGAGCTGGGGCGACACCCGTGCGACCACGTGTGCGGTCCGGACGGCGGCGGCGGTCTCGTGAGCGGCACGCTGGTCTGGATCAGCGGTGCGACCGCCGGCGTCGGGGCCGGTCTCGCGCACGAATGCCCGTATCCCGGCGCACGGCTGGTCAACCTGTCGCGCAGCGAGGCCGCCGGGATGGAGAACGTACGGCTGGACTTGGGCGACGAGTCGACCTGGCAGACGGTGGCGCAGCACTTCGACGCCGAGCTGTCGGCCTTCGATGGTGACCGGGTCATCTTCGTGCACAACGCCTTCCACGCCGGCACCCCGTCGTTCGTCGGCGAGGGACACGGCGCGGATCATGCGGTCGAGCACCGCTCGAACTTCACCGCGTCGCTGGTGCTCGGCGAGGCGTTCGTCGAGGCGGTAGCGCGGCACCGTCCGCACATCACCTCGGGGCTGGTGATGCTCTCGTCGGCCTCGGCGCGCATCCCGTTCGAAGGGCGATCCTCCTACTGCGCGGCGAAGGCCGGAATCGAGCAGTGGGTTCGGGTGGTCCGCCGCGAGCGCAAGGCGCGCGGCACCGGACCGTGGGTGGTCGCGGTCCGGCCCGGCTTCGTCGACACCCCAGGGCTGCGCGCGGACGCACGCGCCGACGCGCGCGACTACCCGATCGGGCCGGCCGTCGCGCGCGCCCTGGCCAGCGGCGACAGCCTGTTGACCCCGGAACAGGCCGCGCGTGACATCTGGGCAGCACTTCCGGACGGCGGGCCGTCCGAGTCGGTGTTGTTATTCGGCAGCCCGCCGGAAGGGGCTCGCCGCGCCACCCCAATGTGACTGCGTTACGGGTGTTCCCGGCGTGCCGCAATGCGGGCGAGGATCTCGTCGGTGTGCTCGCCGACGTCGGGCGTCCGGCCGCCGGTCGGGGCCGGGCTGCCCAGCAGGCGCGGTGCGGGTGCCGGGTTCGCGATGTCGCCGGCTTCGGCAGTGGCGACCCACTGGACCGCCTGCCGTGCCTGGATGTGCGGGTCGTCGAGCAGGTCCTGGACGGAGTTCACCGGCGCGGCTGGCAGCCGGCCGTCCACCATCTGCAGCAGTACGGCCTCGCGTGGCTGGGTGGCGATCCAACGCCGCAGGCTGCCTTCCAGATCGCCGACCGGGGGACCGTCGGCGTCGGCCTGCTGGTGGCCACAGAGCGTGGCGAGGTCCCGGGCATGGCGGGGCGTGGACGCGCTGATGGCGATCCACTTCCCGTCTGCGGCGGCGAAGACGTTCCGCACCGTGGCGCCGGCGAGCCGGCTCCCGAGCCGTTTGGGTGGATCGGCCGGCGGTGCGTACGCGGTCAGCGCAGGGCCGATCGTGTGCAGCAGCGCGTCCACCGGGTTGATGTCGACCAGCTGCCCGCGCCCGCCCTGGGCGCGGTGGTAACACGCGGCGAGGATCCCGAACGCGCCGGCGAAGCCGGTCACCGCATCCCCGAGCGGTACTGACGGGAGCACCGGAGGGCCGTCCGGATCCCCGGTCAGGTAGGTCAGCCCGGCGAACCCTTCGGCCATGGTGCCGTTACCCGGACGACCGGCGTACGGGCCGTCGAGACCGAAACCGCTGACCGCGGCCATGACCAGTTCGGGGTTCAGCGCGGACAGCCTGTTCCAGTCCAGCCCACGGCGTTCCAGCAACGCCGGCGGCATGTTCACCACCAGCACGTCCGTGTCCGGAACCAACGCCCGGAGCAGGTCGCAGCCCTCCTCGGTGCGCAGGTCGGCGACCACCGACTTCTTGTTCCGGGCGAGCAGCGACCACATCCGGGTCGGGTAGTGCCGGTAGTCGTCGCCCCCCGGTGGTTCGATCTTGACGACGTCGGCTCCTTGGTCGGCGAGCAGGGTCGCGACGAACGGCGCGGCATACAACGATGACGCGTCGACCACGCGCAGCCCGGCGAGCGCTCCAGCGTTCGGCATGGCCTGCACATTACATGTAGCGTGAGTCGCCGGTGCCGGGGCCGGTGCCGGCGACAGGGAATCGGACGGAAGGCAACGCATGACGGCGGAGCCGGATCGGCTGCAGCCGATCGAGGACCAGCTGTTGCTGACGCACCGGGTTGCCCGGTCGCTGCGGGAGGCCATCCTCTCCGGCAGGATCGCGGCCGGGAGCCGCTTGCGCGTGCCGGAACTCGCTGCCGAGCTCGGGGTGAGCCGTACTCCGGCGCGCGAGGCGCTCTACGTGCTGGAGCGGGACGGTCTCGTCGAGGTGCTGCCGCGACGCGGCGCCGTGGTGCTGCATGGATCCGCGCAGGATCTCGAGGAACTGTTTGCGATGCGGGAGGTCCTGGACGGGCTGGCGGCGCGATTGACCGCGCAGCGGGCCACCGAATCGGAACGGCGGCAGGTGAAGACAGCGCTCGCCGACCACCTGGCCGCACTGCGGGCCGGTGATATCGATCGTTACCTCGAACTCGACCTGGCCTTTCATGCGTTGCTGACGGAACTCTCGCATAACCGTCGGCTCGTTCGCGCCCGGGCGCAATACAGCGATCAGGCACGGCTGATCATGCTCACCGCGTCCCGGCCTGGGGCGATGGGCAAGGGTGTGGCCAACGACCACCGGGCGATCGCCGCGGCGGTGGTCGCGGCGGATGCGGACGCGGCCGAGGACGCCGCGCGTTCGCACGTGCGGCGCGTGCGCGCGTACACGATGGCGCGGCTGTTTCCCGCCGGACGCGCCGCCGCCGCTAGCGATCTTTGATTGAGTATAAGATAAGTCCATGGAACTGCCGGGACGGTGCGCCGTCGTGACGGGAGGCGCGCACGGGATTGGGCGCGCGCTCGCCGAGGAACTGTGCGCACGCGGTGCCCACGTGGTGGTAGCGGACGTCAACGCAGACCGCGCCCGGGTCGTGGGTGAGCGGCTGGGCGGGATCGGCATCGGGTGCGACGTGTCCGATCCGGATGCGATCGCCGCCGCGGTGCAGACCGCTGAGCAAGCATTCGGGCCGGTCGAGGTGCTGTGCTCCAACGCGGGCTACACCGATCACGACGACGGGATGGCTCTTTCCCGCCAGGACCTGCAGCGCATCGTCGAGGTGAATCTGCTCAGCCACGTCTGGGCGGCGCAGGCGGTCGTCCCGGGGATGGTCGAGCGTGGCCGTGGCTGGCTCGTGCAGACGATCTCGTCGGCCGCCCTGATTACCGGGCCGTCCTTCATGGGCTACACGCTGACCAAGCACGGCGCACTCGGCTTCGCCGAATGGCTGTCGTTGAACTACTCCCACCTCGGCATCTCGGTCACCGCGCTGTGTCCGAACGCGGTCAACACCGGCATGATGGGCCGCGACGAAGCGGCCGAGGAGCGGACCGGCAACGGACCGACCTCCGCCCCGCCGCCCGGTATCGGCGAGGTGGTCGAGCCGGAGGAATGTGCCCGGATGGCGCTCGACGCCGCCGCGTCCGGACGGTTCCTGGTGCTGCCACATCCGGGAGTGGGTGAGTCGTTCCAGCGCAAGGCGGCCGACTACGACCACTGGCTGGAGCGGACGAACACCCGGCTGCGCCGGATGCGCGGCGAATCGGTCTGAGCACCGTACCGGCGGCGAACCGATGGCAACTCAGCTGGTTTCGAGCGCTCGGGTCAGCCGCTCGACCAGCGGCGATCGGGACGTGCGGATGGTCCGGTACTCGCGTACCGCCCCGGCCGCCACGTGCAGGACCTGCCCGGTGATGTCGCTGGCCTCGTCGCTGGCCAGGTAGGCGACCAGCCGCGCTACGTGCATCGGGTTCAGGTCCAGCTGTGCGGACGCTCCACCCCGGAAACCCTCGTCCAGCAGGTCCGCGTTCATCCGGGTGCGTGCCCCCGGCGAGATCGCGTTCACCGTGATGCCGTCCGCCGCACCCTCGTGGGCCGCAGCCAGCGTCGCCGACCAGACCGCCGCCTTGGCGGCTCCGTACGCCAGTGCGCCGGCGGACCGGACGTCGACGGCAACCTCGGAGACGGTGTTCACGACCCGCCCCCAGCCGCGCCGGCGCATGTCCGTAAACGCGGCGGCCATGGTGCCGACCGCGGCCTTGTAGTGCACCGCGAGCAGTGCGTCGACCGCGGCGCCGAACTTCGCATCGGCCGTCGTCCGGGGAAGTCGCGCGCCACCGAGAGCGAAGCCGGCATTGTTGATCAGGATGTCGATTCGGCCGAATGCGTCGATGGTGGCCGTCACCGCCCGGCCGCCACCATCGATCGAGGCGATGTCGGTGTGGTCGGCCTTCGCCTGTCCGCCAGCGGCTCCGATCTCGGCCACGACCGCCCGTGCCGGACCCTCGTCGAGCCCGGTGCCTTCGACCGACGCCCCGATATCGTTGACCATCACGGTGGCGCCGCGGGCCGCGAGGGTGAGCGCATGCGCGCGGCCGATGCCTCGACCGGCTCCGGTGACGAGCGCGACCCGACCAGCCAGGGGCTGCCCGGCGGTGGTCACGCAGGCGGCGCCGAGACGTGCGGGAACAGTTCTTCGAAGGCGCCCCGGGTGATCCGCTGACGGACTTGCGGGGTGACGTCGTCGAACAGCTCGTGCAGCGTCTTCTGGGTGTGGCCGTAGGTGCCCTCGAGGTGCGGGTAATCGCTGCCGAACATGACGTTGCGGTAGCCCATGGCCGACATCGCGGCGGGAGCGGTCTCGTCGTGCTGGAAGCTCGCATACACCTGCTGGTAGAGGATTTCCTTCGGCGGGCGGGACAGTTGGGGCCGGACGAAGACCCCGTGCTGGCGGTAGGCCTCGTTCATCCGGTCACCGATGAACGGCACCCAGGTGGCGCCGCCCTCGGAGATCAGCACCTTCAGGTCCGGGTGCCGGTCCAGCGCTCCACTCGTGACCAGCTTCATGGCTGCCCGCTGTCCGCCGTACGTGGTCTCCACGTAGTTGAGGATCGCCCCGCCGGGCCCGCGGAACCCGGTGATCTGGTCCGAGGACTCGGTACCGATGTGGAAACCGAGCACGACGCCGCTGTCCTCTGCGGCGGCCCAGAGCGGTTCCCACACGTTGTCGTTCCAGTCCCGGACACCGACCGGAGGCATCACCGGCAAGCTGATCACCTTGAGCCCGATCTCGGCGGCGTGCAGGCACTCGGCGACAGCGTCCTCGACGCCGAGCAGTGGCATCAACGCGGTGCAGACGAGTCGGTCAGGCGCCACCGCCTGGATCTCGGACACCAGCCACTCGTTCTCGGCGTGCGCGGCAGCCCGGATGAGCGCCGGGTCCTCGATCAGCGCGGACCACAGCCCGATGGAGGCGTAGACGACCTCCCCCCAGACGCCTTCCTGGTCGAGATCGACCAGGCGCTTGGCGATATCGCGTGAACCAGGTGGCCGGTGCGACATCTCCCCGATCGTCTCGCCGGTGGCACCCTTCGCGGTCGCGAGCTTGGGCAGCGGACGGGTGAAGCTCTTGCCGTCCACGTGCACGCGCTCTTCGGCGTCGCCGATGAGCTCGGTCCATGGCATCCGCTCGGCCTGTGCGCGGGGCAGGATCTGGTGCCACAGGTCGTCCGGTTCCAGGAAGTGCGAGTCACCCGAGTGGGTCCACAGCTTCGCTTCCACTGCCTCGTCCATTTTCGTCCTCCCGGTTCAGTCCCGTCGCAGGGTGACGCCCTGTGCGTTGAAGAAGA
>DASZVT010000155.1:0-7388 GCA_035546915.1 Mycobacteriales bacterium | reverse complement strand
CCGATGTGCACCACTTCCGATGCCCCGAGGGAGTGCAGCACCAGCTGCGGGTAGGCGGCCTTCACCGCAGCGAACGTTCCCTCGTACCACTCGATCCCGAGCTCGGGCGAATGGCCGCCCTGCAGCATGATCTGGGTCGCGCCCAGCTCGACCGCCTCGCCGCAGCGCTGCACGATGTCGTCCACGCTGCGGGTCCAGCCCTCGGCGTGGTTCGGCGCCCGGTAGAAGGCGCAGAACTTGCAGGCGGTCACGCAGACGTTCGTGTAGTTGATGTTGCGGTCGATGATGTACGTCGCGATGTGAGCAACATCTCCGAAGCGCCGGCGCCGCGCGGCATCCGCGGCACGGCCGAGCGCGTGCAAGGGGGCGTGGACGTAGAGCTCGAGCGCCTCCTCGGGGGTGATGCGGCCGCCGTCGGCCGCCCGGTCCAGGACGCTCTGCAAGGAAGGCACCCACCCAGGGTACGAAACCCGGCGACCGGGGGTCGATCAGCGCCGGTGCAGTTCGACCCCCGGCTGCAGCCCGTCAGGCGTCGGACTTGGTCGCCGCGGCGGCGGCATGGGTCGGGTCCGAGAGGATTGCCGCGGCTTGCTGTCGCAATTCGCCCTTGAGCACCTTGAGGCTCGCGTTGCGCGGTAGGTCGTCGACCAGTTGCACGTAGTGCGGCATCTTGTAGCCGGCGAGCCGCTCCCGCAGCCAGACCAGCAGTCCGCCGACGTCGAAGGCTTCCGCGGAACGCGGCACGACGAAGGCCATCCCGGTCTCCCCCAGCCGATCGTCCGGAACCCCGATCACCGCTCCGGCCGCGACGTCCGGGTGCTCGAACAGCACGTGCTCGACCTCGGCCGGATAGACGTTGAGCCCGCCGCTGATGTACATGTCTTTCTTACGGTCGGTGATTCGCAGGAACCCGCGCTCGTTCCGGATGGCGATGTCGCCGGTGCGAAGCCAGCCGTCCGAGAGCACCTCGGCCGTCGCCTTCGGGTTGTTCCAGTAGCCCTGCATCACGTTGTAACCACGGACCTCGAGCTCTCCCGCAGAGCCGTCAGGTACTTCGCGCCGGTCGTCGTCGACGATGCGCACCTCGACGTCCGGCAGCGGCCGGCCGACGGAGTTCACCACGTCGTCGAAGTCGTCGCCCGGCTGGCAGGTGCTCACCACCGCGGTCGCTTCGGTCAGCCCGAAACCGGTCAACACGGTCTCGACGCCGAGCACGTCGTGGAGTTGACGAGCCAGCGCCGGCGGCACCGTGGCCGCGGAAGGGTTGGTCGCGCGCAGGCTGGACAGGTCGTACTCGCCGCGCCGGGGATGGTCGATGATGTCGGTGAACAGCGTCGGGGGTCCGGGCAAGATCGAGATCTTCTCGTCGTGCACCAGCTTCATGACGTCCTCGGCGTCGTAACGCTCGAGGGTGTATGCCGTAGCCCCGTGCATCACGCAGGCCACCCAGCCGAACTTGTACCCGAAGCTGTGGAAGAACGGCGGCACGATCATGAAGTGGTCACCGGGGCCGAGCCCGAACAGGTGCGTCATGTACCCGTGGCAACGAAGCGACTGCCCGTGGGTGGCGATAACGCCCTTCGGTGCGCCCGTAGTACCCGAGGTGAACATGATGTCGCTGATGTCGTCCGGCCCGACGGCGCGCATCGCGGTCAATGCGTCCTCCGGACGGATTCCGTCACCCAACTTCCGGAACGCTGTCCAAGACAGCGCACCGGGCGCATCCGGGCCCTTGATCACGACGGTCTGCTCGAGCGTCGACGGCAGGTCGTCCGGACCCAGCCGGGCCAGCAGGTCGCTTCCGCCCGAATCCGTGGCCGCCAGCAGCAGCCGAGCGCCGCTGTCGCGCAGCACGTGCTCGACCTCGCGGCCGGTGAAACGAACCGAGACCGGCACCACGATCCCGCCGGCGCCGAGCACGCCGAGCGCGGCGATCGCCCACTCGGCCGCATTCGGCGCCCAGACCGCGACCCGGTCACCGGGACGGATGCCGAAGCCGATCATCGCCCGAACCGTGTCGATGACCTCCGCGCGCAACTGCGCGTAGGTCAGCCGGTGATGCGCGTCGACGAATGCTTCGGCGTCGGGCGTTCGCTCGGCGGTGAGCAACAACGCGTTCGGGATGCTGTGGTACTGCAAGTCGTAACGCGGGTCCGGAATCTGGTCGGTGGTCATGCCTTTTCTTATCGCGACCGAACCCCTTCTGTCTGTGGTCAGCACAATTTCAGACGTAATGGAAAAACTGTAGAAATTCATGGCCGGAATCGATGCCGAGCTGGTCCGACCCTGGCTAGACGTCGGCAAAGGACAACGCCGCACCCTCCGGTGCCGCCCCGATCGTCGCCGCTCGGCGGGCGAACTCGGCGATCCCGTCGCGCTGGCGCTGGCCGAGCGAGAAGTCCAGGGCCCGGAAGTACCCGGCGAGCGTGCGCTGATCAAAGATCTCCCAGCGCGCGGCCCGCGCCGCGACGTCATCGACGTGCGCGAGGGCGTCGTGCAGCGAGGATACGAACGCCCGGTGAACGTCCTTGACCATGCCGGGGTGGTCCTCGGCGTACTGCCGCCGCGCGGCCCAGACCGCGAACACCATCGGGAGCCCGGTCCAGTCCCTCCACGCCTGCCCGAGATCAGTGAGGTGCAGTCCGAACCGCGGTGCCTCGTAGGTCGCGCGCAGCGCGACGTCGCCGATAAGCACGGCCGCATCCGCGACCTGCAGCATCGCATTGAGGTCGGGCGGCATCACTTCATAGCTGGGCCGCACGCCGTACCGCTGCTCGAACAGCAGGCGCGCGAGCACGACGCTGGTCCGCGACGTCGAGCCGAGGGCGACGCGCCCGCCGTCGAGTTCGGTTGGCGGCCGCTTGCCGACCAGCACCACCGAAAGCACCGGACCGTCCGACCCCACCGCCATGTCCGGCAGCACGAGCAATTCGCGTGCATGCTGCAGCGTCGGGATCAGACTGATCGGACCGATGTCCAGGTCCCCCTGCACCAGCGCCTCGTTCAGCGCGTCGGGGTCGTCCCTATGCAGATCGACATCGAGCAACGCCCCGGACTGAATCAGCCCGTCGTACAGCGGCAGGCAGTTCAGGAACTGGATATGCCCCACCCGGGGCTTGATCTCCGTCGGACCCGCTGCATTGACCGTCACGCCCCTGAGGCTAGCGCCGGCAACAGCGGTGGGCGCGTCCACGGCCACGCCGACCGGGGGCAGCACCGGCTCCCGTCGATGCTGCGGAACAAGGCGACAGACCGGACGCAGGCCCGCAAAGACCCCGAAATGGCAGCACGGAAAGTAACGGTCATTCACGGTCCGTGATTGAAATCGGGTACGGGTGGCAGCAACGGCGTCGCTTTGGTCTCCTGGTACCGCTCTTCACGGAACCGCCGGTTCCAGGCGTGGATCCGACGTCGGTGAACGGAGTTGTGGTGGCTGCTTCGTCTCTGGCTCGCTCCCGACCCTCACGGCCGGGTCCCGATGCGCGCAGTTGCTGGCTCGTCGCCCTCGTACTGGCCGCAGCGAGCGTGCTGCTGCTCGTACCGGGCCTCGCCCCGCGCGCGGCGGCCGCCACCGCGGGGCAGGTCACCCGCAGCGGCGACGTCACCCGAACCGGCTGGTATGACGACCAGCCCGGGCTGTCCCCCGCGGTGGTCGGCAGCGACGCGTTCGGCCAACTCTTCTCCACGACCCTCGACGGTCAGATCTACGGCCAGCCCCTGGTCGCGAACGGTGTCCTCGTGGTCGCGACCGAGAACAACGTGGTGTACGGGCTCGACCCGGAAACGGGCGCGATCAAGTGGCAGCAGCGGTTCGGGACACCGTTCAACCCCCAGGAGGTCTCCTGCGGAGACCTGATCCCGAGCGTGGGTATCACCTCGACTCCGGTTGTCGACACCGCCACCAACACCGTCTACGTCGTCTCCAACCAGTACGTCTCGGGCTCGTCAGGCACCGACGCGTATTACCTGCATGCGCTGGACCTGACGACCGGGGCGGAACGGGCCCACTTCCCGACCCAGATCCAGGGCACCGCGGACAACAACCCCGCGATGACCTTCAACGCCTTCTACCAGACTCAGCGACCGGGCTTGCTGCTGCTGGGCGGCCGCGTCTACGCGGCCTTCAGCGCGCACTGCCAGTACGGCGTCTGGGCCGGCTGGGTCTTCGGCGTGGACGCAGCAAGCGGCCAGATCACCAGCAGCTGGGTCGACCACACCACGACGGAATACGCGCAGTCCGGCGGCGGCATCTGGATGTCCGGCGGCGGGCTGGCCTCGGATGGCCCGAACCAGATCCTGCTAGTGACCGGCAACGCGGTGACGCCGAACCCCGGCGCGCACCCGGGGGACGAACCGCCCGCCGACCAGTCCGACTCGGTGGTGCGGCTGACCGTGCAGCCAGACGGGACGCTGAAGAACACCGACTTCTTCGTACCGGCGGACGAGGACTACCTGGATTCCAACGACTTGGACATGGGCTCATCCGGCATCGCCTTGCTGCCGGACCAGTACTTCGGGACCGCGTCGATCCCCCACCTTGCCGTCGTCAGCGGCAAGAACGGGGATGTGTACCTGCTCAACCGGGACCAGCTCGGGGGCGAGCAACAGGGGCCGGGAGGCACCGACGACGTCGTGGCCAAGTACGGCCCCAACGGCGGCGTATGGTCGCAGCCCACCGTCTGGCCCGGTGACGGCGGATACGTCTACATCCCGACGGCGTCCCAAGGGGGACTGGGCTACGGCACGACCGGCCAGCTGACCGCCTACAAATACGGCCTGGACGGTAGCGGCAGGCCCGCACTGAGCCTGGTCGCGACGTCATCGTTGCCCTGGGGATTCGGGTCGTCCGCGGTGCAGGTCACTTCGGACGGAACCAAGCCCGGATCGGCGTTGCTGTGGGCGGTCCGCACCCCAACACCGGGCAGCGGCTGGGGTGAGCCTGACGCCGAACTCGACGCATTCAGCGCAGTCCCCAATGCCGCCGGCGACTTCACCAAGGTATTCAGCGCCCCGGTCGGGAACGGAACCAAGTTCACCCCTCCCGGGTTCGGCCCCAACGGCCGGGTCTACGTCGGCACCCACGAGGGCCGGATCATCGGGTTCGGTGCGCCGTTGACGAGCGGCCTCACTGCCAGCAGCGCCGATTTCCCGGCTACCGCGGTCGGGGGCACGTCCAGCCAGCAGGTGACCTTCACCGCGCAACAGCAGGTCACGGTGACCGATCTGAAGACGGCGGCACCCTTCGGCGCCGGAACGCCGACCGTGGACGGTTCTCCGGTGTCCCTGCCGGTGACCCTGGATGCAGGTCAGGACCTGGACGTCCCGGTCACCTTCCAGCCAACCGCGCAAGGCGCTACGACCGGAACGTTGACCGCGACCACCGCGGCCGGGTCCGCGGTGGCGGGACTCACCGGCGCCGGGGTCGCTGCCGGTCCCGTGTTGACCGCGTCGACGGACAGCCTTGCCTTCGGCACCGTCGCGCAGTCGGCGGGAAGCATCAGTAACGCAATCACGCTGACCAACACCGGATCACAACCGCTGACCTTCGACGACGCGACCCCGCCCGGGGCGCCGTTCACGGTGACCGGTGCGCCTGCGGCCGGCCAGGAACTCGCCGCCGGCGCCTCTGTGATCGTGACGATCTCCATGTCGACCGCGGACCTCGGTACGTTCCGGGGAACGCTGTCCATCGGGTCGAGCGCCGACGAGGTGTCCGTTGCGGTCAGCGGCACGGTGGCGTCGCCGGCGTTGTTGTCGATCTCGCCGTTGTCGTTGGCGTTCGGGTCGGTGCCGGTGGGTCAGAGCGCGTCCCGATCGTTCACGATCACCAACACCGGTGGCAGCCCGGCGACCATCAGCGTGTCCAAACCACCGTCCGCGCAGGACTTCCACGCCGACACCAGCCTGCCCGAAGGCTCCACCATCGCCGCCGGAGCCAGCGTCACCGAAACCGTCTCATTCACCCCGACCAGCACCGGCGACCAATCCGACTACTGGCAGATCACCGGAACCGACGGGCAAGGCCCCCGCAACATCACCTTCACCGGCACCGGCACCGACCAGAGCGACACCACCACCCTGCCCGCCGTCGGCACCACCGGATGGACCCTCAACGGTGACGCCACCACCACCACCAACGGCGTCATCCTCACCCCGGTCCAGACCAACCCCTGGGCCGACGGCTCCACCTTCTACGACACCCCGATCCCCACCGCCGACCTCACCGCCACCTTCGACGCCACCCTCAACCAAGGCACCGGCGCCGACGGCCTCACCATCACCCTCGCCGACCCCACCCAAGGCGCCACCCCCACCGCACTCGGCACCGACGGCGGCGGCCTGGGCTACTCCGGCATCCCCGGCATCGCCATCGCCCTGGACACCTACCAAAACGGCGCCGACCCCTCCGCCAACTTCATCGGCATCAGCACCGGCCCCAGCAGTCAACCCGACAACCTCACCTGGCTCGCCACCAACACCGACATCCCCGACCTACGCGCCGGCACCAACCACATCACCGTCACCACCCACAACGGCATCCTCACCGTCACCCTCAACGGCACCCAAGTCCTCAGCCAAACCATCACCCTGCCCACCAACGCCCTCATCGGCTTCACCGCCGCCAGCGGCGGCCTCACCGACCAACACACCATCACCAACACCACCATCACCTACGGCTGACGCCGAAGGTGACCAACCTCACCGCCGCAGGACCGCCCGGGTTACTTGCCCCCTGCTAAGTTTGTCGTCGCGCGCCCTGCGTGTCCGGACCGTCGCGGAACTCGTGCCGCAGGCATCCGGCTTCGAGGATGGTTCTTCTTGAGTACGACTGTCACTGCAGCACCCCCACAACAGGCCCCGGACCCGCGCGGGCCGCACTATCGCTGGATCGCGCTGTCGAACACGACGCTCGGCATCCTGATGGCGACGATCAACGGGTCGATCGTGCTGATCGCGCTGCCCGACATCTTCCGCGGGATCCAGCTCAACCCGCTCGCGCCCGGGAACACGTCGTACTTCCTGTGGGTACTGATGGGGTTCATGCTGGTCACGGCGGTCCTCGTGGTGAGCTTCGGCCGCATCGGGGACATCTACGGCCGGGTACGCATGTACAACCTCGGCTTCGCGGTGTTCACCTTCTTCTCGATCATGCTGGCGATCACGCCGATGCACGGCGCCGGCGGCGCCCTGTGGATCGTGGTGATGCGCATCCTGCAGGGCATCGGCGGCGCCTTCCTGTTCGCGAACTCGACCGCGATCATCACCGACGCGTTCCCGGCGGACCAGCGCGGCTTCGCCCTCGGCATCAACGGCGTCGCCGCCGTCGCCGGGTCGTTCCTCGGACTCATCCTCGGCGGCGTGCTCGGCCCGGTGAGCTGGCGGCTGGT
>DASZVT010000154.1:0-8202 GCA_035546915.1 Mycobacteriales bacterium | reverse complement strand
CGGTCGCGGCTCACCGCAGGCCGTGTTCGCCCAGGCGTCACTGTTCACCCTCGCATCGGTGCCGATCCGATGAGCGCCTTCCCGCTCGGGGCGCTGCGGCAGACGGGTGGCTTCTTCGCGATGTCGCTGGACACGGCGCGGGCCGCGTTCCGGCGCCCGGTCCAGGTGGCCGAATTCGTCGAGCAAGCGTGGTTCATCGCCAGCGTGACGATCATCCCGACGATGCTGGTGTCGATCCCGTTCGGCGCCGTGATCGCACTGCAGCTGGGCAACCTGGCCGACCAGGTCGGCGCGAAGTCGTTCACCGGGGCTGCGTCGGTGCTCGCAATCGTGCGCGAGGCCGGGCCGATCGTCACCGCGTTGCTGATCGCCGGCGCCGGTGGATCCGCGATCTGTGCCGACCTGGGCTCGCGGACGATCCGCGAGGAGATCGACGCGATGGAAGTGCTCGGCATCTCCCCGATCCACCGCCTAGTGGTGCCCCGGGTCGCGGCCTGCGTCGCCGTCGCGGTGCTGCTCAACGGTCTGGTGAGCGTGGTCGGGGTGGCGGGTGGCTACGTGTTCAACGTGCTGATTCAGCACGGCACGCCGGGCGCGTATCTGGCCTCATTCACCGCGCTCGCGCAGGTACAGGATCTGATCGCGGGCGAGGTCAAGGCGCTGATCTTCGGGCTCGTCGCCGGGCTCGTCGCTGCCTATCGGGGACTGAACCCCAGGGGTGGCCCGAAGGGTGTCGGGGACGCGGTGAACCAGACCGTGATCATCACGTTCCTGCTGCTGTTTCTGCTGAACACGATCATCACCACGATCTACCTCAACATCGTCCCCCCGAAGGCGATCTGATGGGCTACCGCCGGTCCGGCACGGGGTCACGATGACCACCCTGGACACGATGCCGCCGCCGGCCCGCGGTCCGTTGCGCGCCGGCCGTCGGGTAGTGGGCGCGGGTGGCCATGGGCTGGACTTGCTGGGCCAGCAGCTCACCTTCTACGCGCGAGCACTCGGCTGGACCGGAAAGACCGTGCTGCGTTACAAGCGCGAAGTTCTCCGCCTGATCGCCGAGGTGAGTCTCGGCAGCGGGCCCGTCGCGGTCATCGGCGGCACTGTCGGCGTCATCGCCTTCCTCACCTTCTTCACCGGAGCCGAGGTCGGCCTCGAGGGCTATCAGGGCCTGCAGCAGATCGGCATCGCCCGCTTCGCCGGGTTCATCTCCGCGTACCTCAATACCCGCGAGATCTCGCCGATCGTGGCGGGGCTGGCGCTGTCGGCGACGGTCGGGTCCGGGTTCACCGCGACGCTCGGGGCGATGCGGGTCAACGAGGAGGTCGACGCGCTCGAGGTCATGGGCATCCCCAGCATTCCGTTCTTGGTGACCACCCGGGTACTGGCCGGGATGATCGCGGTCATTCCGCTATATGTGGTCGGCCTGCTGGCCAGTTACTTCGCGACCCGCTTCATCGTCACGTCGTACTACGGCCAGTCCAGCGGGACGTACGACACCAACTTCCACAATTTCCTGCCCCCGGAAGACGTGGTGTACAGCTTTATCAAAGTGATCATCTTCGCGATGGTGATCATGCTGATCCACTGTTACTACGGCTACTACGCATCCGGCGGCCCGGCCGGTGTCGGCATTGCGGTTGGCCGTGCCGTACGCACCTCCCTGGTCGCGTTGAACGTGATCGACTTCTTCCTCTCACTGGCCATCTGGGGAGCGAACGCCACAGTCCGGATAGCTGGCTGACATGGAGCAGACCTCGCGGGTGCTGGTACGCCGAGGGCTCGGCCTGGCGTTCCTGGTGCTGCTCGGGTTTCTTCTCTGGCTCGCAGTGGCGATCTACGACAAGACCTTCGTCTCGACGGTGAAGGTGACTTTGCGTGTCGACAACGTCGGGCACCAGCTGGAGGTTCCCGCCGACGTCAAGCTGCGCGGGATCATCGTCGGGACCGTCACCAAGATCAGCTCGAACGGGCACTACGGATCCCTGCAACTGTCGCTTCAGCCGGGCAAGGTGCCGCTGATTCCCAGCAACGTGCGGGCCGAGATCCTGCCCAAGACCCTGTTCGGCGAGAAGTTCGTCGACCTGGTCATCCCCACGAAGCCGTCGGCGACGCCGATCGCTCGCGATGACGTTATCGGCCTGGACCGGTCCAGCACCGCGATAGAGACCGAGAAGGTCTTCGACGATCTGGTCCCACTGCTGGACGCGCTGCAGCCGGTCGCGCTCGACCTGACGTTGACGAACCTCGCCGAATCGCTGCGCGGGCGTGGCAATGCGCTCGGAGACAACCTGACCCGCCTCGATGCATACCTGGCGTCACTCAACCCCGACCTGGGCAACATCCAGCGCGACATCTCCGGGCTCGCCGACCTGGCGGTGAATTACGACGCGGCTACCCCGGACCTGCTCGCGACCGCGCGCCAGTTGTCGGTGAACGCGCGCACCCTGGTCGCGAAGGGCGACGTCCTCGTCAACTTCCTCGCCGGTACCAAGGGATTCGCGGACGAGGCCACCAGCGTGCTGACTCGCAACGAGACCAATCTGGTCCAGCTGGCGAAGATCAGTCGTCCGACGCTTGAGTTGCTGGCCCGTTACTCACCGGTGTTCTCCTGCATGGCGAAGGGCTTCAGCGAGGTCGAGGATCCGCTCAACGCAGCGTGGGGAGCGCAGGACGCTGATGCCCGACCCGCCCTGCACATCCGGCTGCAGACGATCGTGCAGCCGAAGGGCTACACCACCGCCGAGGCTCCCGACTACTCGATCATCGAGAACCCGAATTACAACGGCCCGCGTTGTTACGGGCTGCCCGCGGTCCCGAAGGCGCCGAACAACCGGACGCCGCCGCTCAACCGGGCCGAGGGCGCCGCGACCGCGCCCAACACGCCGATCATCTCGGGGACCGGGGTGCCGTCGATGACGAGCGCTGACAACGCTGCCCGGTTCCTGCTGGCGCCGTCGCTGGGGGTCACCGCAGCCGCGGTTCCGGACCTGGTCACCACCTTGTTCGCGCCGCAACTGGCCGGCATGAAGGTGGACGTGTCGTGAGGGGCATGACCGGCCGGACCATGCGGGCGGGGATCTACCTCACGATCTTCGCGCTCATCACCGGCTTCCTCACCTACGTGCTGGCGGTGACCATCGCAAACGGGACGGTCGGTTCGACCCAGACCTACCGGGCCCAGTTCACCGACGCCACCGGCCTGCTCGCCGGTGACGACGTGCGCGTCGCCGGGGTCCGGGTCGGCCAGGTGCAGAGCGTGCATGTTGCGCACGAGTGCCGGGACGGGGCAAGCACCTTGCAGGCGTGCGCCGAGGTGACGTTCGGATTGGACAAGCAGGTCGTGCTGCACACGTCGGCCAAGGCGGCGCTGCGCTACCGGAACCTGATCGGTCAGCGCTACCTGGAGATCCTCGACAGCCCCGGGGCCGATGCGCCGGCTCCGGACGACTACCAGATTCCGCTCGCGCGGACCACGCCGGCGCTGGACCTGACCGCGCTCTTCGACGGCTTCAAGCCGTTGTTCGAAGCGCTGGATCCGGGCCAGATCAACCAGGTCGCCTACGAGGTGGTCCGTACCCTGCAGGGCGAGGGCGGCACGATCGACACGTTGCTGACGAGCACCGCGTCGCTGTCGACGTCGGTCGCGGCTCAGGACGCTGCGGTCGGCTCGCTGATCACCAACCTGACCGGGGTCCTCGGCACCGTCGACCAGCGCCGAACGGAACTGACCACGTTGGTGGACCAACTCCAGCGGTTGGTGACCGGACTGGCCGGCGACCACGATGCGATCGCGTCGTCGCTGACCCACGTGAACGACCTGGCCACCAGCACGTCGCGGCTCATCGCTGCCATCCGGCCTGACCTGCCCAGCGACTTGGCACAGCTGTCTGCGGTGGCGAACACCCTGGCCACGTCGACCGGCACGCTCTACGGGCCGAAGCAGAACCAGTTGGAAGCGTTCCTGCAGCACCTGCCCGGGAAGATCAACGCGATAACCCGGACGGCGAGCTACGGCTCTTGGTTCAACTTCTATCTCTGCAGCGCGGACATTGCACTCGGCGGCCTGCCGGGCCCGACGGTCCAGATCCGGTCGACCAACACCAACGCGTGCGTGGTGAACAAGCCGTGACGCAGTTCCGGGAACGCAACCCCATCCCGATCGCCGTCATCGGCCTGGCGGTCTTGGTGCTGCTCGGCTTGGTTGCTTTCAATGCCGGGAACATCGGTTTCCTCGGCGGAGGTGGCACTACCTATCACGCGGACTTCCAGGAAGCCAGCAACGTCCGCGCTGGGGACGACGTCCGGCTCGCTGGGATCAAGGTCGGCGAGGTCACGTCGGTGGAGCTCGACGGCGCCCACGTGCGGATCGCGATGAAGCTGCACCGGGGCACCCGGCTCGGCACCCAGACGCGGGCCGATATCAAGATCAAGACGTTGCTCGGGGCGATGTACGTCGCGCTGGACTCGCAGGGCACCGGTCGGCTCGACGCGAAGACCGACATCCCCTTGTCTCGCACCTCGACCCCGTTGATCGTGACGACCGCATTCGGCCAGCTCGCCAAGCAGGTCGACGCCATCGACACGACCCAGCTGGCGGCCGCGTTCGAGACGCTGTCGGCCGACTTCGCCGACACCCCGGGGACGGTGCGCAAGACGCTGGACGGACTCGCCGCCGTGTCGCGGACGGTCTCCTCCCGTGACGCGGAGCTGCGCGCCCTGCTCGCCCATGCGCAGGGGGTCACCGGTGCGCTCGCTTCGCGGGACCAGCAGGTGACCCGCCTGATCGCGGACGGGCAGACCGTCCTGCAGCTGGTGGACGAGCAGCGGGACGTGATTCACGCGCTGCTCGTGCATACCACCGAGCTGTCCCAGCAGATCAGCGCGCTGGTAGCCGAGAACCGCACGGCGCTCAAGCCCGCGCTGGTGAACCTGGGTGCCACCGTGGACATCCTGACCAAGAACCAGCAGCAGCTCGACGACGGGATCCACCTGCTGGCCCCGTTCGTACGGGAGTTCACCAACACGCTCGGCTCCGGGCAGTACTTCGACACGCAGGTCGCCAACCTCACCGACCTGACCAAGCTCGGCTGTTTCACCATCGCGGTGAAGGCCACGCCGACGTCCGCGCCGCTGACGCTGCCGCTGCAGGGCGCGTCCGGGGAGTGTCTGTGATGGCCGGCGGGCTCGGGATTCCGGTACGGCTGCGCCGGCCGGTCGCCACGGTCGTCGTGATGGCCTTGGTCGTCGCGGCCTGTGTCTACGCGGCGGTGACGGTGCTCGGGAGTGGCGGTGGCAAGAACCTCACCGCGTACTTCCCACGCACTATCGGGATCTACAAGGGGTCGGCGGTCAAGATCCTCGGCGTGCAGGTAGGCACGGTCACCAGGGTGCATCCGGAGGGAACCAGGGTACGGGTCGACATCCGCTACGGCTCCGACCACATCTTGCCGGCTGACGTCGGTGCCGTCCTGGTGCCGCCTTCGGTAGTGGCGGACCGGTACGTGCAGCTCACTCCCGTGTACACCGGCGGCGCCGCGCTGCCGGACGGAGGCACCATCCAGGAGGACCGCACCCAGATCCCGGTGGAGCTGGACCAGATCTTCAGCAGCATCAACGACCTGGACACCGCGCTCGGTCCTACCGGGGCCAACAAGAGCGGTGCGCTGTCCACGTTGATCGCGGTTGCGGCCGCGAACCTGCAGGGCAACGGCTCCCAGGTGCATACCACCCTCAAGGGGGTCTCCGCGGCCATCAGCGCGCTCAGCGACTCGAAGGACGCGCTGTTCGGCACGATCACCCGGCTGCAGCAGTTCACCGCCACGCTTGCCGGCAACGACGGTGGCATCCGGCAGGTCAGCCATGACCTCACCGCGGTCTCCTCGCAGCTCGCGGGCGAGCGCCAGGACCTCGGCGCGGCGCTGTCGAACCTGGCGACCGCGCTGGGCCAGGTGCAGGAGTTCGTCGCCGACAACCGCGACCAACTGGCCCACGACGTCGGTGCGCTGACCAGCGTCACGAACGGACTGATGGGGGAGAAGCAGGCGATCACCGAGCTGCTCGACGAGGCTCCGCTCGCGGTCTACAACTTGCTCGAAGCCACCTCGCTCACCGACGGCGACTGCGGCGCCGACCTGTACGACAACGGATACCAGGGTTGTTATGGGGTGCTGCGAAGCCGGGTCCGACTGGACCCGACCACCTTGCTGTCGTGCATCCTCGGCAACGCAGCGGTCTGCGCTACCGCCCAATCCGACGGCAATGCCGCCACCAAGCCACCGTCCGGGGGCCCGGGTCCGCAGGGCACCCCGAACTCCGCGACCCCGTCGCCGGACGCGTCTCCGAGCGGTCCGCTCGACGGGGCCGGCTCCGGTTCGCTGGGCGATCTGCTCGGCAGTCTGCTCGGCGGTGGAAGCAGCACGACGTCGCCGGCCCCGGCACCCAGTCAGCAACCGACCCCCTCGCCGCCGACCGGCGGGCTGCTCGGCGGTCTCGGCAAGCTGCTCGGCAGCGACTACCGGCAGCCGAGTTCGCTGGCCTCGATCTGGGCGTTGGGGGCGGCATGACGCGGCGGCTGCGGGGGATCGTGGTCCTGGTCGGGGCGTTCCTGGTGCTGACGACCGGCTGCGGGTTCCACGGGTTGTACAACGCCAACCTGCCGGGCAGTGTGGGCGGCCCGTTCAGTGGTGACAAGACCTACACGGTCACGGTGTTGTTCGACAACGTGCTGGACCTCGTGCCGCAGTCGGCGGTGAAGGTCAACGACGTCACCGTGGGCACGGTCACCAAGATCGATCTGGAACCGGACCGGTCCGCCAACCGGTACGAGGCGAAGGTGGTCTGCCGGGTCAAGACCAGCGTGCACCTGCCGGCCAATGCCCAGGCGATCCTGCAGGAGACCAGCCTGCTGGGGGAGAAGTTCGTCGAGCTGCGCGCGCCGTCCACCGGCGCTACCGGCGCCCTGCACGACGGCTCGGTGATCAGCAACCAGTCGAGCAGCGCGTACCCGAACGTGGAGCAGGTCTTCGGCGTCCTGTCTGCGATTCTCAACGGTGGGGGGCTGCAGAAGCTGCAGACGATCTCCACCGAGCTGTCGGCGGCGTTGGCCGGGCGCGAGGACCAGGTCCGGGACGTGCTGGACCAGTTGAACACCTTCGTTGGCGGTCTGAACGTGCAGCGGGACGAGATCACCCGGGCGATCACCGGACTGGACAAGCTCGCCACCGACCTCAACGCCCAGTCGGGCATCATCGCTACCGCGCTGGACGACCTCGGTCCTGGGTTGAGGGTGATCGCGGACAACCGGGCGCAACTCGTCTCGTTGCTGCAGGGACTGTCGGATCTCGGCGAGGTCAGCACCCGGATCGTGAACGCGAGCGTCGACGACGCCCACGCAGACCTGGCTGCGTTGAAGCCGATCCTCACCCAGCTGGACGAGGCCTCCGACGCGCTGCCCGCGGCGCTGGACCTGCTCGTCGACTTCCCGTTCTCGTCCAAGAGCACCGACGCGATGCACGGTGACTACACGAGCCTGTACGCGACGGTCGACGTGACCGGGGCAAAGGACGCCGGGCTCGCGACGTTGCTGGCACAGGTATGTAGCACCGGCGCGGCGCTGGACCCGACCGGCAGCCTGCAGCAGAACTGCAACCTGCTCTCCGGCCTGCTCACCTCGCTGCCCGGCTTCGGGCCACTGACCGGGTCGTCCTTCGTCACCCGAGGCTCGGCCCTCGGCGACCTGTTGGCGGGGAGCGCCTCATGATCTCGCGTGCGGTTCGGATTCAGCTCCTCGTCTTCGCTGTGATCACGGTGTTGGGGGTCGCCTACACCGGATTCACGTACGTCGGTATTCGCAGCGTCTTCGGCTGGCACTTTGCGCCAGGGCCGTACACCGTGCACGCGCACTTCGCCGATTCCGGAGGCATCTTCACCAACGCGGTGGTCACCGAACGGGGCGTCGCGGTCGGCCGGGTCGGCGCGTTGCACCTGGACAAGGACGGGGTGACGGTCGACTTGAAGATCGACCACGGCACCAAAATCCCGAAGGACGTCACCGCGCAGGTCGCGGACCTGTCCGCGGTCGGCGAGCAGTACGTCGACCTCACGCCGCAGCACGGGGGCGGTCCCTACCTCAGCGGCAAGCCGGGCAGTAACGAGATCCCGGTGACACGCACGTCGGTCCCGATCGACGACGCCACCCTG
>DASZVT010000153.1:0-21288 GCA_035546915.1 Mycobacteriales bacterium | reverse complement strand
GTACGCCTCGCCGTCCGAGAGCGCCTTCTGGAAGATCGACGGATTGGTGGTCACCCCGACGACACTGCGATCGCGGACCAGTTCCGCGAGGCCGCCGCCGCGGATCCTGGTGCGGTCGAGGTCGTCCAACCAGACGGCGACTCCTGCCTGCGACAGTTGCGCGAGCGGGTCAGTGGTCATCGTGCCTCCCGTGGGCTGGATTCAAGCGGGGCTGGGGGATTCACCTGGACTGGACTCGACGGCGCGGTCAGACGGCCTTCTGCAGGCTGGCGTGTGCCGCAGCGACGACGCGGTCCGGGGTGAAACCGAACTGTTCGAACAACGTCGTATACGCAGCACTTGCCCCGAAGTGCTCCAACGAAACGATCTCGCCGCAGTCGCCCACCAGTTCCCGCCAGCCCTGCCCCACTCCTGCCTCGACGCTGACCCGGGCTCGGACCCGAGGCGGCAGCACCTCGTCCCGATACGCCTGGTCCTGCGCGTCGAACCATTCCCGGCACGGCATCGAGACCACCCTGGTGGGCGTTCCCTCCGCCTCCAGGGTGGCGCGTGCCTCCAGGGTGAGCCAGACCTCGCTGCCGGTAGCCAGCAGAATGACCTCGGGCAGCCCGCTGCCCGCTTCGGCCAGCACGTATCCGCCGCGGGACACGCCCTCGGCGGATGCGAGTTCGCTCCGGTCGAATACCGGCAGCTTCTGGCGGGACAGCGCCAGTCCGGCCGGGCGATCGGTGTGCTGCAGCACGGTGCGCCAAGCGACGACGGTCTCGTTGGCGTCCGCCGGCCGGACCACGTCCAGCCCGGGGATCGCGCGCAGCGCGGCCAGTTGTTCGACCGGCTGATGGGTGGGTCCGTCCTCGCCCAGCCCGATCGAGTCGTGCGTCCAGACGTACGTCACGGGCAGCTTCATCAGTGCTGCCAGCCGAACCGCGGGGCGCATGTAGTCGGAGAAGACCAAGAAGGTGCCGCCGTAAGGGCGGGTACCGCCGTGCAGCGCGATGCCGTTGAGGATGGCGCCCATCGCGTGCTCGCGCACGCCGAAGTGCAGTACCCGCCCGTACGGGCCGCCCTGGAACGACTTGGTCTGCCGGTCCGGGGGCAGGAAGCTCGGTTCGCCTGCTGGTGTCGTGTTGTTCGACCCGGCCAGGTCAGCGGAGCCGCCCCATAGTTCCGGCAGCAGTGGAGCGATCGCGGAGAGTACGTCGTGCGAAGCGGTGCGGGTGGCGATGCCCCCGGCGTCGGCCGGGTAGCTCGGCAGCGCCTGTTCCCATCCCGCGGGCAGGGTCCGCGTGCGCATCCGCGCGAGCAGCGCCGCCTCAGCCGGGTGCTCGCCGCTCCACTCGTCGAACCGCTGCTGCCAGGCGGCATGCGCGGCCCGGCCCCGGTCGGCCACCTTGCGGGCGTGCTCGACGACCTCCTCCGCTGCTGGGAAGCTCACCGCGGGGTCGAAGCCGAGGATGCGCTTGGTGGCCGCGACCTCGTCGGCGCCCAACGCCGCGCCGTGCGCGTCGCCGCTGTTGGCCTTCGTGGGCGCCGGCCAGCCGATGATCGTCCGCAGCGCGATGATGCTGGGCCGGCTGGTGTCCTGCTGCGCCGCGCGCAGCGCCCGTCGCAGCGCCGTCACGTCCTCGGCATAGCTGCCGTCGGCGACGCTGTCCCCGCGCAGCCAGTCCACCCGCTGGGTGTGCCAGCCGTATCCGGCGTACCGCGCGAGCACGTCCTCGGTGAACGCGACGTCGGTCTCGTGCTCGATGGAGATGTGGTTGTCGTCGTAGAGCAGCACCAGGTTGCCGAGTCGTTGGGTGCCGGCCAGCGAGGACGCTTCACCGGAGACGCCCTCCTCCAGGTCTCCGTCGGAGGCAAAGCACCAGATGGTGTGGTCGAACGGGCTGGTGCCCGCGGCGGCTTCCGGGTCGAGCAGGCCACGCTCGCGCCTGGCGGCCATCGCCATCCCGACGGCATTCGCGACGCCTTGGCCCAGCGGGCCGGTGGTGGTCTCGACTCCCGGGGTGTGGCCGTGCTCGGGGTGCCCGGGAGTCCGGCTTCCCCAGGTACGTAGCGCCTTGAGATCGTCCAGGGACAGGCCATAGCCGGACAGGTAGAGCTGGATGTAGAGGGTCAGGCTGGAGTGCCCGCAGGACAGGACGAAACGGTCCCGGCCGGCCCAGTCCGGATCGGTCGGGTCGTGCTGCAGGAATTCTTGGAACAGCAGGTACGCGGCGGGCGCCAGGCTCATCGCGGTCCCGGGATGCCCGTTGCCGACTCGCTCGACGGCATCCATGGCCAGCACCCTGACCAGGTCGACGGCCTGCGCGTCGAGCGGATCGCGCCAGCCGGGGGCGGTGGTCTTCTCGGGCACTCGCTGTCCTTCCGATGATCGCGTGCGGCGACCGGCAGGCGCCGGTCGCCGACTGGCGCAGCGTGCCGGTCGGACACGCGGTGATGGTTCCCAAACTAGTCCCCGGGACCGACGCGGCGGGTGCTGTCCGGTTGCCGTGGCCCGGCCGCGACTACAGTCACCCCGGCCCATAGACTCCGTGCGTGACCACGGCCGCGATTCCCCGTACTGCGGGCTCGTCCGTCCGTGCGTACGTGGCGCTGACGAAGCCGCGGATCATCGAGTTGCTGCTGGTGACCACGCTGCCGCCGATGATGCTCGCGGCCGGAGGCTTCCCGCACTGGTGGCTGGTGGTGGCGACGCTGGTCGGCGGCTCGCTGGCAGCCGGGTCCGCGAACACCATCAACTGCTACGTCGATCGCGATATCGACGCGGTGATGCGCCGTACCCACGGCCGGCCGCTGGTCAGCGGGGCGGGCGTGGCGCCGGTGAACGCGCTCCGGTTCGGTCTGCTGCTGGGCGCGGCGGCCACCGTGCTGCTCGGGTTGGCGGTGAACTGGCCGTCGGCGCTGCTGGCCGACGCGGCCATCCTGGTCTACGTCTTCGTCTACACCCTGGGGCTCAAGCGCCGCACCTCGGCGAACATCGTCATCGGTGGGGCGGCTGGCTGCTTCCCGGCGATCATCGGCTGGTCGGCGGTCACCGGCACGGTGGGATGGCCGGCAGTGGTGCTGTTCGGCGTCGTGTTCCTGTGGACACCGCCGCACTTCTGGGCCCTCGCGATGCGCTACCGGGAGGACTATGCGGCGGCGAATGTGCCGATGCTGCCCGTGGTGGCGTCGGCCCGCACCGTGGTGCGCCGGATCGTGGGCTATTCCTACGGAATGGTCGCCTGCTCGCTGCTGCTGATCCCGGAGGCAGGCTGGCTCTACGGTGTGATCGCGGGTCTGACCGGAGTGGTCTTCCTGGTCGAGGCGCACCGGCTCGCGGCCCGGGTCCGCCGGGGTCAGGATCCGCAGCCGATGCGGCTGTTCCACCAGTCGATCACCTACCTCACCGTGCTGTTCGCGGCCGTAGCGATCGCGCCGTTGCTGGTCTGAGCCCAGGCAATCGCCGTCACCCAGCGGTCGCGTGCCGCCGCTGTTTCTCGGTGAGCCGGGCGCGGACCGCGGGCCACTCGGCCGTCACGATCGAGTAATAGGCGGTATCCCGCACGGTGCCGTCGGTCGCCGGCAGGTGTAGCCGGCGGATCCCTTCGAACCGGGCGCCGAGCCGCTCGATCGCAGTGCGCGAGCGCGCGTTGCGGGCATCCGTCTTCAGCGTGATCCGCAGCGCTCGCCAGCGGTCGAAGGCCAGCCCCAACAGCAACAACTTGCAGGCGGTATTCACCCCGGTGCGCTGCACATCGGCGGCGTACCACGTCTGCCCGAGCTCGGCGACCTGCGGCTCCGGGCCGCGGCGGCCCTGGTCCGGCCAACCGAAGTCGAAGAACCTGGTGGTGCCGACCACGCGGCCGGTAGTGGCGAGGATGACCGCATACGGCAGCGCCTCCCCGGCCTGGGCCTGTGCAAGCGCTGCGGCGACGTAATCGTCGGCTTGCCGGGAGCCGTCCGGGACGCTGGTGTAGCCGTAGGCGGCCCGGTCGATGGCGGCAGCGTCGGCCAGTGCCGACGCATGTCGGATGGCCAGTGGTTCGAGGCGGACGAGCGAGTCGGTCAAGATCGGGGCGGTCGGCACGTGGCATGTCTAGCGACCCGCGGCTGCGGTGTCATGCGGTTTGCAACGCGCCCGGGATCTGCTCAGCGACCGGCGCCGGCGCCGGTTCCACGAGGGCGGGCCGCTGCCACATCTCCAGCGTCAGCAGCAGGGTGGCGACCCAGAACGCGGTTGCACCCGCGACGTGCACACCGACCAGCCACGACGGCAGGCCGGTGAAGTACTGGATGAACCCGACGGCCCCCTGCGCCAGCATGACCGCCATCAGGATCCGGGCACGGCGACGGACCGGCTCCGGCGCCCTGGTCAGGCGGAGCAGCAGGATGGTCACCGCCACCGCACCGACCATGAGCAGCACCGAGTCGCTGTGCAGTTGGCTGATATCCCGGCGGTCGAAGGGCAGCCGGTTGTCCACCCGGCTGCCGGCATGCGGCCCCGTGCCGGTGACCAGGATGCCCAGCACGATGACCACCCATGAGCAGGCCAGCAAGCCCCGCCCCAACCAACGCATCTCGACGCCGACCACCGGCCGCGGCGGGACGTCCTGGCAGCCGATCCGGCGCCACAGCACCACGCCGACCCACAACAGGCCGATCGCCAGGACGAAGTGCAAGCCGACCACGAGGGGGTCGAGGCGGGTGAGCACACTCAGACCACCCACCACTGCCTCGCCGAGGTACCCGGCGGCAAGCAAGCCGACGTAGAGGTAGAGGTCCCGGCGGCGCATCCGCCAGGTGACCAGCGCCACGAGCAGGATTCCGACGAGGAAGACGCCGATCGTCAGGACCCGGTTGCCGAACTCGATCAGTCCGTGGAAGGTCACGCCGCTGTGCACGTCGGTCTCGGTGCACTTGGGCCAGGTCGGGCAACCCAGCCCCGACCCGGTGAGGCGGACCACCGCGCCGGTTACCACGACCAGGCCGAGCAGCACCACGACGGCCCCGGCGACGCGGCGGGCAGTGCGCGGCGTCGGGTGCCACAACGGCGCCAGCAGGCGCATCCACCACGACATGACCAGGTCAGGGTACGGGCTGCCGGCGCCGCGAGCACTCTGGAGCCGGTCAGTGCCCCATGCCCAGACCGCCGTCGACGGGCAGCACGGCTCCGGTCACGTAGCCGGCCTCGGTGGAGGCGAGGTACTGCACCGCGGCGGCAACCTCGTCCACCGCGCCCATCCGGGCGAGCGGCACGTTGCCGACGAGTGCCTGCCGCTGGTCGTCGGTCAGGGCACCGGTCATCTCGGTTTCGATCGGACCCGGGGCGACGACGTTGACGGTGATGCCGCGACTGGCCAGTTCCCGGGCCAGGGACCGGGCCAGGCCGACCAGGCCGGCCTTGGCGGCGGCGTAGTTCGTCTGACCCGGGTTTCCGCTGAGGGCGACAACGGACGAGACCAGCACGATCCGTCCGCGGCGTAGCCGGAGCATCGACGACGACGCCCGCTTCGCCACCCGGAACGCGCCGATCAGGTTTGCCTCGAGTACCGCGTAGAGGTCCTCGTCGCTCATCCGCAGCAGTAGCTGGTCCCGGGTCAGGCCGGCGTTGGAGACCAACACCTCGACCCGGCCGTGTGCCTCTTCCGCCGCCGTGAACGCCGCCTCGACGTCGGCCGCGCTGGTGACGTCGCAGTGCAGCGGCAAGACCCCGGGGGGTAGGTCGGCCGCCTGGCCGGAGCGGTAAGTGCCCGCCACCTGGTCTCCGGCGGCGACGAACGTGGTGGCAACGGCCTTGCCGATGCCCTTGCTGGCACCGGTGACCAGGACCGAACGAGTCATGCCGGGCAGATTAGCCGGGCGCTCAGGCGCGCCAGCGGAACGTCCGCGCGGCCAGCGCCAGTGCGGCTATCGCCCAGACGACCAACACCAGCACGTCGCTGCCGTCGAGGCCGCCGCCCGGCGACAGCGCCACCCGCACCCCGTGCGAGAGCGCCGGTGTCGGGAGCACGTGCGCGATGGCCTGCAGCCACCCGGGCAGCCGGGTCAGCGGGAACACCACACCGCCGAGTAGCAGCAACACCAGGTAGAGGCCGTTCGCGCCGGCCAGGGTTGCCTCGGCGCGCAGCGTGCCGGCCATCAGCAGGCCGAGACCGGAAAAGGCCGCGGTGCCGAGGGCCAGCAACAGCACCGCCGCCGCGGGCTGGCCGTGCAGATCCCACCCGAGCGCCAGCCCGACGAGTCCGATCAGCACTGCCTGGATCACCTCGACGGCCAGCACGCCGAGAGTCTTGGCGAACAGCAGCTGGACCCGGGTCAGTGGCGTGGTGCCCAGCCGGCTCAGCACGCCGTACGACCGTTCGTACCCGGTGGCGATGGCCAGCCCGGTGAACGCGGTCGACATCACCGCCAGGGCCAGGATCCCGGGCACCAGGAACTGGATGTCGGCGCCGTCGAGGTCAGCCGCGTTGATGAAGACGAGCAGCAGCAGCGGGATCACCAACGTCAGCAGCAACGACTCGCCGCGGCGCAGGGTCAGCCGTAGCTCCATCTCGGTCTGCGCGCGCAGGATCGCCAGCGGCCTGGCTGGTCCCGAACGACTGCCGAGGCCGCCGGGGTACCCGGTCATGAGGCGGTCTCGAAGTGAGGACACGGCCCGTAGGGCCGGCCCGGAGCGGCGAGGCCGCCGGGGTACCCGGTCATGACCGCAGCTCTCGGCCGGTGAGTTCGAGAAACACGTCCTCCAGGCTGCGGGGGCCGGTCTGCAGGTCTTGCGCCAGCGCGCCCTGGTCTGCGGCCCACGCCGTCACCACCGCGAGTAGCTGCGGGGTGACCTCGGCGGAAACGAGGTAGTCGCCGGGCGCCGTCTCGGCCGCCTGGGCGCCGACGGGCAACCGGGTGCGCAGCGCCGCCAGTTCGAGACCCGGGGTGGCCCGGAAACGCAACCGGCCGCGGTCCTCGCGGGTGAGTTCGGAGACGGATCCGGCTGCCAGTACCCGGCCGTGGTCGACCACGACGACGTGGTCCGCGAGCGCAGCAGCCTCGTCCATCGCGTGCGTGGTCAGGACCACCCCGACGCCACCGGCCCGCAACTCCCGCAGCAGCTCCCAGGTGGCGTGCCGAGCCTGCACGTCGAGACCGGCGCTCGGCTCGTCCAAGAAGACCAGCTCCGGGCGTCCGACCAGGGCCATCGCGAGCGAGAGACGCTGCTGCTGCCCACCGGAAAGGCGGCGGTACGGGGTGCGCGTGCAAGTGCCCAGCCCGAGCCGGTCCAGCAGTGCGGCCGGGTCGAGCGGGTCGGCGAAGTAGGCGGCGACCAGTTGCAGCATCTCGCCGCACCGCGCGCCCGGGTACGACCCGGGCTGCTGCGGCATCACCCCGACCCGGTACCGCAGCTGGCGGGCGCCCGGTACGAGCCCGAGCACCCGCACCACACCTTCGTCCGGCCGGCGCAGGTACTCGCAGATCTCGACCGTGGTCGTCTTGCCGGCCCCGTTCGGTCCCAGGATGGCGGTCACCGAACCGCTCGGGGCGGTGAAGGAGATCCGGTCGACCGCGGTCAGGTCGCCGTACCGCTTGACGAGGTCCCGAACCTCCACCGCGGCGGGCCTCCCGGTAGTCACGAGGGGCGATTCTATGGACCGGCCGCTGCACCGGCCCGGCGGGACGGATCGGCCCGGTGCTGCGCGAACCAGGCGCCGGCGAAGCGGAGCAGATCGGTCTGGGGCATCAGCCGGGCGGTGCCATGACCCACCGGTCCGACACGCACCGCCCCGGTCCGCTCGTACGCCGCTCCGAGTGCCGCGAAGTCGGCGTGCTCGAAGATCAAGTCTGGCCAGGTCACCCACCGCCGCTCGCCCTGAACCGACACCGCCGCGCCGTGGCGTGCCGACAGGGCGGCCCCCGGTGCCCCGTACTCGGCCAGGTGCAGGCTGGTGTTGCGGTCGTGGCCGACACCGAGCAGCAGCACCAGCCCGTCGGCTGGTCCGATTCGGGCCAGCGGCGAACTCGCCCCGAGCATGGGGGACAGCGGATGGCGTTCGGTCAATTGGTCCGCGAGCGGCCCGATCGCGGCGAACGACGCGGTCGGGTGGTTGCTGCGCCGCGCAACCGGCCAGTTGCGCAGCACCGCGGCGACGGCACCCATCCCGTGTGTCGGGGTGACCTTGACGTGGAAGCCGGGCATGGCCGCGCGGATGGTGTCCCACCATGGTTGCGGCACCGGCGGGTCGCGCCAGTACGCCGGCTCGGAGTTCTGTCCGGAGTACGTCGGTACCACCAGCGTGCCCCGGGGGCCGAGAACGTCCAACAGCGCCTGCACGACGGCCACCGGTCCGCCGACGACCCAGCCGAGAGCCGAGAGCGAGACGTGCGCCAACACCAGGCCTCCGGCGGGAACACCGAGGCGGCGCAGGTCCGCAGCAAGGGTGTCCCGGAGCACCGGAGCAGCGGTCTCGGGGGTGCTTTCGCTCACATTCGCAGTATCGCGGCACCCCAGGTTCGACTCGCGCGCCGATATACGCAACAATGTCGTTGTGAAATCTGCTGTGGCTCCCACTGCCGCCGGTGCGGCGGTCAGTCGGGGCGTGCCCGTGGGCCCGGCGACGGGCGTTGCGGAGGCACCGCGCAGTACCCGTGAGCGAGTCATGAAACTCCTGCTGGACGAGGGGCCAGCTACCGCGGCGTCGCTGGCCGAGCGGCTGCAGCTCACCACCGCCGGGGTGCGACGGCATCTGGACGCAATGGTGGTGGACGGCCTGCTGAATGCTCGCAGCGCGCCGGCCGAGCCGTGGCGCTCGCGCGGCCGGGGCCGTCCCGCACGGCTTTACGCGCTGTCGGAGACCGGTCACGCCCGGGCTCAGCACGCCTACGACCAGCTGGCCGCCGACGCGCTCCGTTTCCTGGCCGAGCACGGCAGCCTGGAGGAGTTCGCGCGGACCCGCGGCGACGCGCTCCGGGGTCGGTACGCGACGGTGCGCACCCCGCAGGACCTGGCCTTGGCGATGACCGAGGACGGCTACGCCGCGACGGTTCACGACGTGGCGGGCGGCACCCAGATCTGCCAGCACCACTGCCCGGTGGCGAGCGTCGCGGCGGAGTTCCCGCAGCTGTGCGAGGCCGAGACGGAGGCGATCGGCGTCGTGCTCGGCACTCACGTGCAGCGCCTCGCGACCATCGCGCACGGCGACGGCGTATGCACCACGCACGTGCCGCACAGCACGCAGGACGCAGCGGCCGTACCTAAACCGGCGGCGGAATCCGCACCGTCATTCGAAGCGCCGTCACCCGAAGCACAGTCACCCACCGCACCCCGGAAGGGGAAGTAATGACCACCACCCCGCAGCGCGAGTCCGTCCCGACGATCGACAACCTCGGCTCGTACCGCTTCGGCTGGGCCGACTCGGATGTCGCCGGGGCTTCCGCGCGGCGTGGCCTGAACGAGGACGTCGTGCGCGACATCAGCGCGAAGAAGAATGAGCCGGAGTGGATGCTCAAGATGCGGCTGAAGGCATTGCGGCTGTTCGAGCGCAAGCCGATGCCGACCTGGGGCAGTGATCTGTCCGGGATCGACTTCGACAACATCAAGTACTTCGTCCGCTCGACCGAGAAGCAGGCTGCCTCCTGGGACGAGCTGCCCGCGGACATCAAGAACACCTACGACAAGCTGGGCATCCCGGAGGCGGAGAAGCAGCGGCTCATCGCCGGCGTCGCAGCCCAGTACGAATCGGAAGTCGTCTACCACCAGATCCGTGAGGATCTGGAGCAGCAGGGCGTGCTGTTCCTGGACACCGACTCCGGCCTGCGTGAGCACGAGGACCTGTTTCGGGAGTACTTCGGCACCGTGATCCCGCCTGGCGACAACAAGTTCGCGTCGCTGAACACGGCAGTGTGGTCCGGCGGGTCGTTCATCTACGTGCCGAAGGGCGTGCACGTCGAGATCCCGCTGCAGGCCTACTTCCGGATCAACACCGAGAACATGGGCCAGTTCGAGCGGACGCTGATCATTGCGGACGAGGGTTCGTCGGTGCACTACGTCGAGGGCTGTACCGCCCCGATCTACAAGTCCGACTCGCTGCACTCGGCCGTGGTCGAGATCGTGGTGAAAAAGGACGCGCGGGTCCGCTACACCACGATCCAGAACTGGTCGAACAACGTCTACAACCTGGTCACCAAGCGGACCTCGGTGGCGGCTGGCGGCCGGATGGAGTGGATCGACGGCAACATCGGGTCGAAGGTGACGATGAAGTACCCGGCCTGCTACCTGCTCGGTGAGCGGGCGCACGGCGAGACGCTGTCGATCGCGTTTGCGGGCGAGGGCCAGCATCAGGATGCCGGCGCCAAGATGGTGCACGCCGCGCCGCACACCAGCAGCCAGATCGTGTCCAAGTCGGTGGCGCGTTCCGGCGGCCGGACCTCGTACCGGGGGCTGGTCCAGGTGCTCGACGGGGCTGTGGGGACCAAGGCGACGGTGAAATGTGACGCGCTGCTGGTCGACCAGATCAGCCGCAGCGACACGTACCCCTACGTCGACGTGCGTGAGGACGACGCCTCCATCGGGCACGAGGCGACGGTCAGCAAGATCGGTGCGGACCAACTGTTCTACCTGATGAGCCGCGGGCTCCCCGAGGACGAGGCGATGGCGGTGATCGTGCGTGGCTTCGTGGAGCCGATCGCCCGCGAACTGCCGATGGAGTACGCGCTCGAACTCAACCGGCTGATCGAGCTGCAGATGGAAGGCGCGGTCGGCTGATGACGGCAACGACCAGCTCGGGCGCGATCACCGCGGCTCCCGGGCAGACCAAGGCCGCCCGCGGCGGCGGCCCGGGAGCCCCGGCCGGGAGTCGGGCTGCCCGGTTGACCAGCCGGGACCCGGACGCGTTCGGCCTGCCGACCGGCCGCGAGGAGGAGTGGCGGTTCACTCCGCTGGACCGGTTCGACGGTCTGCTGGCCCGCATCGAGAACCCGGTTGCGCCGGAGGTCGAGGTACGGGCACCGGACGGCGTCGAGGTCAGCCAGCTGCCGGTCGGTGCCGGCGGCGTCGGTTCCGTGCTGGCACCGGCGGACCGGGTAAGCGTCCTAGCGCTGGTCGGCGTGCCGACCGCGACGGTGGTGTCGGTGCCCGCGGACACCCTGTTGTCCGAGCCGGTGCTGGTCACGGTGTACGCCCCGGCCGGCCGCGGCTACGGCCACCTGCTGATCGACGTCGGGGCCGGCAGCGTGGCGACGGTCGTGGTCGAGCACACCGGGGGTGGCACCCTCGCCGCGAACACCGAGCTGCGGGTCGGCGACAACGCGGCACTGACGTTCGTCAGCGTGCAGGACGCGGAGCGAACCGCGGTGCACGTCGAGGCGCAGGCCGCCCTGGTCGGGCGCGATGCCCGGCTACGGGAGATCGTGGTGACCCTCGGCGGGGACGTCGTCCGACTCACCCCGAGCGTGCGCTTTGCCGGGCCGGGCGGTGACGCGGACCTGGCCGGGGTGTTCTTCACCTCGTCCGGCCAGCACCACGAGCACCAGCTGTTCATCGACCACCAGCAGCCGCAGTGCCGCAGTCGGGTCACCTACAAGGGTGCGCTGCAGGGTGCGGACGCGCACAGCGTCTGGGTGGGCGACGTACTGATCGGCGCCGCCGCCGACGGCACCGACACGTACGAGCTCAACCGCAACCTGCTGCTCACCGAGGGCGCCCGCGCGGACTCGGTCCCGAACCTGGAGATCGAGACCGGCGACGTCACCAACGCTGGGCATGCGAGCGCGACCGGGCGCTTCGATGAGGAGCAGCTCTTCTACTGCATGGCCCGCGGGATCCCGGCGGACGAGGCACGCCGACTGGTGGTCCGCGGCTTCTTCGCGGACCTGCTCGACCGGATCGAGTACGAGTCGCTGCGCGACCGTCTGGCTACCCGGATCGACGCGCTGCTCACCGAGAACACCCTGGAGGCGTCCGATGGGTGAGTGGGTGCGGGCCGCATCACTGAGCGCGATCGAGGAGGACCGTGCCGTCCACGTCGAGGTCGACGGCACCGCCGTCTGCCTCGCGCGCAGCCTCGGCTGCGTCTTCGCGGTCCACGACCGGTGCACGCACGCAGACGTGCCGCTGTCCGAGGGCGAGGTCGAGGACGGGCTGGTTGAGTGCTGGCTGCACGGCAGCCAGTTCGACTTGCGCACCGGCGAGCCCATCAGCCTGCCGGCCACGGTGCCGGTGGCCACCTACGCCGTGAAGACCGAGGGCGACGACATCTACGTCGACGTCCGTACCCCAGCGAACGCCGCGCTTGCGGTCGAGGAGAACTGAGATGAGCGAGCAAGCCGGTTCGGTGCTCGAGATCCGTGACCTGCACGTGTCGGTCGACGACAGCCCCATCCTGCGCGGGCTGAACCTGACGGTGCGGGCCGGTGAGACGCACGCGATCATGGGGCCGAACGGGTCGGGCAAATCGACGCTCGCGTACTCGATCGCAGGGCATCCGCGCTACACCGTCACGCAGGGCACGATCACCCTGGACGGGGTGGACGTGCTTTCGCTGAAGGTCGACGAGCGGGCCCGAGCCGGGCTCTTCCTCGCGATGCAGTACCCGGTTGAGGTGGCGGGGGTGTCGGTCGCGAACTTCCTGCGCACCGCAGTGACCCAGGTCCGGGGCGAAGCACCCAAGCTCCGGCTGTGGGTCAAGGAGCTGAAGGAGTCGATGGCGCGGCTGGAGATGGATCCGGCGTTCGCCGAGCGCAGTGTCAACGAAGGCTTCTCCGGCGGGGAGAAGAAGCGGCACGAGATCCTGCAGCTGGAGCTGCTGCAACCGAAGATCGCGGTGCTGGACGAGACCGACTCCGGGCTGGATGTGGACGCGCTGCGGATCGTGTCCGAGGGCGTCAACCGGGTCCGGTCCACCGGCCGTACCGGGACACTGCTGATCACCCACTACACCCGGATCTTGCGCTACATCCAGCCGGATTACGTGCACGTGATGTTCGACGGTCGCATCGTCGAGCAGGGCGGTTCGGAGCTCGCCAAGCAGCTGGAGGATGAAGGCTACGAGCGATTCCGGCCGGTGCTGGCGACGCCGGAGGCCACCCCATGAGCTACGAACCCGTCTCTCCGCTGCGGGCCTCGCCTGCGGCCCGTGCCCTCGCTTCGAGGTGGCCTCATGAGTTATGACGTGGAGGTTCTGCGCAAGGACTTTCCGATCCTGGACCGGTTGCTTCCCGGCGGCAGGACCCTGGTGTACCTGGATAATGCCGCGACGTCGCAGAAGCCGACGTCAGTGCTGGACGCAGAGCGGCGTTATTACGAGCAGCACAATGCCGCGGCCCACCGCGGCGTCCACACACTGGCGGAGCTGGCGACCGACGCCTACGAGTCCGGCCGGGCCAAGGTGGCGCAGTTCATCGGCGCCAGGCCCGACGAGGTGGTCTTCACCAAGAACTCCACCGAGTCGGTGAACCTGGTCGCGTACGCGTTCTCCAACGCGGCGACCGCTGGTCCGGAGGCGAGCCGGTTCGTGGTCGGTCCCGGGGACGAGGTGGTCGTCACCGAGATGGAGCACCACTCGAACCTGGTTCCGTGGCAGATGCTGTGCCAGCGGACCGGCGCGACGCTCCGCTGGCTCTCGATCACCGACGAGGGGCGGCTGGATCTCGCCAATCTGGCCGAGGTGGTGAACGCACGGACGAAGGTTGTCGCGTTCGTCCACCAGTCGAACATCCTGGGCACGATCAACCCGGTCGCGCCGATCGTGGCGCGGGCGCGGGAAGTGGGCGCGCTAGTGCTGTTGGACGCCTGCCAGTCGGTGCCGGGTCAACCGGTGGACGTGCGCGCGCTTGGGGTCGATTTCCTGGTCTTCTCCGGCCACAAGATGCTCGGACCGACCGGGGTCGGCGTGCTGTGGGGCCGGCACGAGTTGCTGGCCACGATGCCGCCGTTCCTCACCGGTGGTTCCATGATCGAGCGGGTCACGCTGGAGCAGACCACCTTCGCCGAGCCACCACAGCGCTTCGAGGCGGGTGTGCCGAACATCGCCCAGGTGGTAGGCCTGGGCGCCGCGGTCGATTACCTGGACCAACTCGGGATGGCCGCAGTACGTGAGCACGAGGACGCGCTCACCGCGTACGCGCTCGAACGACTGGGGCTGACCAACGGCGTCCGGATCATCGGCCCGAACTCCACCGAAGCCCGCGGCAGCGCGATCTCCTTCGTCGTCGACGGGATACACCCGCACGACGTCGGCCAGGTGCTCGATGAGCAGGGCATCGCGGTGCGGGTCGGGCACCACTGCGCGCACCCGGTCTGCGCCCGCTACGGCATCCCGGCCACGACCCGCGCGTCGTTCGGGGTCTACAACACCTTTGCCGAGGTGGACGCGTTGGCGGAAGGTCTGGTCACCGTGCAGGCGTTCTTCGGGACATGAGAAGCCGACCGAGCCGGAGGACCTCAGCATGACGGCCAACCCGAACCTGGACTCGATGTACCAGGAGATCATCCTGGACCACTACCGGCACCCGCACCACAAGGGCCTGCAGCCGGCGTACGACGCGGAGGTTCATCACGTGAACCCGACCTGCGGCGACGAGGTCACGCTGCGCGTTCGAGTGGTCGACGGCGCTGTCGAGCAGGTCAGCTACGACGGGCAGGGATGCTCGATCAGCCAGGCCTCTACGTCGGTGATGGCCGATCTGGTCACCGGCCGGTCGATCGCGGACGCGATGGCACTGCAGGAAGAGTTCCTCACCCTGATGCAGGGACGCGGTCAGGTCGAGCCCGACGAGGATCGGCTTGAGGACGCGGTGGCCTTCGCCGGTGTCGCAAAGTACCCAGCTCGGGTGAAGTGCGCTCTGCTGGGCTGGATGGCCTGGAAGGACGCCACCGCGCAGGCGATCGATGCCGGTGACGGTTCGTCTGCCGTAGCCGCGAGCCCCGCCGTCAGTCAGCATCCGTCGGAATCGAAAGGCTGATCCCCATGTCCAGCACTGCCACCGAGGAAGACATCACCGAGGCCATGCGCGACGTGGTCGACCCGGAACTCGGCATCAACGTCGTCGACCTCGGGCTCGTCTATGGCCTGACGCTGGGCGACGACGGGATCGCCACCCTCGACATGACACTCACGTCGGCGGCCTGTCCGCTTCAGGACGTCATCGAAGAGCAGACCCGGCAGGCCCTGACGCAGGGGCCCGGTGGCGGCCTGGTCACCGACGTCAAGATCAACTGGGTCTGGATGCCGCCGTGGGGCCCGGACAAGATCACCGACGACGGCCGGGAGCAGTTGCGCAGCCTCGGCTTCAACGTCTGACCTGTTATTCACCACCTGCCGCGGCCGGCCGAGCAGCCGCGAGCGCGGCCAGTGCGCTGCCTCGAATGATCGAAATGGGATGAAAGCGAACCGATGCTGACTGTCCACGGCCTGGAGGTCCGGGCCGGTGCCCGCCTGTTGTTGGCGGGAGCCGAGTTGACCGTCGGGCCAGGGGACCGGGTCGGCATGGTCGGGCGTAACGGTGCCGGCAAGACCACATTGACCCGGCTCCTCGCGGGCGAGGGGCAGCCGGCCGCGGGCACGATCACGATCTCGGGCAGCGTCGGCTACCTGCCGCAGGAAGCGAAGGTCGGCGACCTGACCGCGACGGCACTCGACCGGGTGCTGTCGGCCCGCGGCCTGGACGTGCTGGTCAAAGACATGGCCAAGGCCCAGATCGAGATGGCCGAGTGCGTCACCGAGGACGACACAGCAGCGGCGATCCGTCGCTATGGCCGGCTCGAGGAACGGTTCGTCGCCGCCGGTGGTTACGACGCCGAACACCAGGCCGCGACGATTTGCGCGTCGCTGGGTCTGCCCGCACGGGTGCTCGAACAGCAGCTCGGGACGCTCTCGGGTGGTCAGCGTCGCCGGGTGGAACTCGCGCGCATCTTGTTCTCGGACGCCGAGCTGCTGTTGTTGGACGAGCCCACCAACCACCTCGATGCAGATTCCATCCTGTGGTTGCGGGACTTCCTGCGCCAGCATCAAGGCGGTCTGGTCGTGATCAGCCACGACGTGAACCTGCTGGACCACGTCGTCACCAAGGTCGTCCACCTGGACGCCACCCGCAGCACGCTCGACGTGTACAACCTGGGGTGGAAGGCGTACCTGAAGGCCCGGGAGACGGACGAGAAGCGGCGGCGCCGCGAGCGCGCGCACGCCGAACGCCAAATCGGTGTCATGAAAGCGCAGGCGGACCGGATGCGCGCTTCCGCGACCCGCTCGCGCCAGGCCCAAGGACTCGACCGGCGGGCGGCCCGGCTCGCCGCCGGTCTCGAGGACGTGCGGGCCGCGGATCGGGTAGCCAAGTTGCGCTTCCCGACACCGGCGCCGTGCGGGCGGGTGCCGCTCACGGCGGAGGGCCTGAGCAAGGCTTACGGATCGCTCGAGATCTTCACCGGGATCGACCTGGCCATCGATCGCGGGGCCCGGGTCGTGATCCTCGGCCTGAACGGAGCCGGCAAGACCACGCTGCTGCGGCTACTGGCCGGTGTCGAGACGCCCGACACCGGAAGTGCGCTGCCGGGGCACGGCCTGCGACTGGGGTATTTCGCGCAGGAGCACGACACCTTGGACCCGGAGCGATCGGTACTGGAGAACCTGCAGTCGGCCAATCCGGAGAGCACCGATGCCGATCTGCGCGCGCTGGCCGGTGCGTTCCTGTTCTCCGGCGACGTGGTGCACCAGCCGGCCGGAACGCTCTCCGGTGGGGAGAAGACCCGGTTGGCGCTCGCGTGCCTCGTGGGAAGTGCCGCCAACGTGCTGCTACTGGACGAACCGACGAACAATCTGGATCCGGCATCCCGGGACGAGATTCTGGCCGCGCTGCGGTCGTACCAGGGCGCCGTGCTGCTCGTAACGCACGACGAGGGCGCGGTGCGCGCGCTGCAGCCCGAGCGGGTGCTGCTGTTGCCGGACGGGACCGAGGACCTGTGGTCGGAGGAGTTGCTGGATCTGGTCGCACTGGCGTAATGCGCCTGGCGGCTGCATGATGCTCACCCGGTTGGTCGAGCGATCTTCGCGAAAAAGATCACGATCATGCGGTGTCAGATCCCCATAGAAGGGGCAATCATCGAGCAAGGTCCTATCGGTGCAAGGTAAGGAAGGTGTGGGGCGTGGCTGAACTCAAGAAGGGCGCGCGCATCGTCGGTCGTGAGCGGGACAAGCTCGCGGCGGAATTGCGCAAGAAGTACGACCACGGCACGAGCATCCGCGCCCTGGCCGAATCCACCGGCCGTTCCTACGGCTTCATCCATCGCGTTCTGGTTGACTCCGGCGCGACCTTGCGCAGCCGGGGTGGCGCGACCCGGGGAAAGAAGAAGGCCTGACCGCCGGGACCACATCCGCCCGGTGACAGCCGGCTGGGCGTCCGCTCGTCGACCGCGGAGGCTGCGAGTGAGCTGGGTGAGCCGACACCCGGGTCGCGCACGAGCCGGCATTCGACTCCCTTGGGGTCTCTAGGTACGGCGGTCGCCGTGCCTAGAGACCCTGCGGCCTGTTTCGGGACAGGAACAACGTCGCGGGCCGCGCGTTGTGTGCGATGACACGTCGCCGAACGGGAGAGTCCAGCCATGCCAGCGATGCCGACCCAGTGGAGTGTGATGCACTCCTACGCCCGTGATCGCGGGGTGACCCGGACGTCGCTGGCTCCCGGCACCATTCGGCGGATCGTGACCTTTGCCGCCCCGTACCGCAAGACGCTCACCGTATTCCTGGTGCTGATCCTGGGTGACGCAGTGATCGGCGCGGTGAACCCGCTGATCTTCAAGGAGATCATCAATCGGGGGATCGGGGACCATCGCCCCGGCCTGGTGGAAACGCTCGCCGGGCTCGTCGCAGCGCTGGCCGTACTGGACGCAGGTTTGAACCTCTGGCAGCGGTGGTGTTCGGCCCGGATCGGCGAGGGCCTGATCTACGACATGCGCTCGAAAGTGTTCGAGCACGTCCAGCGTCAACCGTTGGCGTTCTTCACTCGCACCCAGACCGGCGCGTTGATCAGTCGGCTCAACAACGACGTGCTCGGGGCGCAGCAGGCCTTCACCGGCACGCTCTCGTCGGTAGTGAGCAACCTGCTCAGCGTGACCTTGGTGCTGGTGTTCATGTTCATCCTGTCCTGGCAGATCACCCTGCTGGCACTCGTGCTGCTGCCAGTGTTCATCGTGCCGGCCAAACTGCTCAGCGGCCGGTTGCAGTCACTCACCCGCGAGGGCTACGCGCTCAACGCGGAGATGAACACGGTGATGACGGAGCGCTTCAACGTGTCCGGCGCGCTGCTGGTCAAGCTCTTCGGCCGTCAGGAGCAGGAAGCACCGGCCTTCCGGGCTCGAGCGGCCCGGGTCCGCGACATCGGGGTCACGCAGGCGATGTACGCGCGGATCTTCTTCGTGTCGCTGACCCTGGTGGCAGCACTCGCCACCGCGTTGGTCTACGGCGTGGGTGGCCGGCTCGCGGCCGAGGGATCGATGTCGGTCGGCACGGTGGTGGCGCTGGTCGCGTACCTGAGCCGGCTCTACGGGCCGCTCACCGCGCTGTCCAACGTGAATGTGGACGTGATGACCGCGCTGGTTTCCTTCGAGCGAGTCTTCGAGGTGCTCGATCTGGAGCCGGCGATCCGAGACATGCCCGGTGCCCGGCCGGTGCCGGTGGGCGCACCGGCGACGGTCGAGTTCGATCGGGTGCGGTTCCGGTACCCGTCGGCTACGGAGGTCTCGCTCGCCTCGCTTGAGTCGGTGGCGGTGCTCGACGCGGCCGTCCCGCAGGAGGTGCTGCACGAGGTGAGCTTCCGGGTGGAGCCAGGGAAGATGGTCGCGCTGGTCGGACCCTCCGGGGCCGGCAAGACGACCATCAGCCAGCTCGTGAGCCGGATGTACGACGTCACCGAAGGGACGGTCCGAGTCGGTGGTGTCGACGTCCGCGAGCTGACGCTGCAGTCGCTGCGCGACAAGGTCGGTGTGGTGACCCAGGACGCGCATCTGTTCCACGACACGATCCGCGCCAACCTGCTGTACGCCGCGCCAGCGGCGAGCGAGGACGCACTCTGGGCGGCGCTGGAGTCAGCACACGTGGCAGAGCTGGTACGCCAGCTCGACCACGGCCTCGACACCCTCGTCGGCGACCGCGGATACCGGCTTTCCGGCGGGGAGAAGCAGCGGATCGCGATCGCCCGACTGTTGTTGAAGGCACCTGCCGTCGTGGTCCTCGATGAGGCCACGGCGCACCTGGACAGCGAGTCGGAAGCGGCGGTGCAGCAGGCACTGTCGACCGCGTTGCAAGGGCGCACTTCGCTGGTGATCGCGCACCGCCTTTCGACCGTTCGCGACGCCGACCAGATCCTGGTGATCGACGACGGCCGGATCGTGCAGCGCGGTACCCACACCGAACTGCTCGCCTCGGGCGGGACGTACAGGGACCTGTACCGCACCCAGTTCGCCCCGCAGGCAGCCATCGCTTGACCGCGTTCGGCTGACCGAATCACGCTGGTGGCGCGTCACTAGGGTGGAACGGTGACCAGGCGCGCCAAGATCGTATGCACGATGGGGCCGGCGACCGCCACCGCCGAATCCATCCGGGACCTGGTCGCCGCCGGGATGGACGTCGCCCGGTTGAACATGTCCCACGGCACCCAGGAGCAGCACGCCCAGATGTACCGGTGGGTCCGGGAAGCGGGCGACGCTGCCGGTCGGGCGATCGCCGTGCTGGCCGATCTGCAGGGGCCGAAGATCCGGCTCGGGACGTTCGCGGAGGGTCCTGCCGCGCTGGTGGCGGGGGCGCCTTTCACGATCACCACCGAGAACGTCGTCGGTGACCTGCACCGGTGCTCCACCACGTTCCCGGGGCTGCCGGACGAGGTTGCGCCGGGGGACCGGATCCTCGTCGACGACGGCCGTGTCCGCCTCACCGTGGAGGACGTTGCCGGCAGCGAGGTGCACACCCGGGTCGCGGTCGGCGGCACGGTGAGCAACCACAAGGGGCTGAACCTGCCGGGCGCCGCGCTGGGCGTCCCGGCGCTGACGGACAAGGACGTCGCCGACCTGCGGTTCGCGCTGGGGCTGCGCGTCGACCTGGTCGCGCTGTCCTTCGTGCGGTCGGCGACGGACGTCGAACCGGTGCGTGCCGTGATGGACGCGGTGGGGGAGCAGGTACCGGTCCTGGCCAAGATCGAGAAGCCGCAGGCGGTCGAGCACCTGGACGCCATCGTGGCCGCTTTCGACGGCTTGATGGTCGCGCGCGGCGACCTCGGCGTCGAGGTCGATCTCGACCGCGTCCCGCTGATTCAGAAGCGCGCGGTACGAGCGGCTCGCGAAGCGGCGAAACCGGTCATCGTCGCCACCCAGATGCTCGAATCGATGGTGTCGGCGCCGCAACCGACCCGGGCGGAGGCGAGCGACGTCGCGAATGCGGTCCTCGACGGCGCCGACGCGGTGATGCTCTCCGCGGAGACGTCGGTGGGGGCCTACCCGGTGCAGGCGGTACAGACGATGGCTCGCATCGTCGTCACCGCGGACGGTGCGCCGACCCAGGACGGTCCACCACCGCTGCCGGCCGCAGCGGGTCTGGTGAGCCGGGGCAGCGCGATCGCCCGCGCCGCGGCGGCGGTCGGCGCCCAGGTCGGTGCGAGATACCTGGTGGCTTTCACCCAGACCGGGACGACGGCGCGACGGCTAGCCATGCACCGCAGCCCGATCCCGTTACTGGCCTTCACCCAGACGCCTGCGGTCCGCTCGCAGCTCGCGCTCAGCTGGGGCATCGAGCCGTTCCTGGTCGCGCAGGTCGCACACACCGACGACATGGTCCGGCAGGTCGACGCGGCCCTGATCGAACTCGGCCGGGTACGGGCCGGCGACCTGGTCGTCATCGTTGCCGGCTCGCCTCCCGGCACCCCCGGTGGCACGAACGCGATGCGCGTGCACAAGATCGGCAGCTCGTAGTAGCGCGGCCCGCGTCAGCGCGGCTTGAGCGCGGCGCCCAGCCGGCTCAGCGCCTGCCCCGTCACTCCGAGCGCGCCTGCGCCGACCCGGCGGGTGCTACGCAGCGCGACCGCGCCGGTGGCCGCGCCGCGCTGGGCCGCTGCCCGCGCCGGTGGTCCGTAACGTTCCATCCGGCTGCTCGCGCTGCGGGCCTGTTCGCGTGCGAACTCGAGCCGGGGCCCCGCGGCTTCGCGCGCCTGACTGACGGCCGCGGCGACCCGCGGAGCGGTCAGATCGCGGGCCCGGTCGTAGCCGTGCGCGAGTGTCGGCAACGCATCCATGCCCCGCTGCGCCACCCCGGTGACCGTGCTCCCGACCTGGGCGCGGGC
>DASZVT010000152.1:0-12838 GCA_035546915.1 Mycobacteriales bacterium | reverse complement strand
CTGCGCTGCGCGCAAGGCGCGAACAAACCGGAGGCGGTGCGTGGCAGCAGCCCTCGTAACGTCGAGTTCGACGTTACGACGAGGAAAAGTGGTAACAACGTCAAACTCGGCGGGCGGCCGGGGCCAATGCTGGGCGGAGGAGGGACTGATACGTGGGGATTCTCGAGGGCAAGGTTGCGCTGGTCACCGGTGCGGGGCGGGGGATCGGCCGCGCGATCGCGGAGGAGTACGCCCGCGAGGGGGCGCGGGTAATGGTGGCGTCCCGCACCGCGAGCACGGTGGACGAGGTCGTGCAGGGCATCCGCGCGAGCGGCGGCGAGGCGGACGGCCACCCCTGCGACGTGGGGGAGCGGGATCAGGTTCTCGGCGCCGTGGCGCAGACCGTCGCCGCGTACGGCGGGATCGACATCCTGGTCAACAACGCGCAGAGCTTCGGCACGCGTGCAGAGCCGCTGGTGTCGTCCTCGACCACGCCGGTGGAGGCCGTCACCGAGGACGAGTGGGACTGGACCTTCGACACCGGGGTGAAGGCGACGCTCCGCGCGATGCAGGCGGCCTTCCCGCACATGAAAGCACGGGGCGGCGGGCGGATCATCAACTTCGGATCCCGCCGCGGGATCATGTGCAACCCGGATTCGCTCGCGTACAACTGCAACAAGGAAGCCGTGCGCGCGCTGTCCCGAACCGCGGCCAACGCCTGGGGCAAGCACGGGATCAACGTCAACGTGATCAATCCGGTGATCGAGACGGATGCCGCCCGTGGCGTGTTCGCGAACTACCCCGGCACCCGGGAGAGCACCGAGGCGGCGATCCCGGTCGGCCGGTGGGGCCAGCCGGAGGACTGTGCACGCGTCGCGGTCTTCCTCGCCGGGCCCGACTCGGGCTACCTCACCGGGATGACCTTCATGGTCGAGGGCGGTCTCACCGCGCTTCCGTAAGCAACGACAGGCAGGGCGCCAATTCGGCGAGCACTCAGCCTCGCCTCCGGTTAGTGCGCGGGTTTGAGGATCTGCGGGCGCGTACTAACCGGAGGCTGCAACAGCGGCCCCGTCAGGTCGGATGGTGCGGTGTGCACGGACGCTGGAAGCGGCCACGTAGGCTGCCGGGCGTGGATGTGGCCACCCGGGTGATCGCGTGTCTGGACGTTGACGCGGGCCGCGTGGTCAAGGGCATCAACTTCGCCGGCCTACGTGACGCCGGCGATCCGGTCGAGCTCGCCGCGCGGTACGACGCGCAGGGCGTCGACGAACTCGTCTTCCTCGACATCACGGCGAGCAGCGGCAGCCGAGAGACCACGTACGAGGTGGTTCGCCGCACCGCGGAGCAGGTCTTCATCCCGCTCACGGTCGGCGGCGGCGTACGCAGCGCCGACGACGTCGACCGGTTGCTGCGCGCCGGTGCGGACAAGGTCGGTATCAACACCGCCGCGGTGGCCCGGCCCGAGTTGCTCGAGGAGGCCAGTCGTCGCTTCGGCAACCAGTGCATCGTGCTGTCGGTGGACGCACGCCGCGCCGCGGGCACGCCTAGCGGATACGAGGTGACGACTCACGGTGGCCGGCAAGGTACCGGCATCGACGCCGTCGAGTGGGCCCGGCGCGGCGCCGAACTCGGCGCGGGCGAGATCCTGCTCAACTCGATGGACGCGGACGGCACCACCGGCGGTTACGACACCGAGATGACGGCCGCGGTACGGGCCGCGGTGGACGTTCCGCTGATCGCGTCCGGTGGGGCAGGCACCGTCGAGCACTTCGCCCCAGCGGTGGCTGCCGGTGCCGACGCGGTACTGGCCGCCAGCGTGTTCCACTTCGGCCAGCTCACCGTCGGCGAGGTCAAGGCAGCGCTGCGCGACGCCGGCTACCGCATCCGGTGACGGCACGACCGGCGGTGCTCCGCCGCGGCACGGCGATTCTGTGGCGAGCGTGCCAGGAAGAACCGCGCATCTTCACCTGGAGCCTGCTCGGCAGCCTCGGGTACGGCCTGATGATCATTGCCCAGGCCTACGTGCTGGGCTACGCGACCGATCACGTGGTCGTCCCCGCGATCAACAATGGCCACGCTGACCGCAGCGCGCTGGCGATCGCGCTGCTGCTGATCGCCGGGGTCGCGGCGGTCAAGGTCGCCGGGATCATGGGCCGGCGGATCGCGGCCGGCATCATGCAGTACCGGCTGCAAGGCAGTTACCGGCAGCGCATCGCCCGCCGCTACCTCGACCTCCCGATGTCCTGGCATGCCCGCCACCCCACCGGCGCCTTGTTGTCCAACGCGAACTCCGATGTCGAGGCGCTCTGGTACCCGATCGCGCCGTTCCCGTTCGCGGTGGGTGTCTTCGCGATCATGCTGGTGACCCTCGGGCTGCTGGTCGCCACCGACCTCGGGTTGGCGCTGCTCGGTGCGCTCGTCTTCCCGGCCGTCATCGTCACCAACGCGCTCTACGCCCGGGCGATGTCGCAGCGGGTCACCCGGGCGCAGGCGCTGCGCGCCGACGTCTCGGGCATCGCGCACGAGAGCTTCGAGGGTGCCCTCGTCGTCAAGACGCTCGGACGCGAGGACGCCGAGACCGAACGCTTCGCGGCGCGCTCGTACGTGCTGCGCGACGCGCTGGTCGGTGTCGGTCGGCTGCGCGGCCTGTTCGACCCACTGCTGGAGGCGATCCCGAACGTCGGAACCCTGCTGGTGCTGCTGGTCGGCGCGAGTCGGGTCGACGCCGGCACCTTGGTCCGGGTCGCGTACCTGTTCGGCCTGCTGGCCTTCCCGCTGCGCGCGATCGGCTGGATGCTGGCGGAGCTGCCCCGTAGCGTCGTGGGTGACGACCGCGTGCAGCAGGTGCTGACCGCCACCGGTGACCTGCCGTACGGCGACGTCCCGGCGCCGCCGGGTGCCGGCCCGCTCGCACTGCAGCTGGACTGCGTCGACTTCGGTTACGACGGCGCCGCGCCGGTGCTCACCGGGATCACCGCCGGGATCGAGCCGGGCCGGGTGGTCGCGATCGTCGGTCCGACCGGCGCGGGCAAGTCCACCCTGGCGAGCTTGCTGGTGCGGCTGATGGACCCGGACACGGGCGTCATCCGTTATGGCGGCGTCGACCTGCGTGCGTTCGCCCCCGGTGCGGTGGCCAGCGCGGCGGCGCTGGTCGCGCAGCAGACATTCCTGTTCGACGACACGGTGCGCGGCAACGTCACCCTCGGCGCGCCGTTCGACGACGAGCAGGTCTGGGACGCGCTGCGCGGTGCGCAGGCGGACGGCTTCGTCGCGGCGCTGCCGGACGGGCTGGACGCGATGATCGGTGAGCGTGGCACCACCCTGTCGGGCGGCCAGCGGCAGCGGCTGTCGCTGGCCCGGGCACTGGTCCGGCGCCCTCGGCTGCTGATCCTGGACGACGCCACGTCGGCGGTGGACCCGGCGGTCGAGCAGGCGATCCTGGCCGGGTTGCGCAGGGCCGCCGGCACCCAGCTCGACACCCAGCCCACCACGGTGCTGATCGCCCACCGGCGGGCCACCATCGCGCTCGCGGACGAGGTGCTGTTCCTGGACGGTGGCCGGGTCGCCGACCGTGGCAGCCACGCGGAGCTGCAGGAGCGAAACCCGGCGTATGCGGCGATCGTGTCCGCGTACGACACCGAGGGGGAGACCGCCGGGTCGGAGCTGCTCGGATGAGCGCGGTCACCGTGGCGCCGGTCGCCGCCGCTACGCCGCCGCCGCTGCGGTCGGTGCTCCGCCGCGCGGTCGGTATCGCACCCCAGTTCGTCGCCGGGCTGGGCGGCACCGTGGTGCTGGCTATCGTCGCCAGCGGCGGCCGGGTGGTGGTCCCGGTGGTGGTGCAGCAAGTCCTCGACCGGGGCCTGGACGGCGGGCACGCGCACCTGACCACGATCCGGTGGCTGGTGCTGGTCGGGGTGATCGCGATCGTCGCTACGGTGGCCGCCAACTTCGTCATGAACGCGCGGCTGTTCCGCGCCACCGAAGGTGGGCTGGCCCAGCTGCGGGTCACCGCGTTCCGGCACGTGCACGACCTGTCAGTGCTGCACCAGCAGGCTGAGCGGCGCGGTTCGCTGGTCAGCCGGGTGACTAGCGACGTGGACACCATCAGCATCTTCATGCAGTACGGCGGGATCGCTCTCGTCACGTCTGTCGTCCAGTTGTTACTGGCGACGGCGGTGATGTTCTACTACTCCTGGCCGCTCGCCCTGCTCGCCCTCGCCGCGTTCGCGCCGGCGGTGCTGGTCGGCCGGCGGATGCAGCGCCGGCTCAGCACGGCGTACGGGCTGGTGCGGGTCCGGGTCGGCGAGATGCTCGGTGCGATTGCGGAGTCGGTGGTGGGCGCGGCCACCATCAAGGCGTACGCGGCACAGGGCCGGACGGCGACCCGGATCGACGCTGCGGTCGAGGCGACGGCGGCGGCGCAGACCCGGGCACAGACGCTGTCGGTGGGAGTCTTCATCGTCGCCGAGGTGAGCGCGGCGCTCGCGAACGCGGCGGTGATCGGCGGCGGTGTGGCGTTGGCCGTCACCGGGCACCTCACCGTAGGGCAGCTGGTCGCATTCCTGTTCCTGGTGAACCTCTTCGTACAGCCGGTGCAGGCCGCGACCGACGCGCTGAACCAGGCGCAGAATGCGGTCGCGAGCTTCCGGCGCGTGCTGGAGGTGCTCGATACGCCGACGGATGTAGCCGACCCTGGGCCGGCGGGCACACCGATCCCGGCGGGCCCGCCGTCGATCCGGTTCCGGCAGGTCCGGTACGCCTATCCGGGCGGTCCGGAGGTGTTGCACGGCATCGATCTGGAGGTCACGCCCGGCACGAACCTGGCCGTGGTGGGGGAGACGGGCGGTGGCAAGACGACTTTCGCCAAGTTGCTCACCCGGCTGATGGACCCGACGTCCGGCGCAGTGGAGATCGGCGGGGTGCCGTTGACGCGGGTGCCATTCGCCTCGCTGCGTGGCCGGTTAGTGGTGGTTCCGCAGGACGGCTTCCTCTTCGACACCACGATCGCCGAGAACGTCCGGCACGGCCGGGCCGGACTGGATGCCGCCGGGGTCGTCACGGCGTTTGCGGACCTCGGCCTGGGCGACTGGTTGGCGACGCAACCGCGCGGGGTGGACACGCCGGTCGGCGAGCGTGGCGAGTCACTGTCGGCGGGGGAGCGACAGTTGGTGGCCTTGGTGCGCGCGTACGTGGCGGATCCGGAGCTTCTGGTGCTGGACGAGGCAACGTCGGCGGTGGATCCGGCGACCGAGCAGCGGATCGCGCGGGCCCTGCAGCGGCTGACCCGGGGACGTACTGCCGTCACGATCGCGCACCGCCTGTCCACCGCGGAGGCGGCGGACGAGGTCGTGGTGATCGACCATGGCGAGGTCGTGCAGCGCGGGGAGCACGCCGCACTCGTGGCCGAAGGCGGCGTGTACGGGCGGCTCTATGCGAGCTGGACGGCGCAGCGGAGCGGGTGACCGTCCTCATGCGATCATCGGGCGGTGGCGTTCTCGATCCTGACCGTCTGCACCGGCAACGTGTGCCGTTCCCCGCTGGCCGAACGGCTGCTCCGGATGCGGTTGCCCGCCGACCCGCCGTTCGAGATTGCGAGTGCCGGGGTCGCCGCCCTCGCCGGGCGTCCGATGGACGAGGGCTCGGCCAGCGCGCTGCGCGAGTGGGGTGGCGAACCGGCCGGTCACGCGGCGAGAGCGCTCACCGGCGCCATGGTCGAGGAAGCCGATCTGGTCCTGACCGCCGACACCGAGCAACGAATCCGGGTCGTGCGCGAAACACCCGGGGCGTTCCGACGTGTGTTCACGCTGCGGGAGTTCGCCAGGTTGGGAAACGGTCTTCCACCCGAGGCGCCACCGAGCAGCGGGCTGGACCTGCGGGTCAGGGTGACACAGGTGGCAGCGCAGCGCGGCGTGGTCGACCCGGCGGCGCCGGGCGAGGACGACATCGCCGACCCGTTCCGGGCCCCGCTCGACGTGGCCCGCGCATGCGCGGCGCGGATCGCAGCAGCTGTCAACGACGTGGCAGCCGTGCTCGGTCTGACCGCGGCACCGTTAGCTGGTCTGAACTCGCCGAGGAGCGGCGGGTGAGTGTCCGACCGTTGCGGCGGTTTCGCCGCTGGATACGGCATACCCCGAACGGGACGATCGCGTTCAACATGATCATCGTCGGGATAGCGTTGATCGTGATCGCGATTGTCTTGATCTGACTGCGCCTGCGATGTCCGGTTACTCGCGGTGCTTACCCGGCCCGGTGTTGCGCGGTACGCCTGTCAGCTCGGCCATCCGCTCCATCCAGGCACCGACTGCGGCATCCACCGGGGGCGTCCCGGCGGTGACCGCACTACTTGCGGGCGCCCGTTGGGCGCTGTCATCGAAAGCCGGGTCGGGTACGCGCACCGCGTGCTCATTGCCGTTGTGCTGCGCTGGTTCGGGCGTCGCGATCGGCTGCGATTCGGGCACCGGTGACACCCGCGGCTCGGACGTCGGCACGTCCCGCGCCGCGTCGGTGTGGCGCCACCTCCCGCGCGTTGCGGACCGGGACGACGTCTCCGGCCGGTAAGGCCGGTAGTAGTACCCGTACTCGTAGGCGTAGTGACCGCGACTGCGGTTGACCCGGTTGAGTACGACGCCAGCGGCGGCCTTGTCCACCTTGGTGAGCGCTTCGACCGAGCGCTGCGCCTGTTCGTGGGTGGTCTTGCCGGCCCGGGCGACGATGATCGTCGCATCCGCGATCGTGGCGACCTCGGCCCCGTCGGTCACCGGGAGCAGCGGTGCCGTGTCGATGATCACGAAATCCACCTGCTCGGCGAGCTCGGCCACGGTTTCGCGCGCATGTGTGGAGATCAGAAGTTCGCTCGGGTTAGGCGGCACCGGTCCGGATGTCAGCACGGCCAGGTTCCGGCCGACGTTCTGCATCAGGCTGGTCACCGGAGCCTGGCCGATGAGCGCCGTGGTGAAACCGACCTCGCCGATCAGCCCGAGCTGGCGCGCGAGGCTCGGCCGGCGCAGGTCTGCCTCGAGCAGGCAGACCCGCGCCCCCGACTCTGCCAGCGCGGCGGCGAGATTGAGCGCGGTGGTGGTCTTCCCTTCACCGGGCAGCGCGCTGGTCACGGCGATGACGCGCGGCGGCTTGTCGACGTTCACGAACAGCAGGTTGGTACGTAGCTGGCGGTATGCCTCGGCACGAGAGCCGTGCGGGTCATCCCGGAACGCGATCGGGAACTTCGACGCGCGCTTGTCGAACGGGACGTGTCCAAGTACCGCGAGGTCGAGTTCCTCCAGGTCCGCCGGGCCCTTGAGCGTGCTGTCCAGCAGGTCGCGCAGTACTACCACCCCGATGCCCACCAGCAAGCCGAGCACCACCCCGAGCCCGACGTTGAGCGGCTTGTTCGGCTTGACTGCCGAGTCCGGGACGGTCGCGGGATGGATGACGCTGAGCTTGACGACCGGCTTCCCACTCGCGTCCGTCTGCTCGGTGCCGGATACCACGGTGTCGAACTGGGCGGCCACGGCATTGGCGATCGCGGCCGCGTCCCGGGGATTCCGATCGGTGACATGCAGGTTGATGAGCACCTTGTTCTGCGGCGCGTCCGCACTGATCTTGGCGGCCAGGTCCTGGTTGTCGATCGCCAGCCGCAGCTTCTTGATCACCGGGTCGGTGACCGCCGGACTGGTAGCGATGCTGGTGTAAGACTGGACCCGTTCCTGGGTGAATGTGTTGCCCTGTGCGAGCTGGGTGGCGTCGTTGGTGCCGGACGTCGCGACAAACACCTGCACTGTCGCCTTATAGACCGGTTTGGTGGCGATCGTGATCACGCCTCCGACGCCTGCGCCGATAGCGACGCAGGCCAGAATTGCGGGCCAACCCTTACGCAGCACGCGCAAGTAGTCGCGGAGTTCCACCATCCAGCCTCTCGTCCGGTGCGCCGGTCCGTATATCAAAGGGATGCCAGCGTAACGTCAAATACCGAAGAAAAACGAGCCGATAGCTATCGAATAATCGGCTGCGACCGGGCCGTCGCGGATGCGACATCCACGGGCACGTAACAAGGCGGGTGAGCCCGTATGCATGTTCATCGGGACACCGCGCTAGGTTGCCTCAGACCCGAGTTGCGGTCAGTCGGTCCGGTGATGGTGTCCAGCACCGTCTCTGTGATGCGCGAGCGGGCGAACGGCCCGGTCGCCAACCGCCTAGCGGCTTCGCGGGCACGTTCCTGCAGCGTATTCGACTGTAGAAAGCTGTTGAGCTCCTCGGCGGCGGTTTCGATGTCACCAGGATGCAACACCACGCCACAGCCGGTCTGGCGGATCAGTTCTGCCTGCCACCCGCCGTAGTTGATCGCTACCGGCCTTCCGGCGGCGAGTGCGTCGAAGAACTTGTTTGCGCTGTTCATCTCCATCTCCGGAATAGGACGGAATAGCGAAACTGCGACCGCTGCCGCGCTGAGTACTTCGACGATTTCCCGTTTCGGGACCGCACCCATCATGAAGAGATTGGCATCGAGCACACCTAACCGGCGCGCGAGAGCGCGCACCTCGGGCTCGTCCTTCCCCGTTCCGTAAATTCCGAATACGGCATCCGGGTGAATTCGCCGCATGATTGCGGCCAGCCGCACCAGGTACGACACCCCGTTGATCTCCCCCAGAGTGCCGCAGTAGGCAATGAGCGGACCGGTTCCGAGCTGTGGGTGCCCGCGGCGATACCGCAATCCGACGGCGGGTGGAACCGTGAACATGTGTGTGTCACAGGCATTGGGCGCGACCACGACCTTCTGTTCCGGTGTGCCGCGGGCGATCACACCCTCGGCCATGCCTGGTGACAGCGCGACGATCATCCTCGACGAGCGGTAGGCGAGCGTCTCGAGCAATTGGGCGGCACGGATCAGTAGGGGATGGCGCAGGTGTCCGGTCGCGATCGGCAGTTGTGGCCACAGGTCACGTACCTCGAAAACCAGCCGGGACCGGCGGAGCGCGGTTGCAACCAGCGCGGGCAGGATGATCGTCAGCGGCGTGCTGGTGGCGAAAACCGCGTCGGGCCGTATCGACCTGGCCCTCGGACCGGCGAGGGCGGCGAACGTCAGGAACGCCCGCACTCGCTGGACGAAGCCCATCTCGTTGCCGTAAGGAACCGAGCGCCAGTGCACAGTGATCCCGTCGATGCACTCCGCCCGCCAGCCTCGTCGGACACGACCTGCTGGTTTGCGAGCACTCGTGATCACATGTACCTCGTGGCCGGCCGCGGCCCAGCTGGTCGCCATCTCGTACGAGCGCGTGCTGCCGGCCATATCCGGTGTGTTGAAGTACTGATGCAGGTAGACGATCCTCATCGGACACCTCGTCGGCGCGCGCCGGGTTGCGGTTTCCGGCGGCCTGCCGCTGCGCCAGCCGCTCCGACCAGGTACACCGCAAGGACGACCGGCAACCGGGTGAGCGTCCGGTTGACGAACAGGTTGAGTCCACCCCACTGCAACTCCAATAGCCCCCCGCACACGATGCTGGACAGCAGCAGTGGCCCGAGCCGGCTGACCGCCCGCACCGAGGGGATCTCGGGTGCACTACGACGCCAAGTGCTGAGCATCCGGTCGGTGCCTCGGAGCACCAGCGCGGTGACGACGGCGTACAGCACGATGCCGGCCAGACCGATGTTGAAGATGAACTCGCCGCTGAACATCGCGTAGTCCGAGAAGCCGGTGCCGACCAGGGTCGGATGGGTGATCGAGACGATCTGGATACCGAACGGTTCCGGAGCATGGGGCAGCCACCAGTCCCGCAGCCAGGAGGTGACAGGTGTCACGAAGGTGGAACCGAGGCGCAGCCGGTAGCTGTGTTCGAACAGGCCGTGCAGGAGTACCGCATAGCCGTGCAGTGCCGCGAAGATGGAGTCGAGGCCGTTGGTGTTCGCCGCCGTCCCCTTGAGCTGGCGGATGAAGGCGACTCGCTCGACGACGAGTAGGACGATCGCCAGCGGTGACGCGAACAGGACCGCCGGTTTGATCCGCCAGCTGGGCTGGAGCTGGCCTAGCAACACGGCCACCGCGACCGCGAGGACCAGCACCCTGATCCGGCCACCACCCTGGTGGAACACGAACGTGTAGAGGCCGAGCAGCGCTGCCGTGATGAGCAGGACGAAGAACCGCTGCCGTGCGGTGCGGGCGTTTGCTGCGAGCGCGGCGATGATCATCAATGCGGCAGAGACGGCGATTCCCTCGACTACGAGACCCTTGATGTCCTGCGAATACTGGTTCGTCGTGGACGACCGGAACGCGTAGGCGATCACCAGTAGCGCGACGCCGCCGGCGAGCGCACCGTGTCGTACACCCTCGCTCAGCAGCACGGCCGGCGATACCGCTGGCCAGTGGTGCCCGGCGAGCGCGACCACGGCCACCTGTTGGTAGAAGGCGACCAGACTCGCGATCATCAGCCACTTCGCGTTGACGCTCGGATCCTGTTGGCCCGGGAGCATGATCGACGTCGCGCCGACTAGGACCGCGAACCCCAGCGAATACACGCCGGCCGGCGTGATCCGAGTCTTCCCGTGGCGCAGGAAGACGCGCATGCCGAACGCGATCTCGATCACTCCCGCGACCATCAAGGTGCGGGCGTCGGCGAATCCGATCACGCCGGACAGCGCGGTGATCGCGATTGCCGTCACCGCGGTCCAGACGTAGAGCTCGCCGGCCAGCCCCGGCCAGGTCCCGACCGCGGGCTGCTCCGGCCGCCGCAGCGGCCGCGGTGTTCGGGGTGCAGCGGTCATCACCATCGCGATGCCGCCTCTCGCCGGTGCCGTCCGGTACGTTCGGTAGCACGCAGAACCCGGTACGTGACAAGGGAACAGCCGGCGTATCCGACGATCGAACCGACCGCGGCGCCCATCGCGCCGAACGACGGGATCAGGCAGGCGTACGCGATCACCGAGAGCACCGACCCGGCGACCTCGCAGCTGGATGCGGCCGCACCTCGGCCGTGCGCGATCAGAGCACCCTGCAACACCCGGCTGCCGGCGTAGGCCACGGCGGCAACCCCGAGCGGCGCGATCAGCGAGACCGCACCGGCATAGCGGTGACCCAGCACGATTTTGATCATCAGGTAGGCACCGAGGCCCAGGGCGCACGCAACGACCACGGTCAGACCGAGCGACCTGTACATGGTCTTGCGGATCCCGAGGACTCCCGCATCGACGCTCCCGCGCCACTTCCACAGGACGGCGTCCACGTAGTTCTGTACCGGCCAGGCTGCGAGCTCCATCACGGTCGCGACGACGACGTAGAGGCCGAGCTCCTTGGTGCTCGACAGCAGCGGGAGGAGCAAGCGGTCCGAGCGGAGCATCGCGGTATTGCCGAGCGAGGACGGGATCAAGTGGCGCCCGAAGCGCCTGAGCCTCTTGGCCTCGTCGGCGACGAGCGGAGCGTGGCCGCGCCGCACGGCCAGGAAGCCGGTGACGGCGAGCGTCGGCACGCCGGCGGCCGCATACATCGCGAGCCAGTAACCCGGCCGGTGCACGCTCGACAGCGCGAGCGTGATCGCGCCGCCCAGCAGCAGGATCTGCATGAGAAAGGTCTGTGTCGCGAAGGTGCGTGGTTGCGAGCTGGCGATGTACGCGGTGCGCAGTACGCGGCCGGCCGCGGTGGACAGCAGCACGCCCCCGCATGCCCCGGCGGTAAGCACCGGATACGACCGTGCGACGCCGCTGACGGCAAGCAGCGCCAGCACGGATACGAGTGCTGCGAGTGGAAGCGGCCGCAGCACGTACATGACGTCCCGGACGGCGCGGGGAAAGGTGAGTCTGTGTGCCGCAACGTACGGCTTCTCCAGGCCGAGCAGGCCGAGGGTGCCGCCCAAGTAGGCCAGCTGGAGCAGGAACGCGAGGCCGCCTCGACCGGACGGTCCCATGGCCCGCGCCGCGGCGACGTTCGTGATCATCGCGACGCCGGCGACCATCACCTGGGTAGCCACCAGGGTCGCCGCGACCCGGCCGTCCTGGGCGTTCCGGGCCCGTGCCGCAAAGCTCCTGAGTCCTGCCGGCGGCCGCGGGGCGATAGGCGCGGAAACGGCGTCGTAGGTAGGAACCGGGGAGTTCATCGGGCCGGCACCCCCTTCAGGACGGCAGCCGGTTCGGTATCACGGACCACGCATGCCGACGCGCCGACGACGGTGTCGTCGTGCACGGTCAGGCCCTGGAGCACCACGGCGCCGGCGCCCACGAGGACACCGCTGCGTATCGAACACTCGCCGGAGATCGTCGCCGCCGGATTCACCGACACGAAGTCGTACAGCACCGAATCGTGCCCGACGGTGACGCTCGGGTTCAGTTGCACGTGTGCGCCGATACGTACGTTGGTCGACACGGTGGTGTGCGCACAGATCACCGTCCCCGGACCGATACGGGACGCCGAGCCCACGATCGCGCTCGGGTGCACGGCAGTCACGGGAACCAGTCCGAATGACTCCAGGCAAGCAGCGATCCGGCGCCGGACTGCAGGTGCGCCGATGCCGACGATGTAACCGGCGGCCCCGACGACGGCGGCGCCCGCCACTGGGCCCAGATGCCGGATCCCCCGCGCGGACAGGCGGTCCAGGCTGTCGGTGCTGGGACCGTCGTCGAGCACCCCGAGCAGTTCGAAGACCGGAGCAGCGGATGCTGCGTTGACGGCCTCGATGACGTCGATCGTCTCGCGCCCGAACCCCCCCGCACCGACGACGACCACGGGGTTCCTCACGGGTGCGCGTCCTGAGGTGCGGTACCGGCGAACTCGGGCATCGTCGGGTGCCCGGCAGCCTAGATCCCCTGGCGGCGTAGCACGAGTGCGACGGTCCGCAACAGGATCCGGGCATCCAGTGCCAGGCTGCGGCGCACGACGTAC
>DASZVT010000151.1:0-11177 GCA_035546915.1 Mycobacteriales bacterium | reverse complement strand
GGGGCGATCCGGGTTCTTGCTCCGGGCCCGAAGACCGGCGCGACTCCCAAGCAGATCGTCACCGGGTTTCTCGGTGCGCAAGCCGATGCCACCGACGACTACGCGGTCGCGCGTAGTTACCTGACCCCGGACAGCTCGTGGAGTCCGGAAGGGGCCGTCTCGGTGTACAGCAACAGGGACGTGCAGGAAAGCGCGGCGCGGCTGGCGGAGCCGGGTGCCGGGGCCGGCTCCGCACCTCCCGCGTCGGGTCAAGCGGCTCCCGGTGCCAGCGGGTCACCGAGCCTGTCACCCAGTTCGGCACCCAGCGCGTCGGTCGGTGCCGACGGGACCCGGACCACGGTGACCACCCGGCTCACGATGGTGGCGCGGATCGACCTGCACGGGGTGTACACGGCGGCCTCGCGCCCGCAGGTACTGCAGGTGCCGCTCGAGGTCGTCGGCGGGCAGTGGCGGATAACCACGGTGCCGGCCGGGTTGCTGATCAGGATCCGGGATCTCAACCGCAGCTACGCGCCGGAGATGCTCTGGTGGTGGAACAGCGACCAGACGATGCTGGTGCCCGAGATGCGCTGGCTGCCGGCGAGCCCCGGCGCGCTGCCGACGCTGTTGGTCAAAGCACTGCTCGCGGGACCGCAGAGCGGGCTCGGGGACGCCGTCCGTACCGCCGTTCCCCCGGGGACCACGCTGCGCGGGAGCGCGACCGTGGTCGGCTCGGACGTGCTGGTCGACCTGGACCGCACCGCGGCGGGGCTCGGCGTGACGGCCGCTACCGCGCTGCTCAAACAGTTGGCGCAGACGCTGATGCAGGTGCCCGGCGTGTCCGGGGTGCGCCTGACCGTCGACGGGCAGAGTCTGCCGTTACCGGGGCTGCCGAGCCGGGTGCCCGTCACCATCGTGGGCGATTCCACCCCGGACAACCCGATCATCGGCGGTGCCTTCGCGCTGCGGGGCGGGTCCCCCGTGGCGCTGGACGCCGGCGCGTCGGTCCCGGCTGCGGTCGAGCGGCTGAGCGGGTCTGGCTTGACGGCTCTCGCGATCACTGACGGCGGCAAGCACGCCGCCGGACTGATCGAGGCCGGTGACGGCCGCAGCCGGATCGTGCTCGCGACGCCGACCGCCGGCCCGACACCCGTCGGTGACGCCGCCTCGTATCTCAGCGTCGGCTATGACGCCGGCGGCGAACTGCTGCTCGCCCGGCCGACCGGCCTGACCTTGCTGACCGCACAGGGCGGGGTGGTACAGATCGACAAGGGGCTGCCGCAGGGTCCGATCGTCGAGGCCGCGATCGCCCGCGACGGCGTGCGGGTGGCGTTGATCGCCGGGACGAGCGGGCATCGGGCGCTCTACCTCGGGGTGCTGGTTCACGACGGGAACGCGATCACGCTCTCCGACGTGCGTCCGTTGACGCCGTCACTGGCGGACGTCCAGCACGTGGCGTGGGCCGGCAGTGGGCAGCTGGACCTGCTCGCCGCGGAGACCGACGGGAGCGCGGTTGCGTTCTGGACCAGCGCGCCGGATGGTTCCCAGCTGCAGTCCACGCCGCTGGGGGCGGCGATCACCGGCACGCCGACCGCGATCGCAGCCGCAGGCCCCTCGGACGCGTTGATCGTCGCTGCCGGCACCGTGTACGAGCGCGCGGTGGTCGGCTGGCGTGACGCCGGCCCCGGGGCCGGCCCCACCTACATCCAGTAACTGACCTCTCTCGCCTCCGCAGGTCCGGCATCCACAGATCCGTCGGTGTCCGGTCGGGGGTGTGCACCGGACGGCAGGCTGAGGTGGTGCTGGACCTGTTGCTGCCGCTGCACTGCGGCGGTTGCGGTGCCGCCGGCCAGGCCTGGTGTGCTCGTTGCGCCCGGGACCTTGCCGCTGAAACCGCCACCTCCCCGGGCCAGCGGCGGATCGCGGTGCTGCAGCATTCGCTGCCGGCGGTGCACGTCGCCGGCCGGTACGGCGGGGTGTTGCGGACGGCTCTGCTGGCATACAAGGAACGCGGCCGGCGCGATCTGGCTGTCCCGCTCGCCGCCGCGCTGGCCGGGGCGTTGGCACGCGCCCATGCGGAGACGGATCGGCCGTGTGTTCCGGTGCCGGTCCCGGCGTCCCGGGCCGGGCTGCGGGCGCGCGCGATCGACCACGTGGCGACCCTGCTGCAGTCGGTGCCGCCGCCGTGGACCGTCCCCGCCGGTCAGCCGGCACTGCTCGGCTGGACCCGGTCGGTCTCTGACCAGGCAGGTCTGGGAGCGGCCGCGCGAGCCGGCAACCTGGTCGGCGCGCTGCGGGCGCGGCCGCCGCGAGTGCCCTGGCCGCCGAGCGCGGCGGTGCTGCTGATCGATGACGTCGTCACCACCGGTGCGACCCTCGCCGAGGCGGCCCGGGCGTGCCGGGCGGCGGGCTGGCCGGTGGCGGGCGCAGTGGCTCTGGCGGCGACGCGGACGAATGGCTGACGCACCTCCCATCGACCCGCCGAGGTGACTACTGTCGGTCTTACCAGCTTGACGACGCGCTCCGTGATGCTCGTGCGACGTACCGGGCGGGGCGCGGCGCTATCCGGCTCCGGCGGGTCCGGGGCCGCGAGAGGAGCCGAGGATGTCCACAGCCGCTCGTGCACAGCGCATTGCCAACACCGGGTCCGAGAGTGCCATCGCCGGGCCCGACATCGTCGTACGAGGTCGCCACACCGAGGTCACCGACCGGTTCCGGCGGCACGTCGAGGGCAAGATCGCTGGGTTGGACCGCCTGGACCACAAGCTGTTCCGGCTCGATGTGGAGATATCCGAGGAACGCAATCCGCGGCTCGCGGACAGCTGCGACCGAGTCGAGATCACCGCTTACAGCCGGGGCCCGGTGATCCGCGCGGAGGCCTCCGGCCCCGATTTCTATGCGGCACTGGACCTGGCCACAGCCAAGCTGGAGGAGAGGTTGCGGCGGGCAGCGGACCGGCGCCACTCCCGCGGGTCCCGGGTAGCGGCGGCACACGCGGTCGAGGCGCGACTACGGACGGTGCCGTCGCCGCAGAGTCCGGACGGCACCGACACAGTCACCGGCGGAGCCGAGGAGGATGAGGGCCCTTTTGTGGTCCGGGTGAAGGATCACAGCGCGGCCCCGATGACGCTGGATGAAGCGCTGTCCCAGATGGAACTGGTCGGTCACGACTTCTATCTGTTCGAATGCGTCGACACGGGGTGCCCGTCGGTCGTCTACCGCAGGCGTGGTTACCACTACGGTGTGCTGCGCTTGCGCAGTACCAAGCATCGGGCGCAGGCTGAGGGTGACCAGCAGATGTCGGATATTTCGGGATCGCCGTCCCGCTGAGGTCGGCGCCCGCGGGAGGCAGCGTGAGTCAAGAAGCACAGCAGGCTCACCAACCCGACGCGCAGCAGGAGGGTCCGGCCGGGGCGGAGGGCACACCCGAGGACATCCGGATCCTGGTCGTCGATGACCACGCGCTGTTCCGCCGCGGCTTGCAGATGGTCCTCGGGAGCGAGGACGACATCGAGGTCGTCGGCGAGGCGAGTGACGGCGCCGAGGCTTTGAAGGTCGCCTGTGAGACCACCCCGGACATCGTGCTGATGGACGTCCGGATGCCGAAGCGCAGCGGGATCGACGCCTGCTCCGCGATCAAGGTCGCAGTGCCGTCGGCGCAGATCATCATGCTGACGATGAGTGACGAGGAGGCCGACCTCTACGACGCCATCAAGGCCGGGGCGATGGGCTACCTGCTCAAGGAGGTGTCTCCGGAGGAGGTGGCGCAGGCGATCCGTGCCGTCCAGGGCGGTCAGTCGCTGATCAGCCCGTCGATGGCGGGCAAGCTCCTGAACGAGTTCGCCACCATGATCAAGAAGGACGGGCACAAGCAGCAGGTGCCCGCACCCAAGCTCACCGACCGCGAGATGGAGGTGCTGCGGCTGGTGGCCAAGGGCATGAACAACCGCGACATCGCCAAGGCCCTGTTCATCAGTGAGAACACCGTCAAGAACCACATCCGCAACATGCTGGAGAAGCTGCACCTGCATTCACGGATGGAAGCCGTGGTCTACGCCGTGCGGGAGAAGCTGCTCGAGATCACCTGAGTGCGCCCCCGAGCGCGACCGCTGGGCGCACCGCTGTGGGCGGACCGCAGCCGCTGCCGGGCGTGCCCGCCTACGATGGTGTTGTTCGCACGTCCCCGATCAGGGAGTCACCCGTCACATGGTTCTGGACCGCCTGCTCCGCGTCGGCGAGGGCAAGATCCTGCGCAAGCTTCGGGCCCTGGCCGACGAGGTCAACGCGCTTGAGGACGATTTCGCCGAGCTGACCGACGCCGAGTTGCGTGAACTGACGGACGAGTTCAAGGAGCGCTACGCCGAGGGCGAGTCGCTCGACGACCTGTTGCCGGAGGCGTTCGCCGCAGTGCGGGAGGCGAGCAAGCGGACGCTGGGCAAGCGGCACTTCGACGTGCAGATCATGGGCGGCGCCGCGATGCACCTGGGCAACATCGCGGAGATGAAGACCGGTGAGGGTAAGACGCTGGTTTCCACCCTCCCCGCGTACCTCAACGCGATCACCGGCAACGGCGTCCACATCGTCACGGTGAACGACTACCTGGCCCAGCGGGACGCGGAGAACATGGGTCGGATCCACCGCTTCCTGGGGTTGACGGTCGGTGTGATCCACCCGCAGATGAGCCCGGATCAGCGCCGTCCGGCGTACGCCTGCGACATCACCTACGGAACCAACAACGAGTTCGGCTTCGACTACCTGCGCGACAACATGGCCTGGACGCTGGAGGACACGGTGCAGCGCGGGCACCACTTCGCGATTCTGGACGAGGTCGACTCGATCCTGATCGACGAGGCGCGGACGCCGCTGATCATCTCCGGCCCGGCCGAACAGGCGACCAAGTGGTACGTCGAGTTCGCCCGGATCGCGCCGATGCTGACCCGGGGCGCGCTCGACTCCGGCGAGGGCGACTACGAGGTGGACGAAGGCAAGCGGACGGTCGCGGTGTCCGAGTCCGGCATCGAGAAGGTCGAAGACCAACTCGGGATCGACAACCTCTACGACCCGGTGAACACACCGCTGGTCGGGTACCTGTCGAATGCCCTGAAGGCCAAGGAGTTGTACAAGAAGGACAAGGACTACATCGTCGTCGACGGCGAGGTGCTCATCGTCGACGAGTTCACCGGGCGCACTCTGCACGGCCGTCGCTACTCGGAGGGCATGCACCAGGCCATCGAGGCCAAGGAGCGGGTGCCGATCAAGGACGAGAACCAGACGCTCGCCACGGTCACGCTGCAGAACTACTTCCGGCTCTACGACAAGCTCGCCGGCATGACCGGTACCGCGATGACCGAGGCAGCCGAGTTCGAGCAGATCTACAAGCTGGGAGTGGTGCCGATTCCGACCAACATGGAGATGATCCGGGCGGACCTGCCGGACGTCGTGTTCAAGACCGAGACGGCAAAGTTCGAGGCCGTTGCGGAGGACATCGCCGAGCGGCACGAGATCGGCCAGCCGGTGCTGGTCGGCACCACCAGCGTGGAGAAGTCGGAGTACCTGGCGGGATTGCTGCTGCGCCGTGGGATCCCGCACGAGGTTCTCAACGCCAAGCAGCATGACCGGGAGGCGGCGATCATCGCGCAGGCGGGACGCCGGGGTGCGGTCACCGTCTCCACCAACATGGCGGGGCGCGGCACCGACATCATGCTCGGCGGGAACCCGGACTTCACCGCCGAGCTGGAGTTGCACAACCGCGGCCTGAGCCCGCTCGAAGACCCGGAGGCTTACGAGCAGGCGTGGCCGGCCGCGCTCACGACCGCCGAGACCGCGGTGGCGCACGAGCACGAGCAGGTGGTCGCTGCCGGCGGGCTGTACGTGCTCGGTACCGAGCGGCACGAGTCCCGGCGGATCGACAACCAGCTCCGCGGGCGATCCGGCCGGCAGGGTGACCCAGGGGCGTCGCGGTTCTACCTGTCGCTCGGCGACGACCTGATGCGGCTGTTCAACGCCTCCGCGGTCGAGTCGATCATGGATCGGTTGAACATTCCGGAGGACGTGCCGATCGAGTCGAAGATGGTGACCCGCGCGATCCGTTCGGCGCAGGCGCAGGTCGAGTCGCAGCACTTCGAGGCGCGCAAGAACGTGCTCAAGTACGACGAGGTGATGAACGAGCAGCGCAAAGTCATCTACGCCGAGCGTCGGAAGGTGCTCGAGGGCGCCGACCTCGGTGACCAGATCCGTCTGATGATCGACGACGTCATCTCCAACTACGTCGATGCGGCCACGCTCGACGGCTTCCCCGAGGAGTGGGACCTCGCCGCGCTGTGGAAGCAACTGGCGGCGGTCTGGCCGGTGTCGGTGGATGTTGGCCAGTACGACGTCGAGCGGGAGTCGGTGACCGGAGACCAGCTGAAGGAGGACCTGGGGGCGGACGCGCACGCGGCATACGACCGGCGCGAGGAGACGTTGACGCCGGACGTGCTGCGCGATCTGGAGCGCCGGGTGTTGCTGTCGGTGCTGGATCGCCGGTGGCGCGAGCATCTGTACGAGATGGACTACCTGCAGGAGGGCATTCACCTGCGCTCGTACGGCCAGAAGGACCCGGTCGTGGAGTACCAGCGGGAGGGGTACGACATGTTCGCCGGGATGCTGGAGGGGATCAAGGAAGAGTCGGTCTCCTACCTGTTCAACCTCGAGGTACAGATCCAGCAGGAATCGGAGCTTGAGCCTGCCCCGGCCGGGGCGGTGGCCGTCGAGGGCGCCGCGACCGGTGCTGTCGAGGCGACGGAATCGCCTGCAGCGCAGGAGGTTTCCGGCCCTGCGCCGGCTGCGAACGGGCAGCAGCCGGAGCCGGTCGCCGCAGCGACGGGTGCGCCGGCGAAAGCGGCGCTGCCCGGCGGCTTCGGTGCGCCGAACCGCCCGTCCCGGCTGGAGTACACCGCGCCGTCCGAGGACGGGGAGGCGGTGCGCAGCGGTGACGCGGCCGCAGCAGCGGCAGCTGCCGCCGCCGGGGGTCCGCGCCAGCAGGTCGGGAATACCCATCAAGCGATCGGGAGTGGAACCCCCCGGAACGCGCCGTGTCCGTGTGGGTCGGGTCGCAAGTACAAGAAGTGTCACGGAGCGCCCGGCGCCGTAGGCGCGTGATTCGGGCGCGACCATCGGGCCGGAGCGCCCGGCGCCGTAGGCGCGTGATTCGGGCGGTCAGCCGGTACACAGATCGGTGACGATCCAACGTCCGTCGAGGCCTTCGAGCCGCAGCGCCACCGCACGGGCGCGCCCGGCGGCGGCCACCACCGCGGTCACTTCCACCACGCTCTCGGTGGGTTCGCTCACGCGCAGGCTACGTAGCAGCATCCGGCGTGGCATCCGGCGTGTCAGATTTCGGACCGGCGCCTCCAGCCGGGCCAGTACGGACAGGTTGACCCAGGCGGCCACCTGACGGGCAGGCCGGTCACCGCTGAGCACTTCGAGGAGCACTCGGACGGCCGCGGCAGCGCGGGGCCGGGGGTCGGGCAACTCGCGCCGCGGGGTGCGCTCACTGCTGACGAGGGGGCGCAGCTCGGGGCGGGGACCAGGTTCCGGCACTCCGGTGCCGGGCTGTATCGCCACCACGGGTGTCCACCCGGCGTCCTCCGGTGCGGTCGGATAACGGCGGATGGAGAGTGGGAGGAGGTCCGCGCCCGGCCGGGGAATCGGCCAGTGCAGTTCGTCTACCAGCGGGGGCTCACAGGCGATCGCCGGCAGTTCGTACGGCAACGGGGCGGGATCCGATGCAAGACAGGCTGAAGCGAGGGGCATCTGAGCTCCGTGGGGTTGAGAGGGGTCAGCGCGTGGTGGTGACGGCGCCGGTCGCGGGCAGCTGCAGCACCTGGCCGGGGCGCAGCAGGTTCGGGTCGGCTCCGATCACGGAGCGGTTCGCCGCGTACCAGGCCGGCCAGCGCTGTGCGATCGCGGTGTCCGAGCTGGGCGGGGCGTCGACCCGGTCGTGAGCCAGCTCGCGCGCGGCGAGCGCCCACAGCGTGTCGCCCGGTTGCACGGTGTAGGTGGCGGTCGGACCGGTGCTTTCGGCGGTCGGCAGCGGCTCCACCGGCATCGACGGTGTCGGGCACGGGACGGGCGCCGGGCGGTCCAGGCTGGGGAACGTGCTGGCCGCGCCGGCGCAGGAGACGGGTGTTGCAGCAGCCGTGGCGGGCAGGGCGGTGGCGAGCACGCCGAATCCGGTGCCGGCGGCCACCCCGCAGTGCAGCAACTGGGTGAGCAGCCGCGGCGTGATGCGCGCCGAAAGGGCTTGCGCGGCGGCGCCGACCCGCCCCGGCGCGCTCCGGATGGCGTCGAGCACGCACAGCAGTGCCAGCCAGCCTGTGATCAGCCACGCGCCTGCGGCCACGACCAGCAGCAGTGACGCGGTGGCGCGATCGCCTCCGTCGTGCCCCAGTGCGGTGGCCGCCGCCGTGTGCCAGGTAGCCGGACCGGCGAGGACCGCAACCGTGACGGCGCTCGCGGTGGCGAACGCCCAGAGCCGGAATCGCTGCATCGTCAGCTCCATCGTGCTGTTTGGCTTCATTTGATGACGTTTGCGTTCATAATCAGTTGGTAGACGGTCGTCAAGGTCCGACTCCCCGTACCCTGTGGACGACCGCGCTGCCGGACCGCGCGGCGGGACGTGCTCGGGGGTTCGATGCGGTGGGATGCGCTGTTCGCCGACCTGGAGGGCCAGTTCGGCAGTGAGCGGCGGCGGGAGCACGACGAGGACATCGCGCAGCGGGTGCGCTACGAACTCGGACGACAGGGATTGTCCGAGCGGCTCCGGGGCCATTGCGGGCGGCGGTTGCGGCTCGGATTGCGGGGCCCGCTCGCGCTGACGCTTCGGATCGACGAGGTCGGTCCGGACTGGTTGCTCGGCGGTGACGACGCGGCCGGGCCGGCAACCGAATGCTTGCTGCCGCTGTCGGCGGTCTGCTGGGTGGAGGGGCTCGGCCTGCCGGTGCAGGCCCCGCCGGAGGGCCGGGTGTGGCACCGGCTGGACCTGCGTCGCGCCGTCCGGGGGCTGGCGCAGGAACGCGTGGCGGTACGGCTATTCACGACCGATGGCGCCTGGGAACAGGGAACTTTCGACCGGGTCTACGCGGATCATGTCGACTTCAGCCGGCACCCCGCCGGGGAGGCGCGACGGCCGGCTGCGGTGCAGGCGACGCGGGCCGTTCCCTGGTCGGCGATGGTGCTGATTCGGCGCCAGCAGTAGCCGGATCAGCTGTCGACCGCGCCCTGTCCTGCTTCTTGCCCGTCGCGCACGTGCCGGGCGGCTTCGGCGTAACAGCGTTCGATGTAGGCGTCGAGTTCGGTGAGCTCGATCCGCCACTGGCCGCGACCGCCGACCTTCAGCGCCCGCAGGTCGCCGCGACGAACGAGCGCCTGTGCCTGACTCATCGAGATGTCGAGGATCTCGGCGACGTCAGTGAGCTGCACAAAGCGCTTCTGCGACACGGCGCGCTCCCGCGGAATAGGCACGAGACGGATACCTCATCATGCCAGCCGTTGCCGCCGCTTGACCGCGCATAGCGGCGTTTGTGGGCATTCGCGGCCGTCACCGTTGTGGACGGCGCCGCACATCCGCGCGCATGATCACGTACCCTGCTCGTCGTTTCGGCCTAGCCCGGGGACGCGAACGGCGGAGGTTCGCTAGGCCGTACGCCGGTGCGGTCGTGGAGGGGGCGCGAGATGCAGGTGCCGGAGAGCGGGGACGGCACGAATGGGGCTGTGGCAGCGATGGCGCCAGCAGCCGTCGGGTCGCCACCGGCCACGAGGATCACGCTGCCACGCTGGCGGGACGGCCGGCTGGTGCTCGGTGTCGTGTTGGTGCTGCTGTCGGTGCTGCTGGGGGCCCGCCTGCTGTCCGGGGCGCAGCGCCGTACCGACGTGGTGGTCGCCGCGCGGCCGCTGCAGGCCGGGCACGTCGTCACCGCGGGCGACCTCGAGGTGCGCGCGGTGCGACTGTCCGGCGTCGGTGGCCACTACTGGCCGGGCGCGGACCTGACAGGGTTGCTCGGGCACGCGGTGATGACCTCGGTGGCGGCGGGTGACCTGCTCCCGCGGTCTGTCGTCGCCGCCGAGCCCGACCCGAAGCCTGCGCGGGTCGTCTCGGTCCCGGTCGACCCGACCCGATTGCCGGTGCTCGGAGCCGGTGATCGGGTGGACGTCTTCGCCACCTACGACGCCGCGGCCGGTAAGCAGGGACGCACTGCAGCGGTGCTGCGGGGCGCGGAATACCTGGGCTCGGGCGACACCGCCACCGGCACCCGGGTCGCGGTCCGGCTGCGGGTGCCGGTCGACAGCGTCGGTGCGCTGGTACGGGCGTCCGAGGTGGCTGGGATCGACCTCGTGCGCCAACTCCCGGCCGGCGACGAGGCCGGGGACGTGGGGCAGGGGGCGGTGGTCGGCCCCGGAGGCGAGCGGGCCGACTCATCCGGCAGCGCGGGCGCCGCCGGATGAGCGTCAGCATCCTGATCGCGGTGCCGGACGACGCCGTCGAGCAGCGGCTGGTCGCGGCCTTCGCCGCCCCGGGAGCCGGCGTCGCCGTGGCGCGGCGGTGCGTCGATCTGGCGGACCTTCTCGGCGCGGCGCTCAGCGGGGTCGCGCAGGCTGTGGTCGTCGACGGCGCGCTGCGCAGGTTCGACCGGGAGGTGGCGACGCGGCTGCGGGCGGCCGGGGTCGCCGTCGTCGCGCTGGCCGCGGACGACGATGCCGCCCGGCGGCTACGCGAGATGGGGGCGGCGGCGGTACTGCCGCGGTCCGCCACCGCCGCCGCTGTCGCGGACGCGGTGGTCGAGGTGACCGCCCAGCCGCGCCCGTCGGCACCGACCGGGACGGGACGGCGGGAACCCGGTCCCGCCTCGGACGACGTCCAGGTAGCTGCACCGCAGGGCGACCGCGGTCGCGGCACCGTGATCGCGGTCTGGGGCCCGCCCGGGTCGCCCGGCCGCACCGTCCTGGCTACCGCGCTCGCCGCCGAGTTCGCCTTACTTGGCCTGCCGACCGTGCTGGTTGACGCCGACGTGAGCGCCGCCTCGGTCGCGCAGTACGTCGGCCTGCTGGACGAGGTGCCCGGCTTGGCAGCCGCCGCCCGCGACGCGAACCGCGGTGCCCTGGACCTGGCGACCTTGGCCGCCCACGCCCGTACCGTCCCGCTGCACAGCGGTGCCGGT
>DASZVT010000150.1:0-2658 GCA_035546915.1 Mycobacteriales bacterium | reverse complement strand
GTCCCGTTCCTGCTCGACGCTTGTCAGTCCGTCGGACAGCTACCGCTGGACGTGGTCGCGCTGGGAGCGGACTTGATCTCGGCGACCGGTCGCAAGTGGCTCCGCGCCCCGCGCGGCACCGGCTTCCTCTACGTCGGGCCGCGCCTGCTGGAGCTTCTCGAACCCGCGTACCTCGACATGCGGGCCGCCCAGTGGACCGCGCCGGACCGGTACGAAGTACGGCCGGACGCCCGGCGGTTCGAGACCTGGGAGGCGAACGTCGCGTCCCGGATCGGCCTCGGCGTGGCGGTCGACTACGCCCTGGGGTGGGGCCTGGACGCGATCGCAGAACGGGTCGGCGTGCTGGCCGACGGACTGCGCACGCGGTTGAACGCAGTACCGGGCGTGGCCGTACACGACCGCGGCGAGCGCCGCTGCGGGATCGTCACGTTCACGGTGTCCGGCCGGAGTGCCACCGACGTCGCCGCCGCCCTGGCCGCAGCCGGCGTGAACGTATCCGTCTCGACCGCGGGATCCGCTCGCTACGACCTGCCGGCCCGCGGTCTGACCGAGCTGGTACGCGCCTCACCGCACTACTACAACGTCGACGCCGAGTTGGACCGCCTGGTGTCGGCGCTCCCACCGCCGCTGCGCACTCCCGCCGGCTGACCATGCGCCGGGGTGCGTCGAGCGAGCCTGCGTTTCCGGGCGCGCACCGCGTCCCGTACACTCGCGTGGTTGCCTGTGAGCGGTCGACCGGCAGGTTCGGTCCCGCTGCCGAGCTCGCCGACCGCCAGCGCTAGAGGAGAACCGCCGTGTCCGAGACCACCCTCGTCGCCGAGGAGCGCACCGCCTTCGGCAAGGGCGCTGCGCGCGCGGTGCGTCGTGCCAAGAAGGTCCCGGCGGTGCTCTACGGGCACGGGATGAGCCCGCGGCACCTCTCGCTGCCGGGTCACCAGCTGATGCTGGCGCTCAAGCACGGCGGGCACAACGCGCTGCTCACGCTGCAGCTGCCCGACGGCGAGCAGTTGGCGCTGCCGAAGGCCGTCACCCGCGACCCGATCAAGGGCTTCCTGGAGCACGTCGACCTGCTGGTGGTGCGGCGCGGCGAGAAGGTGACGGTGGACGTCGCGGTGGCGCTCGTCGGTGAGACCACCAGCGACGTGCTGGTCACCCAGCCGATCACCGAGATCAGCGTCGAGGCGGAGGCCACCCACATCCCGACCGGGTTCGAGGCCTCCATTGCCGGTATCGCCGCCGGCACCATGATCACTGCGGGAGAGATCGCACTGCCTTCGGGCGTCACGCTCATCACCGACCCGGAGGCCGTCGTCGTCAGCGCCCACGCGGCACCCACCGCCGCGCAGCTGGACGCCGAGCTCGCGGAGGCGACCGGGGCGGTCGAGGGAGCCGCGCCGCAGGCACCGGCAGCGGAGGACGCCGAGCCCGCCGCTGTCGCGGACGAGGGCGCCGAAGCGCCTGCGGAGTAACGGATGTCCGACGGGTCGCGCTGGCTCGTCGTCGGGCTGGGCAACCCGGGTGCCGAGTACGCCCGCACCCGGCACAACGCTGGATATCTGGTCACCGACCTGCTCGCCGAACGTATCGGGGCGAAATTCAAGGCACACAAGGGCCGCGCGCTGACCGTGGAGGGCCGCCTCGCCGGTGTCCCGGTGGTGCTCGCCAAGCCCACGTCGTACATGAACGACAGTGGCGGACCGGTCGCGTCGGTGGCCGGGTTCTTCAAGGTGCCGGTGGCGCAGTTAGTGGTGATCCACGACGAATTGGACCTCGACTTCGGTCAACTGCGGGTGAAACACGGTGGCGGGGACAACGGGCACAACGGGCTCAAGTCGCTGCGGCGGTCGCTCGGCTCCGGCGACTTCTTCCGGGTGCGGCTGGGAATCGGGCGTCCGCCCGGCCGGATGAATCCCGCAGACTTCGTGCTCCGGGACTTCGCGACAGCCGAGCGGGCGGACCTGCCGGTGCTGGTGGACCGCGCCGCGGACGCGGTCGAGGCGCTGCTCGTCCACGGGCTCGAGCGCACCCAGAACGCCTACAACGGTTGACGGTCGAGGCCGCCTCGTGACTGATTACCCCGTCGTCCTCTCCGCTGTGGGCCTCACCTGTGGTTCGTGTCCTCGCTTCGAGGCCGCCTTATGACTGCAACGCTCGCGCCGCTGCTCGAACTGGTCGCGCGCGACCCCGCGCTGGCGGCGGCTGTTGCCGCTGTCGGCACCGAACGCAGCTATGACCTGGTCGGTCCGGAGGGCCTGCGACCGATGGTCACCGCGGTGCTCGCCGCGAAGGCGCCGGTACTGGCGGTGGTGGCGACCGGCCGGGAGGCGGACGAACTGGTCGAGGCACTCGGCGGCGTGCTGGACTCGGCCAGCGTCGCGCTGTTTCCGAGCTGGGAGACGCTCCCGCACGAGCGCTTGTCGCCGCGCGCGGACACGGTAGGACGCCGGATGGCCGTACTGCGCCGGTTGGCGCACCCGGAGGAGGGCGCCGCGGACGGCCAGCCGCCGCTGCGCGTCGTCGTCAGCCCGGTGCGCAGCGTGTTGCAGCCCACCTTGCGCGGCCTGGGTGAGATCGCACCGGTTCGGCTGGCGGTGGGCGAGCGCGCCGATCTCGAGGAGATCACCGACCGGCTGGCGGCATTGGCTTATACCCGGGTGG